>JBKBPE010000001.1:0-21975 GCA_046293375.1 Aquificaceae bacterium
ATAAAAGCCAGTGAACCTTTTTCTGCCTTTAAATATCTCCTTGAGGTTGAGCATAACCATAATGGTTTAAAATACTTCGGTAAACGAAAAATTCAAGGAGGAGACTTATGAATATAGTAGCTATAGGTGGAGGAACAGGGTTGTCCAGTCTTCTAAGGGGGCTCAAAAGGGAAGTGGGCGAGAAGATAAGGAGTTTGTCGGCTATAGTGACGGTTGCGGATGACGGTGGCAGTACAGGAAGGCTCAGAAAGGCTTACAGCGTGCCAGCCCCAGGTGATATAAGAAACTGCATAGTTTCCCTTTCTGAAAGCGAAGAGATCATGCAACAGCTTTTTCAGTACAGGTTTAAGGGCGAAGAGCTTGAGGGTCATGCCTTTGGAAACCTTTTTTTGGTAGCGCTTACAGATATAACAGGAAGCTTTATGACAGCTGTAAAGATAACGTCTCAGATACTAAGGACAAAGGGGGATATAATACCGGCTACTATTGAAGACATAAAACTATGCGCTGAATTCACAGACGGAAAGGTGGTGGTGGGCGAAGAAGAGATAACCAACTACGGAAAGGAGAAAAAGGCTATGATAGAAAGAATATGGGTAGAGCCAGAAGAAGCTCACGCTCCCATAGACGCTATAAGTAGGTTGGAGTTTGCTGATATGATAGTCTTTGGCCCCGGTAGCTTATATACGAGCATAGTCCCCAACTTGCTGATAGAAGATATAAGAAATGCTGTTGAGAGGTCCAATGGCTTGAAGGTCTTTGTTGTAAACGTTATGACACAGCCAGGAGAGACAGACGGTTTTACAGCCTATGACCATCTCAAGGCATTTTTGAAGCATTCAAGAATATCAAAGGTTGACGCCCTTGTGGTAAATACAAGGATGCCATCAGACACAATACTCAAAAGGTATCTCCAGCAGGGACAAGAACCTGTGGTGCCAGATGTGGCAAAAATAGCAAGAGAGGGCTTTAGCGTTTATGCGGAAGACTTGATAGGCGAAAAGGAAGATTTTGTGAGACACGACCCAGAAAGATTAGCAAACCTTTTGATAAATATCTTTCATAACTATGCCATACTTTCTTAGCTTTGATACACTAAAGTTACCAGAAGAGAGAGCTAAGGTTGTTGTATGTGGAAGTGGGATAGCTGGGTTGACATCTGCCATAACTCTTAAGGAACTTGGACTGAACCCCGTTGTGCTCACAAGGGGGATAGGAAACACTTACTACTCCCAAGGAGGTATAGCCTGCGCCCTTCATCCACATGATAGCGCTTTCTTGCATATACTTGATACCCAAAGGGCAGGAAGGGGTCTTTGCAAAGAAGAAACTTTGCGCATCCTTGTGGACGAAGGGATCCAAAGGATAGGGGACTTAGAGAGGTGGGGAGTCAGGTTTGACATGGACAATGGCTTTTACGAAACAACCGTAGAGGGCGGGCATTCCTTCCCAAGGGTGTTGAAGGTTAAGGACCATACCGGAAGAGCTATATACGAAGCCCTCTTTAAGAGGGTAAAGGAACTCAGCATTCCTGTTTTGATGGGGGAGTTACAGGAGATACTCTTTGACGAAGAGCTTCACGGAATTCTTTACTACGATGGAAGCTTGAAGCTTATGAGGACTAAGGCTTTGATCTTTGCAACTGGAGGGGCTGCAAGCATGTTTCTTCACACATCGAACCCAGTAAAAGTAAGGGGAGATGCCATAGGTATATCTTTGAGGGCTGGGGCATATCTGAAGAATGCAGAATTCGTTCAATTCCATCCTACAGTCGTTGAAGGGACAAACCTTTTAATTTCCGAGGCTGTGAGGGGAGAAGGTGCATGGCTTGTGGATGAAAAGGGAAACAGGTTCATAAACGAACTACAGCCAAGAGATGTGGTTTCAAGGGCTATATACAGGAAGCTAAAGGAAGGGAGCAGGGTCTTTTTGGACATGCGCCACCTTCAAAAGATAGAGAAGCGTTTCCCCACCATCAGCCAACTTCTCGAGGAGAAGGGTCTTAATCCATACAAAGACCTCATCCCTGTGGTTCCTGCAGCTCACTACTTCATAGGTGGGGTTGAGGTTGATTCCTACGGAAGAGCCTCCCTTCCTGGTGTTTATGCAGTTGGTGAGTGTGCTTGCAGTGGTGTTCACGGAGCAAACAGGTTAGCTTCTAATTCTCTTCTGGAAGGTGTGGTCTTTGGATACAGAACAGCTTACAGGGTATACCACGACATAAAGTTCTTCAAAGAAAAGAAAGTAAACTTCAGAAGCTCAAGAGCTAAGTTTTCAAAACCTCTACACAGCTTTGAGCATATTAGAAGGCTTATGTGGAAAAACTGTGGCCTTGAGAGAGACGAAGATGACCTCAAATACGCAGGTGAAAACCTAAACAGGTGGATAAAAAACTGGAGAGAATGGGAAGGGAGCATTGAGAACAGAGAGCTTTTAGATATAAGCCTTGTAGCCCTTTCTACCCTAAAATCCGCCCTTCAGAGGAGAGAAAGCAGGGGAGTGCATTACAGGAAAGACTATCCCTACGAAAGAGAAGAGCTAAGAAAGGATAGTCTCATAAGCTTTAATGACTTAACGGAATCTTAACATTCAGCTTGTAAACTTTCCCTTAGACTGATCAAGGAGGAGCAGAGATGAAAAAGTTACTTTTGAGTTTAGCTTTTAGTTTGCCACTCTTTAGTTTTGCTGGTACCAATCATCCAGCCTTAGACACTCTTCTGGAGCTTCTTACAGAGAAGGGAGTTATAACTCCAGAAGAAGCTATGAATGTGTCAGATCAGCTCAGGAAGGACGTGGATGAGAGAAACAGGGAAATCCAATCCATGATCAAAAGATCCATGGAAGAAAAATCTAAGTAAGGAGGTGTAGATATGAAGAAGTTCAAAGGAATAGCTTTGGCATCAGCAGTTTTAACATCACCTGTACTGGCTGTTGAGATAACTGGTGCAGGAGCAACCTTTCCCTATCCCATCTATAGCAGATGGGCTTACGAGTTCCAAAGTGCTACAGGTAATAAGGTCAACTATCAAAGCATAGGTTCAGGTGGTGGTATCAGGCAGATAACCAACAGGACGGTAGATTTTGGTGCATCAGATGCTCCACTGACCCCTGAAGAGCTTGAAAAAAATAAACTGCTTCAGTTTCCAGCTGTCATAGGTGCTGATGTGGTCACTTACAATATACCAGAAATAGGGAAAACTGTTCTGAACATGGACCAGAAAGCAGTCTGCGACATATACATGGGCAAGGTTAGAAAGTGGAACGACCCATACTTACAGCAGTTAAACCCCAATGTCAAGCTTCCAGACAGAAATATAGTGGTGGTTCACAGGTCGGATGGTTCTGGCACCACATGGATATTTACCAACTGGCTCTCTAAGGTATGCCCAGAGTGGAAAGAAAAGGTAGGTTTTGGAACTTCTGTAAAGTGGCCAGTGGGCGTTGGTGGTAAAGGCAACGAGGGTGTTACAAACTACGTGAAGAGGTCCCAGGGAGGTATAGGATACGTTGAGTACATATACGCAAAGCAGAACAACTTACCCATGGCAAAGATAAAGAACAAGGAAGGCGTCTTTGTAGAACCCAGCGTAAAGACCATACAATCGGCGGCAGCTTACGCCAAATGGGATAAGTCAAAGCACTTCTATGAAATTCTCACAGACCAACCTGGAAAGGGAAGCTATCCTATATCGGGTGCCACATTCATACTCCTTGCAAAGGACCAACCCGAACGTGCCAAAAAAGCAAACATCTTCTTTAAGTGGGCCTTTGAGCATGGAGATAAGTATGCAGAGGAACTGAACTACATACCCATGCCTACCGATGTCAAAAAGCTCATATTTGAATATTGGAAAGAGAACAACTTAACCCCATAGGTATGGTATAATATGCAAGTAGAGAGCGTGGCACAAAAAAGGATAAGCGAAGTCAAAAATAGTGGAGTTCTGATCGAGCGCTTAGCTAAGGTGTCTCTTGGGTTTTGGGCTCTGTTTGCGGGCCTTCTCTTCCCTCTTCTTATACTTCTGATCCTCTATTACGAGTCCAGATTGGCTATAGAAAAGTTCGGCGTTATAAATTTCCTTACACATACAAATTGGGACCCAGTGGCCGAAGACTTCGGCGCAGCCACTATGGTAGTAGGTACTATCATAAGCACGCTTCTGTCCATACTTATGGCCGCACCAGTTTCTGTAGGTATAGCCATATTTATAACGGAACTATCACCGAGATGGCTTAAGCCCCTAATATCGGGGGCGGTGGAACTTCTGGCGGCTATACCCAGCATCATATACGGTCTTTGGGGTTTTTTTGTACTAACCCCCATAATGGCGGAAAAGGTGGAGCCCTTCCTTCAAGATAAACTAGGAAACTTGCCCATAATTGGACAGTTCTTCTCAGGAGCTACCACAGGCATAGATGTCTTTACAACAAGCTTAGTCCTTTCCATAATGATAATCCCTTTTATGAGTGCTGTTGTAAGGGACAGCTTTGAGTTAGTCCCCTCAATCATGAAGGAGTCTGCTTATGGTCTTGGTGCTACTCAGTGGGAGGTGGTAAGAAAAGTTGTCATACCCTACACAGCATCGGGTATAGCTGGCGGTCTTGTACTATCCACTGGTAGAGCTTTAGGCGAGACCATGGCCGTGACCTTTTTGGCTGGAAACAACTCTCAGATTCCTAAATCTCTCTTCGATTCCTTTACTACCATAACTGTAGCCCTTGCCAACCAGTTCACCGAAGCGGACACGGATATATATCTATCATCCCTCTACTACGTTTCTATGTTCTTATTCGTTATATCCTTTGTTATACTTTTCCTGGCCAAGTTTATGATCTTGAGGCTTGAAAAGAGGTGGAAGGTATGAGAAAAGGCTACAGAAAGATCGTAAACATCATTATGCTCTCCTTATCTGGATTGTTAACTGTTTACGGCATATTTTGGCTCTTTTGGATACTCGGTTCTTTGCTCATAAGCGGTATCAAATACTTCAGCCCAGAACTTGTATACTTGGATCCAAACCCAGCCGGAGTTGAAGGTGGTGGATTGAGGCCTGCCTTTGTAGGACACTTTATACTTACAACCTTAGCTACCATTATAGGTGTACCTATTGGCCTTATGGCCGGTGTATACTTTGCAGAGTACGGTAGAGAGAGAGCTTTTTTCAGAGTCCTAAGGCACATAACAGATATAATGGTAAGCACACCATCCATAATAATGGGGGCCTTTGTCTATGCCGTGCTCGTAAAACCTATAGGGCACTTCAATGGTCTTTCTGGGGCTGTGGCCCTTTCCCTTCTCATGGTACCTGTTGTAGCCGTCACCACTGACGAGATGCTAAAGCTGGTCCCACAACAGATGAGAGAAGCAGCTTACGCTCTTGGCGCTTACAAATGGCAGATGATTAGAAGCGTTACCCTTAGGGCTGTAAAGGTTGGTATACTTACAGGCATTCTCCTGGGTGTAGCGAGGATATCGGGTGAAACAGCTCCTTTGCTCTTTACATCCTTTAATAATACCTTTCTGAACTTAAACCTTATGAAACCAATGGCATCTATAACTGTCACCACCTTTAACTATGTAATGGGACCTTATCATTACTGGCATCAGCAAGCATGGGCAGCTTCCCTAATACTCACCCTTGGTATTCTTATGCTCTCTTTATTTTCAAGACTTGTACTCCATGGAAAGATAACCAACCCCTTTGCTTACATGTTTAAGAGGATAAAAAAAGGAGGTTTAAATGATTGAGACCACTGTAAAACAAAAGAAGAGAATGGAGATAGTCAACCTAAATTTCTACTACGGAAAAAACCTTGCCCTCAAGAATGTGTCCATGCCCATATTCGACAGGAGAGTTACAGCTCTGATAGGCCCATCTGGTTGCGGTAAGACAACGCTCCTTAGATGTTTCAACAGGATGCATGACCTTTATCCTAACAACAGATATGAGGGAGATATACTCTTGGATAGTGTTAGCATCTTTGATAAAAGTGTAGACCTTATAGAGCTAAGAAGCAAGGTCGGTATGGTCTTCCAAAAGCCAACACCCTTCCCAATGTCTATATTTGATAACATAGCCTTTGGCTTAAGACTAAAGGGTATCAGGGGCCAAGAGCTAAAGGACCGTGTAGAGAAGGCCTTGAAGGATGCAGCCCTGTGGGATGAGGTAAAAGATAGGTTAAAGGAGAGTGCCTTCTCCTTATCTGGAGGACAGCAGCAGAGGCTCTGCATAGCTAGGAGTTTGGCAGTGGAACCAGAAGTTCTCCTTTTTGATGAGCCCACATCTGCACTGGACCCAATATCTACCGCGAAGATAGAAGAATTAATAGTGGAGTTAAAGGGGGAGATAACGATAGTTATAGTTACTCACAACATGCAGCAGGCAGCCAGAATCTCTGACTATACAGGCTTTATGTACCTTGGAGAGCTTGTAGAGTTCAATCTTACAGAAAAGCTGTTTACAAAACCAGACCAAAAACTTACAGAGGATTACATAACTGGAAGGTTTGGATAAAAAGCAAAAAAAGGCTTATAATTAATTAAGGAGGTTCTTAAATACATGGATTTTAACTTTAGCCAACTTAGCCAATTAACACAAAAGTCCATAAGAGACTTAGGCTTTAAAGAGCCCACACCTATCCAAAAGGAAGCTATCCCCTTAGCTCTGAGTGGATACGACCTGATGGGACAGGCAGCCACAGGTACAGGAAAGACTGCAGCTTTTGGTATTCCTATCATTGAAAGGGTAAACAGGTCTGATGGTCTTAAGGTTCTGATAATGACCCCAACGCGTGAGCTAGCCCTTCAAGTTAAAGAGCAGGTCTATGCCTTGTCCAAGCACAAGGCTTTAAAAGTTTCAGTGTTTTACGGTGGCACGCCTGTTGGAAGGGATATAGAGTTCCTTCTTAAGTTCACGCCCAACATAGTTATAGGTACTCCAGGAAGGATAAAGGACTTATTAAGCAGGCAAGTCTTGAACCTTAGCACTGTATCCTTTTTGGTGCTTGACGAAGCAGACCTTATGCTTGACATGGGCTTTATAGATGACATAGAGGAGATCATATCTTACATTCCAAAACAGAGACAAACTTTCCTTTTCTCAGCCACTCTATCCAAAGAGGTAGAGATGCTTGCCAGAAAACACCTCAGAGAGGACTATAAGTTTGTAAGAGTTATCTCTACAGAGTTAAAACCAAAGATAGAAGAAAGGCTAATAAAACTTAACTCTCCTAAGCAAAAAATATCTGAGCTTGAAAAGATCCTTAGGGACCATATTCTGGAAAAGGTTATCGTATTTGTGAAAACAAAGAGAGATGCTAAGGATATAACACAGGAACTGAAGAAGAAAGGTTTTAACGTGGTCTCTCTCCATGGTGATATGACGCAGAATCAAAGAGAAAGCTCCCTTAGGATGTTCAGAGACGGGAAGGTGAAGACTGTTGTTGCTACGGATGTTGCATCAAGAGGCCTTGATATAAAAGGCGTCAGCCTTGTTATAAACTATAATATACCAGAAGATCCTGAAATATACATACACAGGATAGGAAGAACTGGAAGGATAGGAAGCTATGGAAAAGCATACAGCTTGATAACTCCAGAGGACAGTAAAGCCTTTCTAAGAATAAAAAAGATGAAGGAAAGGTACACAGAGGTCTGAATATTTCACTTGGCCATGTCAAAAACCATCACAGAAAATAGAAAAGCAAGATAGACAATAGAGTAAAAGAAAAGGAACATGGCTTTTGCATCTTTTGAAAATAGGAACTTAAAGGTTAGTATAAGGTAAAGGGAGCTGAGAGCAAAAGCTGTAAAGAAATAAACATTACCAGATATACCGTAAAGAGTTGGCAATAGGCTTATGGGAAGCAAGGATGCAGTGTATAAAAGTGTTTTTATCTTTGTCTGTTCTATTCCTCTTGCCACTGGCAACGTTGGTATGCCTGCCTTTTTGTAATCTTCTGCATACTTTATGGCAAGTACCCAAAAATGTGGTGGCTGCCATACAAACATAATAAGGAAGAGTATTAGTGGTTCAAAACCAAATTTAGAAGCTACTGCAGTGTATCCTATAACTGGAGGGAGTGCACCCGAGATACCACCTATTTCTGTTGCCAATGGGCTTTTCCTTTTCAAAGCAATGGTATAGACAAACACATAGAAAAAGGCAGCCATGGCTGTAAAAAAAGTAGCAAGAGCGTTTACAAAGGTTATCATAATATAAAGAGACGTAAAGAGCAGAATAATCCCAAAAAGAAGCGCATTGATGGGGCTAAGGTTTCCAGATGGTAAGGGCCTATCCTTAGTTCTTGACATAAGAGCATCTATGTCTCTGTCAAAGAACTGGTTAAGAACAGCAGAACCAGAAGAAGCCAAACCAGTTCCCAGTAAAGTCCAAAGTATGAGCCATGGGTCTGGGAACCCTTTCTTAGAAAGATACATACCGGTGAGCGTGGTTATCAGAACAAGGATAACTATACCAGGTTTTGTAAGAAGAACATAATCCCTTACAATGTTTTTATATGTTATTGCTCTCTCTACCATGCTTCCCTCACCTTGGGGTTTGTAGTTGGTTTTGTTTGCACGTTGTACGTGAGCCATGCAAACAAGAAAAAGCCCATGGCCGTGTCCAAGAAGCTAATGGGAAGGAAAAAGCCCGTAAGCACCATTGATGTGGCAAAGAGGAACTGTATGTTCACAAAAAGAAAGCCAAGAAGGGTAGTCTTACTAAAGTTAGTAAAGAGTGCTAAGAAAAAGGTTAGCCATGTAACATAAGCTAAATTTCTGTGAACAAATTGAAGAGTGACCTTCCATGTGGTAAATTCTGGAACGAGGCTTCCATTGCATGTAGGCCATTCATGTCCACATGCCTCTCCAGAACCAGTATACCTCACAAGCACTCCAGTTATCATAGTGACCAGAGCAAAGATGTAAACATAAATAGGTATCCCTGTTCCTTTTTCACCTTTGTATATTAACCTGTAAGTTAATATAAGAAAACCAAATATTATCATTGATTCATATATGTGTATGGATTCAAGAAGCATGTGAGAAAGGTACTTAAGATGTGGTGTTTCAGCTTTTATCATCTTCATCCCGGTGAGGGCTGCACTGAGAGTAAGCAGAAGGGCTATGGACGAAGTAAGCCTTGGAAGTCCCTTTAAACTCCTCCATACCCAGATAAAGGTGAGAAGGGTAAAGGTTCCAGCGAGGCTGCTTACAGTTCTGTGTCCCATCTCAAGCATGGCTGCCTTATCCTTTGGAGGTTCAAAGCTCCCATAGCAGAGTGGCCAATTGGGGCAAGAAAGCCCTGAATCTGAAGACCTAACTAAACCTCCCCAAACCATAACTATGTATGTAAAAATTATGGACAGAATGAGAAAAACCCTTAGCATAATTAACCTCCAGGATTATAGTATAATACATAATGAGCTACTTACTTCCTATTAAGATACTCTTTTTTGAACTCTTCCCATTTTTTATCTCTTGCCTCCTTCGAAGAAAAGGCAAGAATCCCAAGGAGATAAGAAAGCACAACTATGAACATGAATATCACAAGGATTAAGGTGTTCTTTGGTATTCTCATGGGTAAAAAGGGGCAACCCCCCAAAGGAAACTACCAATGGGGTTTATGATGATAGGCGTAAGGGTCCCAGTCCGAGGGCAGTTCGGGCGTCTTGTCAAAGTTATGCGGTGGTGGTGGGGAGGGTATCTGCCATTCCAAAGAGTTGGAACCCCATGGATTTGAAGTGGCTTTCTCACCCCTTACAGCTGACAGTATCCAGTTGATAAGGGTCAAGAGTATACCGAAAGCAAGCACAAAAGAGCCAATGGTCTGTATATGATGAAGCTCTATAAACTCTGGTATGGGTGGATAGTCTGCATACCTTCTAGGCATACCTTCAATACCAACAATGAACTGAAAAAAGTAGAAAACATTAGAGCCTATCATAATGACCCAGAAACTAACCTTTCCAAGGGTTTCGTTATACATCTTGCCAGTCAGTTTAGGGAACCAATAGTACATACCACTAAAAGCAGCAAGAGTTATAGCCATACCAAGAACATAATGGAAGTGAGCTACTACAAAGTGGGAATCATGCACGTTTATGTCAAAGGAAGGAAGAGCAAGTGGTATACCAGTTAAGCCACCTATGAGGAACATAAATATTCCGCCGAGGGTAAAAAGCATAGGGGTTTTGTATACTATAGAACCCTTATAAAGGGTTGCTACCCAATTGAATATCTTTATCCCAGTTGGTACACCTATAAGAACTGTTGTATAGGACATTACTATTCTTATCCAGTCTGGAATACCTGATGTGAACATGTGATGTATCCAGACCATAAAACCAAGGAGAGCTATAGCCCATACAGCAATGGCCATGGTTAGTTGTCCAAAAATTGGCTTCCTTGAAAAGGTGGATATGACCTCTGAAAAGACTCCAAATGCTGGTAGAACCATAACATACACAGCAGGATGTGAGTAAAACCAAAAGACGTTTTCGTATATGAGAGGATCGCCTCCTAAGCTTGGGTTAAAGAAGTTTGTACCTAAGTACTTGTCAAGGAAAAGCATGGTAACTGCACCGGCAAAGGATGGAACACCTAAAAGCTGTATAACGTTGGCGGCCATAATAGCATGAAGTATTAAGTTCATATTTCCAAGAGTTATACCGGGTGCTCTCATTCTAAGCGTTGTAGTTATAAAGTTAACAGCTCCCATGATGGACGAAGCACCAATAAGGTGTATTATGAAAACATAGAGAGCAGTTACTCCAGCGTCATCGTTAAGTGAATAAGGTGGATATCCTGTCCACATCATCTTTATGTGGTTAGATGGTATAAACGTAATAAGGACAAGAACGCTTGCTGCAAAGAAAGTCCACCAGCTAAGCGCATTTAACCTTGGAAAGGCAACATCCCTAGCTCCTATCATAAGAGGTATGAGAAAATTGGCAAAGGCAGACCAAACACCTATAGCCCACCAGAGGAGGGCTACAGCACCATGACCGGTAAGGAGATAATTGTATGTTTCTGGGGACATAAATTGCATACCAGGTTCCCAAAGCTCGAGCCTTATACCCAAAGCCATAATTCCAGCAACGAGAAAAAATAGTAGGGTTGTAACCCCATAAAACATTGCTATCTTCTTGTGGTCTGTTGTAAAGAGCCACTCTTTGACACCTGTACTGTACCAGGGCCTATAAACGGATACTGCTGCCATTTTTATACCTCCTTTATTGGCTTACTAACTTAGAGCTATCGTTAGATTGAGCTACCCCGGCATTTACCCATTTATCAAACTCTGCTTGAGGTACAACTTTAAGGATGGCCACCATCCTGGAGTGCTGCGTACCACAGTACTCCCTGCAGAAAGCCCAGTACTCTCCTGGTTTGTTTATCTGGAACCAAAGGTGAGTTATCCTTCCTGGGACAGCGTCTTCCAAAACCTTTGCGGGGCGAACATAAAAGGCGTGTATGACATCTTTTGATGTTAGGAGAACTTTTATAGGTTTACCAGCCGGGAGAACTATCTTTTGCTCCTCTGGTATTTTATACTCAGGGTTGAAGAAGGCAAATACCTTTTTTCCATTAGGATAGTCCACTTCCCACCCCCACATAAAGCCTGTTACTTTGACCTCCATAGCATTCTCTGGTGCATTCCTTTGCTTTTGGTAAAAAACGAAACTTTGTGTGGCAAGGTAGATCACTATAAGTAGTGGTATGACTGTCCATGTGACCTCAAGAGCATTGTTACCTTCGATATGAGCTACTTCTTCGTTCTTCCCCTTTCTATACCTGTAACGTATCATAAAGTAAAGCATAGGAATTGCAACTATTAGGTATATAACTACGGCAACAAAGAGCCATATGTGGTATATTTCCTCCCAAAGGTTAGCTGGATAGGCTAAAGCTTCTACCATTTTATACCTCCTGAGCTTTCTTATAGGTTAAGGTCAAAAGACCAGTTAGACCAAGAAGACCAAGACCCATAAGGCCAAACATGACAACTGGGTCCATTACATACCTGCTTCTGCTTTGATCGTATCTATAACATGCAAGAATGGCAAGGTCGAGGATGTTATTAATAGATGGTTTTTCTCTCTGGGCATCCACAAGAGCTAATTTTATGTCTTTGCTATTTGGAAAGGCACCAAAGAGGTATCTCATAACTTTCCCATCTGGGGATAGAAATATGAGAGTATTAGGATGGACGAATGTTTTATCCCTCTCAGAATAAAAGAACTTAAAACCTACAGTCTTTGTTAAGCTGTTTATGTCTTCCTTCTGAAGGATGCCAAAGGTCCAATTATCTGGCACGTATCCAAGTTTTGCTTTGAAGGTTTTGAGCGTGTCCATACTATCCTTTTTGTCGAAGGATAGAACAATGACATTAAAGTCCTTACCCTTTATTCCTTTTGTAGCCTTCAAAAGATTATGGATCAGAATGGGACAAGATGCATCGCATGTGTAGTAAGCCAACTGGAGTATGGTAGGCTTTTTTTCCATCACCTTGTATAAGCTTTTCCATCCCTTATCTGAGAGTATAGTGTAATCTCTGAGCCTTTTACCTAAGTAAAGGTCTTGTTGTATTTTTAAAACAGATGGGTCAAAAGCTCCTTCATTGTTATTAAACCTATTATAAGCATACAGAGAGCTTACAAAAAGAAGAAGAAAAAGGAAGCTTATCATACTAAACTTCCTATAATGTAAGCGCTGCTTGCTACAAGCAACCACATTAGGTCAACGAAATGCCAGTATAAGCTTACAGCTTTGTACATTGTAGTCCTATGTTCTGTCATCTTTCCAGAAAGTAAAAGCCAAAGTACATAGAGCTGTGATATTAACCCAACCAACACGTGGGATGTGTGTATTCCTGTAAGTGCATAAAAACCAGTACCGTACATATTGGAGCCTAAAGTAAAGCCAGAATGCCAAAGGTGCTGCCACTCGTTTAGGTGAATGACCACAAAGCAAAACCCTAGGACAATTGTGGCCAAGAGCCAAAGAATAGCGGGTCCTCTTTTACTTTTCTCTACAGACTTTTCGGATACAAGTATGGTAAAGCTTGATGTCCATAATATTAAGGTAAGTATGGTTGGAGTTATAAGGTTCATATGTGGAACCCATTGAGCCCATATGTTAGCATGTGTTACCCTTGCTGTCCAAAAAGCCGCAAACATTGTACCAAATATAACTACCTCTGTCGCTATGAAAAGCGAAATAGCGAGCCCACCAAAACCCTCTTCGTGCCCTTTACTGAAAAACTCATTACCCCATCCTATGAGTCCAAAAATGATGAGCAAAAAGGAAGCGCCACCCATTACCAACGCAAGCATCTGATGATGCCAAGCAAAAAATGAGGTAATGGATATGGGCATCAGAAGAATACCCATTCCTATCGGTAATGGCCATATGCTTGTTTCATGCTCTCCAAGGTGGTGATGCGTCTCGTATTGCGCCATTTAATTTGCCTCCATTACTTTTTGACAGTATACAACTGTTAGTATTAGATAGCAATTAGAAATATTTATAATTGTATAATGTTAGCTTATAGTATTTATTGAGAAGAAAGTCTCAGAATTATGAAATCCGCTCTTCTGTTGGTTAACCTTCCTATTTGAGTTTTGTTTGTTGCTATGTATTTTTCTTTGCCATAACCAACTATTTCTATTCTGTCTTTGGATATTCCCTGTTTAACAAGATAACCCTTTACGGATTCTGCTCTTCTGAGTGCGAGTTTATCATTATAGGCTTTTGTCCCTATACTGTCTGTGTACCCTTCTATCCTCACGCGTATGTTAGGGTTATCCTTTAAAGTCTTGGCAACCTCGTTGAGGAGTGGCATATACTCTCTTTTTATGTTATACCTGTCAAAATCAAAGTGTATCCTTGCGGTTATCATAAGAGGTTCCTCCTTTTTGGCTTCCTCTACGGGTTTCGGTGTTTCTTCCTCTGCTTTGGCAACTTCTGGAAGGTATTCTTTTCCAGTGTAGCACTCAAGCCCACTTTCTATTGCAGACTTTAGCTTTTCTTCAGCTAAGATGCTGCTGTTTAAAGTGTCGTTGTAAAACTTTTTTAGAGCTATCTGATCCTGTTTCTCCTTTTTGATTTCGTAAGACAGAGCATCGTAATAGGCTTCGGCTTTTGCAAGCTCTTCTGGAGCACAACTTTCCCCTTTGTTTCCTCTCAAATATTCTATCCTGCTGTTAAGCTCCTTTATGTTCAAACTAAAAGTTGGATCATCCTCTACAAGTTCTATAGGGTCAATGGTCTTTGTACCTATTATGGCTTTTGATGCAGAGTTCATGCTTTTTATAGCAAATATTTTTGAACCTATCATATCAAGCTCAGAAGCGAGAAACATGGATATACGGCTGTAGGCCTTCGTTTTCTCAAAATGATACTTATCCTTTTCCCCTGCACCAGACTTGTATGCTGCTTCAACTACTCTGATGGACTCGTTCAGACCATCCAGAGTGTTGAAATTATACTGATCAGCGTAAGAAAGGCTTGCAGATATAAAAATCCAACCTAGGGATATAAGCATGTGCTTTTTCATCTTTCCTCCTCCTTTTTAATATATTATAAGTTTATTTAAAATTTGGCGCACAGGCAATTTTTTATCAATATCATATAATATTTCATATGAAGAATAGAGTAAGGAAGTATAGAATGTTAAAGGGTTTCTCTCAGGAAGAGCTTTCTAAGCTCACTGGCATACCAAGGACAACTATAAGTGCTATAGAGTCAAGAAAAGTATCACCTTCTGTAGAATACGCTCTAAGACTTGCAAGCGTGTTGGGATGTTCAGTAGAAGAACTTTTTCGTCAAGAGGAGATAAAACTTTTTAGGGATTTTTCAGAGGGGCCTTTTCTGTCTACAACCATCGGAAATAAAACAGTAGTTTACCCATTGAGTAAAGGGCTTTCCGGCTATCTTCCTCCCGATGGTGTGTTAAAAGGGGGAAAACTACAGTGGGTAAGGAAAGATTCAAAAGACAGAACTTTCGTCTTTGCAGGATGCGACCCCTCTATGGGAATGCTTTCCCATATGTTGATAGAAGAAGGCGTTAGGTTTGTACCTTTTTACAGCTCCAGCAGAGAAGCTCTTGAGCTTTTAAAGGCTGGTTATATACATATGGCGGGGGTTCATTTGGGAAGGTTGGAAAACAATATAAAAGTGATAAAGGATATTCTCGGAGGAGATTACAAGGTGCTTAGGGTTTTTTTCTGGGAAGAGGGTATAGCTCTAAGGGGAGACCTTCAGATAAAGAGCATTAGGGAGATAAAATATGAAAGGCTTATTTGGCTCGTAAAGGAAGAAGGGGCTGGAGCAAGGAAGCTTTTTGAAAACATAAGGGAAGAACTTGGGCCTATAGAGTGGAAGGAGTTCAAGGGTGGACACGACGAGTTGGCTTTAAGTCTTAAAAATGGTCTTGGAGATGCAGGGGTTTGCATTAAGTTCTCTGCTCTCAAGGCTGAGCTTGGCTTTTTGAGTGTAGATACAGAGGATTACTGCATATGTTACAGGGAAGAGCTTGAGGAAGATAGGAATTTTATCAAAGTCATTGAAACCATAAAGAGCAAGAATTACAGACAAAGGATATCCTCTCTACCAGGTTATCATCTTGAGAACTACGAAGAAATTACGATATAAGGAAGTCTAACCTACTCTCCGCATCTGATGACATAAGCTATAACCTTAGCTTCCCCCTTTTTTATCATATCTATTTCTTTTGCCGCTCCGTACGATAGATCAAGTACCCTGTGGTTTTTGAAAGGCCCTCTATCTATGACTTTAACAACTACAAACTTGTTATTTTCTAAGTTGACAACCTTTAAGAGTGTGCCAAGAGGTAAAGTTCTATGAGCTGCATACATGCCGTACATGTTGTAAGTTGTGCCGTAAGCAGATTCTCTCCCATGATAGGGGTTTGCGTAATAACTTGCCATCCCTTCTATACTTTTGGGGCATGTGGTTATACCTTCCCTTCCGCATCTTTCTATGTCCAGTTTTGCAGGAAACGTGGCAGGACCAAGGATATGACTGTATCTCTTTGGTATACAAACACCCTTTATATCATCATCTCGCATAACTGCAACGGTTATACTTTTTCCGTTTTTCATGTTTGTTATCTTTACCTTACTCCAAGGTTGTAAAAGACTGCTTTTTGTTCTCTCATCATCACAGTAGAAGCCCTCTGTGTATATGGGGGTTCTGCAGTTTACCCTCAGCTCTCCTTGGGGCATTTCCTCCCTTTCTACCTTTCTTACTGTCATAGAGCATCCGCTAAGAAGCATTAGAACTAAAAGATATATAGCCATCATAACCTTTTATATATCATAGCAAGAACCAGCCCACTGATGTTTTGGACAAGGCTGAAGATGGCACCTGGAAGAGATGCTAACAGGGAGAAATGTTTAATGGCAAGGGCAACGGCCAAGCCAGAGTTTTGCATGCCAACTTCTATTGAGAGCGTTTTCGCCCTTTTGAAGTCAAGGCCAGCAAGTCTTCCAAAAAGGAAGCCAAAGGCAAAACCAAGAAGATTATGAAGCACGACAACAAAGATCAACAGAAATGGTGTCTCCTTCAACCTGTCAGCATTGAGGGAAAAAACCACGGCTATTATAAAGCCTATGAGGAAGACAGAGGAGTAAGGCAAGAAAATCTCTATCCTTTGTATGTTGGGGAAGAAGGCTTTGACAAGCATGCCAGTTATCACAGGAAAGACAACTATTTTAAGAACATCCCAAAATATATCCACAAAAGCCACGTGCACATACTTTCCAGCAAGCAGAAAGGTCCAAAGGGGTGTGAAAAGGGGAGCTATCAGCGTAGAGAAACCTGTCATGCTTATAGAGTAAGGGAGGTCCCCCTTTGCCAAGTAGGTTATCAGATTTGATGCGGTTCCACCGGGAGCAGAACCAACAAGGATCAAGCCAGAGTAAATTTGCTTTTCAAGATTGAAAAGAAGGCCCAAGGCAAAAGCAAGGAGGGGCATGATGGTATACTGAGCAAAGGCAGCGTAAAGTATGGGCACCGGATTTTTAAGCGTTCTCATGAAATCATCTTTACTTAGCGTTAAGCCCATGCTGAGCATTACTATCATCAGCATGGGTACGATAAGATCCTTGAGTTTTTTGAACACTTCATCAAACACAAGCCCAGTGAGGGAGAAAACCAAAAGTACAAAAAGGTTTATAAAGCTCTCCATATGGGATATTATCTTCACACTACTCCCTTTGTAGATGGGATATCTGTACCTGTGATACTCACAGCTTGCCTAAGGGTCAGGGCAAAAGATTTGAAACATGCTTCGGCTACGTGATGTAGAATCTTTCCAGACATAACTCTTATGTGAAGTGTGCTTTTGGATTCAAGGGCAAAGCCTTTGAAAAATTCCCAGATCAGTTCAAAATCGAAGTCCGTTATCTTTCCTTTGAGTCCCATATCCTTGTAGAAGAAGAGCGGTCTTCCAGAAATGTCTATGCTGCTTAAAACCAAAGATTCATCCATAGGAACGATACTGTGTCCAAATCTGCTTATTCCCCTTTTCTCTCCCAAGGCTCTATATAGGGTGCTACCCAGTGTTATTCCCACATCCTCTACAAGGTGATGATAAGATACATGAACGTCACCATCTGCATAAACCCTTGCATCAAATCCCGAATGTTTGGAAAACGTTTCAAGCATGTGTGTCAAAAAACCGATGGGCGTCTTGATCTCGCAGTCGCCTCTTCCATCCAAGTTTATATAAACAGAAACCTTTGTCTCTTTTGTCTCCCTATTTAGCTTAGCATCACGCATCTGTCATATATTCTATCACAAGATTTCTTAGGCTCTTTTCTGGGTCCGCAGAGTAGAGCTTTTCTGAGATGTCAAGCCAATAAAGGTTAGATATGAGTTTGCTTAAATCCCCCATGCTTAGCTTTTCCATATAAAGCTTAAAGGTATGGATCTGATATGGGTGCCTTATTCCCACTTTTCTCAAGGCTTCCTCCTTACTGAGCCCTTTCCCAACGAGCTTTTTTGATACGAAAAGCTTGAGTGCATAGTTTATAAGTACAGCTTGTATTTGTAAGGCGACCATACCAGACCTATAGAGAGATTCTAAAAGGAACAGAGAACTTTCTAAATCTTTTGTAAAAAAGGCTTCCATTAAGTCAAAGACAGAGTGTTCTACACTCAGAACACAAAGTCTCTTAACATCTTCAAGGGTTATCTCTTTTTTTCCGTAAAGAACAAGCTTATCCACCTCACCTTTCAACAGCATAAGGTTGTAAGATGCCATTTCAAGCAGGTAATCAACAGCCCCCTGTTCTATTTTTATACCTTCTTTTTGGAACTTACCTTCTACAAGATCCCTCACCTTTTTCTTGTCAGGGCTCTTAGCTTCGAGTACATCACACAGAATAGACAGCGACTTAAAGGGTTCCTTTTCAAAGGTCTGCTTACTTAGCTTCTGCAGCACTATAAGGAACAGCTTAGTTCTTCTTAACTTCTTTTCTAAAGAAGTAAAGTAAGTACCGTCCTTTATGGTTTTAAGAAAGTCATCGGCTCTTTTTATAAAAACTACTCTGTCCCTCTTTTCAAACATCTCCTCTTCAGTAAGTCTTGAAAGCAACGTCCTTCTGTCCAGCTCGTCCCCCCACAGGACTTCAAGCTTGTACAATGTGGATATTTTATCCATAAAGACCCTTATCACATACTCATCCTCTCCGTGTATTAGGTTTATAGGCTTTATCTGCCTTTTTTCAAGGCCTTTTTGGTATTCCAAAAGGTTCATGAATGCATAGCCTTAAGGAACTCCTTGTTGTTCTTGAACTTTTTGAGCTTGTCAAGAAGAAACTCCATGGCCTCTATCGCGTCCATAGTTGCCAGAAACTTCCTTAGCACCCATATTCTTTGAAGCTCCCAATCTTCAAGCAGTAGCTCTTCTCTTCTTGTTCCAGACCTTTCAATGTTTATGGCTGGGAATATTCTCCTTTCCATAAGCCTTCTGTCCAAATGGATCTCCATGTTACCCGTACCTTTGAACTCTTCGTATATAACATCGTCCATCTTAGACCCTGTTTCTATAAGAGCCGTGGCTATTATGGTAAGAGACCCGCCTTCTTCTATGTTTCTTGCTGCTCCAAAGAATTTCTTGGGCCTTTGAAGCGCCGTTGCCTCTATGCCTCCAGTTAAAACTCTTCCAGTTGGGGGAGTTACAGCGTTGGCAGCTCTACCAAACCTTGTCATAGAATCAAGAAGGATAACTACGTCCTGCTTTAGTTCAACAATCCTCTTGGCCTTCTCAACCACAAGCTCAGCCACTTGCATGTGTCTCTCTGGTGGTTCATCAAAGGTAGAAGCAACTACCTCAGCACCTTCTCCAACTATCCTTCTCATTTCAGTGACTTCCTCAGGCCTTTCGTCTATCAGAAGGATTATTAGATGTACCTCCGGATGGTTTTGGATCAAGGCCCTGGCTATCTTTTGGAGCAATACAGTTTTACCAGCCTTTGGGGGTGCAACTATTAGACCACGCTGACCCTTTCCTATAGGAGCTATGAGGCTTATAACTCTTGTTGACAGTTCTGTAGGGGATATCTCTAAGTTAAACTTTCTGGTAGGATGGTAGGGTGTCAGTTTTTCAAAGATGGGCCTTTTTTTGAGAACTTCCGGAGCTGCAGGAAGTCCACAGACAGATTCTATCTTTATAAGGGCTTGATACTTTTCCTTTTCTTGTGGTGGTCTTGCAAAGCCTATGACGGCATCTCCAGTCCTAAGACCAAACTTCTTTATTTGGGAAGGTGAGACATATATATCCACAGAGCTTGGCATGTAATTATTATCAGAACTTCTTATGAAGCCATAGCCTTCTGGAAGTATCTCAAGTACGCCCTTGATAAAGTTCAGTCCCTCTTCTTTTGCCTGCGTGATAAGTATTTTCTCTATTAGTTCCTCTTTCCTAAGACCGGTTACCCTTGATAGTTCAAACTCTTTCCCTATCCTCTGAAGCTCCCCAATGGACATCTTTTTGAGTTCTTCGTATGCGTATAGCTTTTTTTCCTGAGTTGTTTGTGTTTCTTGTGTCATCAGAAGTCCTCCTTAGTTTATTTTCCTATACAAAACCTTGAGAATATACTGTCAAGCACGTCCTCTGTGGTTATAATTCCCACGACCTCCTCCAGATGGCTCAGTGCCTCTCTTATGTCCAACATGAGCAGCTCTGGAGATAGGTCTTCCAGCAGGGTCTTTCCCTTAAGGGATTGTATAATGCTTAAAGCTTTTTCAAGCACGGCTGCATGCCTCGTAGATATGTAAAGGTTCGTACAATCTTCATCTATCAGCCCAGCCTTTTCAAGCATAACATCCTTAAGCTTTCCTATACCTTCTCCTGTCTTGGCACTAACCCAAACGGCGTCTGGAAAGGCATCCACTACAGATGGATTTATCCCAAGATCCACTTTGTTCAGCACCTTTGTATGGTCTCTCTCTTTTATTAAATTATATACTTCCCAATCTTCCCTTTCAACTGGGCTCGAGGAATCTATAACAAAGAGAATAAGGTCAGCATTTTTTATCCTTTCCACACTTCTCTGGATACCCAATCTCTCTAAATTATCATGCGTGCTCCTTATACCCGCTGTATCTATAAGGTTTACGGGAATACCGTCCAAATGAACTTGCTCCTGAAGGAAATCCCTTGTAGTTCCTGGTATGTCTGTAACTATAGCCCTGTCTTGCCCAAGTAGAGCGTTAAATAGAGATGATTTTCCTACGTTTGGCTTTCCAACGATGGCAAGATTGATGCCCTTTCTTATAAACTCTCCTTTCTTCACTGTTGAGAGGAGTGTATTTATACCATCCTCAACGCCCGTGAGTATATGGATAGTTTGCTCCTTTGTCAAAGTAGGTATGTCCTCCTCTGAAAATTCAATGTCTGCTTCAATATAAGCTAATAGCTCGAGCATTTTCTCTCGCAGTGAATTCACATAGCTGGATAGATCTCCTTGAAGTTGCCTTGTGGCAGCTTTCCTTGCAAGCTCTGTCTTTGCGTTTATAAGGTCAGCAACGGCCTCTGCTTGGACAAGGTCCATCTTCCCATTCAAGAAGGCTCTTTTTGTAAACTCTCCTGGGTGTGCAAGCCTTACGCCCTTTCTTACAAAAAGCTCAAGAACCTTTTTTAGTATCAATGGATTTCCATGCAAACTGAACTCTATCATATCTTCCCCCGTATAGGAGTTTGGAGATCTGTAGTATATCATTATCCCTTGGTCTATTGTACTTCCAGACTCATCTGTGAGCTTTACAAGGTAGGCATGTCGTGTCTTTGGCTCACTTCTTATTCGTACATACTCCTTAACCTTTTCCCATACCCCTTGCCCAGATAGTCTAAGTACGCCTATAGCACTTATGCCATAAGGTGTAGCGACAGCAACTATGGGTTCTCTTAACTTAACCATGGATTTTTTCTCTTGATTTCTTAAAAAAATAGTCCATCTTTAAAACTTTTCAAGCCCTTAAATAGAGCTGTACCTATCCTTACGATGGTTGCCCCCTCTTCAATTGCAACCTCAAAATCACTGGACATGCCCATAGAAAGCTCTGGCAATGTAACTTTGTACTCATCCTCCAGGCTTCTCTTCAGCTTGACCATCTCTCTAAAGTATGGTCTCACATCCTCTGGATTTTCTCTGTAAGGTGGTATGCACATAAGGCCAATGACTCTAAGGTTTTTTAAGTTTAAGGTGTATTCGTACAGAGCTCTTAGGTTTTTTGGTTTAACTCCACCCTTTGTTTCCTCCCCAAAGTTTATCTCTATAAGAACCTTTTGGAATTTCTCTTTCCTCTCTGCCAATTTGTTTATCTCATCTGCAAGAGATTCTCTATCTAAGGAGTGTATCAAACTCACCTTGTCTATTACGTATTTGACTTTGTTGGTTTGCAACCTGCCTATAAAATGCCAGTCTATGTTTTTGTCT
>JBKBPE010000001.1:21985-39908 GCA_046293375.1 Aquificaceae bacterium
TCTTTCAGGTTTTCATACTTTTTTAAAAACTCCTGCACTTTGTTTTCTCCAAAGGTTTTCAGACCACACCCATAGAAGGCACTCATGATTTCCCAGGAAACCCCCTTCGATGCTCCTAATAGGGTTATCTCTTCCTTTTTTCTACTAGACTTCCAACATGCCTTTGAAATTCTCTCCTTTATCTCTTCTAAGCTTTTGCAAAACAACGTCATCTTCTAAGGATGTGTCTCAACACTCTGTAAGTTTTTGATACAGGAATACCCATGACGGTATAAAAGTCCCCCACAATTTTTTCTATAAAAGTGGCGCCAAAACCTTGTACAGCATAAGCTCCAGCTTTATCCATTGGTTCTCCCATATTAATATACTCCTCTATTTCATCTTCCGTTATCCTTCTAAACTTCACCAAAGAAGAATCATGGAAGATTATCCTTTCCTTTGGAGAGATAATACTTACAGCTGTTATAACTTTATGCCACTTTCCAGAAAGGGAAAGGAGCATCCTTCTTGCATCTTCCTTGTTCTTTGGTTTTCCAAAAACTTGGCTATCCGATACTACGATGGTATCAGCCCCAATCACAGTGGCATACTTGTATTCTTTCCATACTGTAAAGCTTTTTTTGAAGGCCAATTTTCTAGCAGTCAACGCAGGTGAGCTGACTTTAACTCCTTCTTCAACCCTTGCCGGTATTACCAAAAATTTAAACCCCAGCATTTTAAGTATCTCTACCCTCCTCTTTGATTGGGAAGCTAAGATAAGTATCTTCATGGATTTTTTAATTATCTTATAGAACTTCTCCATGTGTCAAGTTCCTTTGGAGAGCGATAAGCTCAATACGGGCACCTGCAGGGGTTTGTCTGTAGTTTATCACAAGCTATTTTTGAAACATTCTGTATAAAGTGTCTTTATGGATCGTATAATCTGTAAGTCAAGCCCCAATATATAGTAAAATCGTTTTTTGATGAGAAGATCTTCCCTATACCTGAACCCAATTCAACTTTGCCCTTGCTATAACCTATGCCCACCAACCCTCCCTTTTCAGTCCCTTTGTAAGAGCTTACATATAGCGAAGATATCATGCTAAAACTATCGGTAATGGAGTATTCAAAGGACAAAGATTGGAAAAGTTCGTTCTTTCCCAAAGGCCTATCCTTATGAACCATATATGAAGAGTTAGCATAAAAGGTTAATTTATCATGTTCCAATTGGGATACAAGGGTTATTCCATAGCTCACATTACCTTCACTGAACTGACTATGCTTATTAAAAGGAATACTAAAATAAGGTTTTATAGCAAAGCTTAGCTCTTTCTTTTTGTAGAACTTATACTTTAGCTCAAAGAAGGGATCTGCCATATCGGAGTAGGTGTTGCCATAAACCTTTAGGTATCCTACTGGCACATTTAAGGCTATATCTATCCTTGGGCTAAGACCGTAAGTTAGATTAAATATATAGCTACCTTTCTTACCATCTTTTTCCTTCGTGTAAAAAAGATAGTTTTCAACTTGATATTTACCCTTTCCAAGGGTCTCTGTGTCATCCCAGTATAGGGCTTTCTTTCCTGCCAGAGAATAGGGTATAGGAAGGAAAAATAGGAATGTTAAAACTAAAACTCCTTTCATCACAGCATCTCCTATGTTGAAATTTAATATTGGTAGTATATTAAATCTATAAAAGCAAATCAAATCAACATAGCTTGAGATGGGTATGATAACCTATTGGCTAAGCAAGCTTACACAATGTGGGGAGATGGTCACCCGCCTTAGAAAGGCCTACTAAGGTAGCCTAAACTTTCAAGTATTCTATATCTATGTCTGTTATAAACTCAGAATAAGCCTTTTCTATAAAGTTCTTTGTTTTACTTATCATATCCTGTGCAGATGAAAAGTCTACGCTGGCGCACACAACTGCTAACTTAGATCTTTGCCAAAGGTCCTGATGGTCAATCTCTGCAACTGAAACGTTAAGATTCTTGAGTCTATCCTTCAAAGACCTAAGATAGTAACGTTTCTCCTTTAAGGAACCGTTTTCTGGAAAAAAGAACTCAACCTTTAGGACACCTACGATCATTTTTGTATAATTATAAGCTTTATAGCATGTTTTGGAAAGTGATGCTTTTAATGTTTATTGCCTACATTGGGGTCTGTGCCCAAGACTGCAAATCCTTAAGGGGTAGATACAACTATCTGCTTAAGGATTATATATACCAAGACCTTATGAGTGAAGCGGACAAACTTATAACAGAGGTATGCTCTACGGATGATGGGAAGACAAAAAAAGCGGTAGACAGAATTCTGTTAGCGCTGGAGGTTATAAAAGAAGAAAGTCTAAAGGAGGATGCAGATAGAAAACTCCTGGCTGTTATTACACAGAAGAGGATTAAGAATGCTCTTATTACTCTCAACGGAACAAGAAAGTACAAAGATAAGTACCAAAATCTTTATTTTTATCAGCTTCTTTTCTATCAAGTTGCAAGAGAGAATAGTAGAGCGAAGGATTACAATTACGCTTTAAAATATGCACAAGCATCTTACTTGCTTGGTAGGGCTATACTGGAACTGAGATGACATTCAAAGAGGGGGATTATGTGCTTGTGCTCTACAAGGATAAAAGATACATACGGAAATTGGTAAAGAATATGAGCCTTAGTGTGAAGGGGAACGTAGTTAAGTTTCAAGATATCATAGGAAGGCAAGAGGGAGAAAAGGTGGGAGAGTTTTCCCTTCTTAGACCAACGCTTGAAGATATCATACTCTTTGGATTCAAAAGAAAGACCCAGATAGTGTATCCAAAGGATTCTTTTTACATTGCTTTTAAACTTGATATATATAAAGATGATAAGGTGCTCGAATTTGGAATAGGCAGTGGTGCTATGACATCTGTTCTTTCAAAGCTTGCTGGAGAAATTTATGCCTATGAGGTTTCAGAAAGTTTCTATAGAAATGCTATGGAAAACTGGGAGAGGTTTGGTCTTTGCAGAAATGTGAAGGCTTTCAATGTGGATTTTCAAGAGGCCAACGTGGAAGAAGAATTCTTTGATGCGTGCGTTGTTGATGTAAAGGAGCCATGGAGGTATTTGGATAAGGTGTGGGGTTCTCTTAAGAGAGGAAGAGTTTGTGGGTTTTTGCTTCCTACAACCAATCAGGTTAGCAAACTTCTATCCCACATGGAACCCCTTTTCACAAGCATAGAAGTCTTAGAGATACTGCTAAGACACTACAAAACAAATCCAGAAAGGCTAAGGCCTCAGGACCAAATGATAGCTCATACAGCTTACGTGGTTTTTGGAAGGAAGAGAATATAACTATCCTTTATGTCGTGAGTGTTTATTTTACAAAAATCGTATCCCGATGGTGCTTCCTTGCCCTTCATGATGAACACATACTCCTTTGAAAGCTTCTTTAAGATGGAGGCTGTTTCTTCGAACTTTCCCAGTGCTCTACAAAAGACTATATCAAAGGTTTCGTTAACTTTCTCGGCCCTCCTACAAAGCACCCTGTAGCTAAGTCCAAGCCTTGATTTTATGTACTCCAAAAAGGAACACCTTTTAGAAACGGATTCTATAAGGGTTAGGTCTATCCTGTCTCCATAGTATATCTTTAGCGGTACTCCAGGAAAACCAGCTCCTGAACCAACATCGCAGAGACTCTTGTTTGTAATGTCTACACCCTTCTCTTGGAAGCAAAGCACAAGCGTAAGCGAGTCTACAAAGTGCCTTATTATGATCTCTTCATCCTTCTCTATGCCCGTCAGCCTGTGGACCCTGTTCCACTTTTTGAGCTCTTCCATGTAAACTTTGAAAAGCTCTATCTTCTTATCTTCAACATAGAGGCCGTTTCTCAAAAAGATGTCTTTGATCAATTCCTTTCTTTCTCTATCAGGTACCTTATGTCCTCTGACATCTTATTAGGGTCTTGTTTTGCGGGAGTGTAAAGAAGCTTTATCCTCATATCGGGTGTGACCACATATATGGTGGCTGTGTGGTCTATAAGATAACCAGCCGCAGATTCTCCTTCAACCTTTCTGTAGAAAACCTTATACTCTTTTGCTACTTTCTTTATACTCTCGCTGGTTCCCGTAAGTCCTAAAAAGTTTTGGTAGAAAAACGGAACATAACCCTTTAGAACTTCAGGAGTGTCCCTTTCGGGGTCTACGCTTATAAAAAGCACCTGGACTTCTTGTCTCTCCTTATCGTTAAGCTCTTTTACCATCTTTGCGAGTGTAGTGAGGGCTGTGGGGCAAACATCCGGGCAATGTGTGTAACCAAAGAATATGATGACTATCTTCCCTTGCTTTGTGTAATTTGAAAGCTTTGCCTGCTTTCCATCTTGGTCTGTGAGTTCAAAGTCGTAAGCTGGTTGGTTATACAAAAAACCGTAAAACCTATGCTCCCTCTTCTGGCAGGATAGAAGAGAAAGAGCCAATATCAAAAGAAGAGATAACTTTCTCATATGTCATATTATACATAAGCTTACCTTTGTTCCGTGTCCCTTTTTGCTTTCTATATTTAGTTTAAAACGGTGAGCATCCGCCACAGCCTTTACTATGGAAAGGCCTAAACCAAAACCTTCTTTGTACTTTACTTCTCTGTAAAACCTCTCCAACACCTTCTCGATGTTTTTTATTCCTATGCCGTTATCCTCTACTAAAAAACAGTTATTTATAAAGTAAAGTTTTATCATTCCACCCTCCGGTGTATACTTGTAGCTGTTCTCAATTAAATTGCCCAGGGCTATTTTGATGTAGCTTTTATCTGCTAGAATCTCCACATCTTTTTCCACGTACTCTACATGGAACTTGTGAGTCTCCCGTACAAACTCATACTCTTCGTCCAATTCTGCAAGAACCTCGTTTACACTCAAGGGAAGAAGTTTCAGTGGTATACCAGACTCGAGCCTCATAAGCAGTACAAGATGGTTTATCAACCTTTCCATCTTGTTGGATTGGGTCAACATGTTTTTTAAAACACCTGCCATGTCCTCTTTATAAACACCCATGTTTAAAAGTTCAAGCTGCCCCTTTATGTATGTGAGTGGTGTCTTAAGCTCATGGGCTACACCGGCTATAAATTCTTTTTGCCATTGAAAGGTCCTCCTTAACTTTTCTAGCATCTCCCCGTAAGCGTTCTGAAGTACTGCAAGCTCATCGCTGCCCTTGCCTTTTTCTACCTTTATATCCATATTACCTCTGTAAACTTCTCTTGAAACATCAGTAAGATAGCTGAGAGGCCATAGCATACGTTTTACAAAAAAAGTAAGTATTAATGATGTTAAAAGGGATATAAAGAGAGTAAAGGCTGTTAAAAAAGTTAGAAGTTTTCTCTCAATTCCTAAAACCTTATCCATCTTCTCTAAGAGAATAAGCTTGTAATCCCCTACATCTATTACAAGAAAAGCAAGGTTGTTAATTATTCCCTTTCTGTTTTGTATAAGAAGTCTCATGTTATCTTCGGTTAGGTTCAGACCCTCACCTTCCATAAAGGGTTCTTTGTATATTAGGTTGCCCTTTTTGTTTAGTACGAGGCTTGCCATCTCCCTAGAGACCACGTCAGATGCCAAAAGCTTTATGTAGCGTGGGGGATACACATAAATGCTTTTATAAAACTCTATGGTTGGCTTTACCTGATAGTACATGTAATCGTACATATAGTTCAAAAGCAGTTCTTTAACGGCTGTAAAGGTAAAAATGGCTACGCTCAGGACGCTGAGGGCATACGCTCCAAGGAAAAAAAGGAGGAGTTTAAGCTTAATCGACATCTTCTACTTTTATCATGTAGCCTATTCCTCTAACGGTACGTATGAGCTTGGGAGGCCTATCCCCCAACTTGTTCCTTAAATTCTTTATGTAGACATCTACGACGTTTGAACCCTCTTCGTAAGAAGACCATACCTTGGCAAAGAGTTTTTCTCTGCTGATGACCTTCCCCGCATTTTCCATTAATACCTTTAAAAGTTCAAACTCCCTTTTGGTTAGGTTTATTCTCTGTCCGTTGTAATAAACCTCATAAGACCTTAGATCCAGTATAAGTTTGCCTAAGCTCATTGATTCCTGAACCTCTTTTCTATATCTTCTGAGCACAGCGTTTATTCTTGCAAGCAGTTCTTTGAAGGAGAAAGGTTTTGTTATGTAGTCGTCAGCACCGGTAGAAAGCCCTTCTACTTTGTCTTCCACCTGTGATTTTGCCGTCACTACTATAATAGGAATGTCCTTTACCTGTCTTATCTTACTGCACACCTTAAGCCCATTAAACTTTGGAAGCATCAGGTCAAGAAGCACCAGATCATAATCTTCCCTTGAGGTTTCCACCATGGCAGAAAAGCCATCCCTTACCCAAAAAACATTATACCCTTCGTGCTGGAGTCCCTCCTTTATCATCTCACCCACGTAAGGGTCATCTTCAACGAGTAGGATTCTCATTGGGAAATCTTATATACTCCTCCAAATCCATAATTTTGAAGGTCTCTCTATATGGTTGTAATAGCGCTTCAATGGATTCTTCCAGCCTTTTCTGACCGAGCACTTTATGACCCGTGTCCAAAAGTAAGGAGAGCAAACCAACGATCACCTCATCCTCTTCCCTGGGTTTTCTTCTGTACTTTATAGACCCCTCATCATACTCAAAAAGGTCGGAAGATGCAACATAGCTCAGTAGGTTATGCTCTGCGTTATAACCCAGGTGTTTAAAAAGTACGCCATATACTATGTTTATAAGGAAGAGATAGATGGTAGAGCTAATGTTTTCCATAGGTTCGTAAGGAGCCATATCAACCCAGAAGGGTCTCTCTGCCTTTAAGTGTGTAGAGGCTTTAAGGTACCCCTCTGCTTCTTCCATCACGCCCCTTATCTTTCCTTCATCAAAGAGTATATAAGTTTCTTTACTTGGCATGTGAACCAAAAGTAATCCTGTGCTTTTAGACTGTTCTATTCCCATTATAAGCTTGCCCAACTCCAAGAATTCGCTTCCCACACCTTTAATCCACCAATTTTCTGCATACTTGAGCATGTATAAATTTAAAGCAGGAGCGTCCATACTGATCACACTTACGTTCGTAGAAGCATCTTGATTCATAAAAAATTCAAAGATGTTGCAGTTTAACGGATAAACCCCTATAGGCTTTCCCTTTACGTAGAATATTTCAAATTCATTTATACCCTTTACAGCCCTTAAAAAGCCCGTGAACCTGCTAAGCTGAAGATTTTCAATTATTGTAATTAGATTTATCTTGCTAGATTCAACGTCCTTTACCAAATACTCTATCACAAACTTACGCTTATCTACTTCCGGGTTGTAAAACTGATGTATGTCAAGAAAACCGTTGGAAATTAAACTCTCAACTCTTTGAAGCAGTTCAGCCATATCCCCTTCTGTGGAGTAAAGAATCTGATATAAACTCTTTCCGTCGAAGGTCTCCATGTCCTCAAACTTTTCCTGCACTTTTAGGACAGCATAAGGTGTTATTATCTTGTCCATGAGAGCTTTCAACTTGTGAGAGATTAGGTGCAGCTGGAGAACCAATTCCTCTGCGTTTATGGGTTTTTCCAGAAGGATCAGACTCTCTTTTTCGTTTTGACTAAAGCTAAAAAATCCTTCTGGATTTTCTAAGGTTTCAAATAGATAGTAAAAGAGCATAGATGTTCTGTTCTTTACATTTTCTGAAAGACCCTCGAGGGCTGGTGAAAAAAATCCTTTTATATACCCCTTTTCTATGTAAAGGGAGATGGAACTGTTGTTAGAAAATATGTTGAGAAGCCCATTTTTGTTTATGAGACAGTTGTTTATCAAGTCTACTATATCCTGCTGTTTGTTTATGTATCCGAAGAGCATTATCCCACCATACGCTTTATCTTTGAAACCATCTTTCCTTCAAGGATGCTAAGCGTTTCAAAGACCCCTTCGTTCCTTATAGCGCTTGCCTGGACCGAAGGGAAGCCTTCAGCATTGATCTGTTCTTCCAAGTCTTTGTAGTCGAGCGCATTGGGAAGGTCCATCTTGTTGTACTGTAAAACCAAAGGTAGACTTTGGTGATCCCTACCTACCTTCATAAGGTCTTCTTTGAGAAGCCTTAGGAACTCTATGTTTTCCTTTAGTCTCTCCGTCTGCGAATCAGCTACAAAAATAACACCATCCACACCCCTCATAACTGTCAATCTTATATCCTTGTATATATGCTGACCAGGCACTGTATAGAGAGCTAAAGAGACCCACATGTTCCCCAGGTTTACTTTTTTTGTCGCAAAGTCAAAAACAAGCGTCCTATCATCGTCAGTGTCTATTTCCAGAAGGTCCAGTCCCTCTTTTTGGGCGATCCTTTCTAAGTTTGTAGTCTTCCCCGATCTGGCTGGTCCGTAGTAAACAACCTTAAGTCTCACTACCTTTCTTTCTAAGTCCACCAACATGCTTATTCCCCCTGAGTTTAATATTCCCCCATGAGAAGCATCTCTCACAGAATGGGACATAATAATTATAATACTCACCACATGTGCATACCCATGGTTTGTAAAGGCCGCTTACCACATCATTGCACAGTCTATCAACATCCCTATGGGATTCCATTGTAAGAGCCATGAGTTTTAGAGGTTCTGATAGTTTATCAAGCATGTCTTTGAGTTGAGTCAAGATGTTAAGCTTCATATAAAGCCTGGCCAGAACGTCTGGTTGCAGATGGTCTCCCCTTTCCCTCAGAATGTCAATTATGTTTGCCAGGTGTTCTTCCCTTCTGGAAAGAACCATAAACACTTGGTTCTGTAAATTTGCATCAAAGACCTTTTCTATTTGCCTCTTTACCTCCTTTATATCTTCTTCGTCAAGAAGGTACTGTATCCAACAGGCGTATACATAAAAGCTCTTTTTTGTATCCATGGCCTTTTCCAAAAGCTCTCTTCTCCTGTTTGCTAGCTTTTCGGATGCATGGGAAAACACTTCAGCCATTATTCTTTTCTCCTCTTCCTTCTCCCATTTTTCGCATTGTTTTAGCACTCTCTGTTGGTATTCTATGCATGCTTGATGGTCCTCCTCCAAAAAGCTTAAGTCCCTCAAACCTCTCAAAGCACGAAGGTTTGCAGGATTCCTAGATATGGAGGAAATAAAGAGATCCTTTGCTTTCTGATAGTCCCTCCCCTTTAAAAACATAGAACCCAGGAGAGCGTCCAAGGATCCTCCAGTTGATATAACTCCGAGCTCCTCCAACTTATCTATTCCATCCTTTTGCAGGAGAGCCTGAGCGAGTAAAAGCGAAACCCACTCTTCCTTCTTTGAAGGGCCCGACAGATCCCTCTCCGCCTTTGATGGATAACCGTTGAAAAGATTGAGTACCCCCAACCCTACGTTCTTGATAAAGCTCCTTAATCTGACCTCCCTTACTAAGAAGTACACCGTGGGTAAAAGGAAGCCCAAGGCTAAGGAAAATAAGATTATTACAAAGAGTGGTACTGCATACGTTGAGCCAAAGAGGTTCAGGTTAACATAATAAGCATGCTGAATTACAAATATGAGAAACGCTACGGTAAGGATCACAATCAGAAGGACTTTAATAAAATTCATGCTTCAACCCTCTCTGCGGTTCCATAAAGCCACTCAAGGTCATAATACTCTCTCCACTCTCTTTGAAATATATGAACTATTGTATCAAGAAAGTCTATAAGTATCCAGTTAGCGCTTTCTATGCCTTCTGTGTGATCTGGTTCTATGCCATGCTTTTTGAGCTCCTCTATTACATGATTTGCCATAGCCTTAGCATGAACTGGGGAGTTAGCGGTTGCTATCACAAAATAATCTGCCAGGTTGGTCAAATTGGACACATCAAGGATAACCACGTCCTCTCCCTTTTTGTCCTCCAAAAGTTTTTTTATCAATCCTATCTTCCCCGTCATCTTTTTGTGTACTTTTGTAGCTCCTTGTAGTATACATTTTCCCCGTACAGCTCTTTATACCTCTCTATGTTCTTTATGCCTTCATTGTAGCTTTCCTGTGCTATGTTTTCCCACCTTTCTATCTCTCTTTTTAAAAAGTTTATTCTTTTTTCTATTGCCATCTTATCCTCTTCGCTCTTTACCTCCTTCAAACTTTTTTTGGCATCTTCTATCCAGCCTCTATACTTCTCTTCCTCTTTTTTGGTTTGAAGCCTCACAAGCAGAAGAGATTTTATGTACCTGAAGGATACCTCTACGTCAGACATCTGCTCAGGATAGTTTACTAGAAGTTCTCTGTACCTCATGGCTGCAGAGTAATAATAGCCAAAATCTTCATAAAACCTTGCTATAAGATACTCATGCTTTGCAAGTTTCTTCTTAGCATCCTCTATAAGACCTTCTACCCTGTCTGAATACGTGCTTTTGGGAAATTTGCTCATAAATTCCCTAGCTTTCTCTATGGCTTTCCATGTATACGTTTGGTCTCTGTATGCATCAGGTGCCACCTTCATGTAGCTATCTACCAGCATAAAATAGGCCCTTTCAGTTTCTGGTATGTTTGGGTAGTAAAACACAAAGTCCTCAAGGTAAACCACAGCGTTTACATAATCCTTATCCATATAATAGCTATCTGCTATTGCATACTTGGCTTCCTTTATCTGTTGAGGAGATAAGTTCTCCATGTATTTGAGAGCTTCCTTTAGTCTCTCTGCTGCCTTCCCGTAGTCCCTGTTTGCATAAGCAGCCATACCTTCCCGATAATACTCTATGGCAAACTTGGCCCTTTTCTCCTCTGTCATCTTAGCACAGCCAAACAAGATAAGTAGTAAGCCGAAAAATATAAGCTTCTTCATCATTCAAGCTGTATGGTAAACTTCGTAATCATTGTAACCTATATTGTCATCCTTTACTATGTTTACGTGTTTCAAACCCAGTTTGTCCACAAGGTCCTTTGCCATTTCAAGGTTATCATGTCTTACGTGAAGGCCTATTACTCCTGTATGCCAACCTTTTAGCTCTTTCTCAAGCTCAAACTTAAAAAGCTCTTTGCTCTTTATCTTCCCTTTTCCTCTGCACACACTGCAATCTTCTGTAAGCACTGATAGAACGCCTTCGGCCCTTTTCTTCCTTGCCATTTCAAGCAGACCGAGCTTTGTAAAGCCATAGATGTTTATACAGCTTAGCTCATCACCTAAGGTCTCTTGGAACTTCTTCAGCACAAGGTCTTTGTTCTCTTGTTTCTTCATGTCAATAAAGTCTATAACTATTATACCCCCTATGTCCCTAAGAATTATCTGTTTGGCTATTTCCTCTGCAGCTTCTAAGTTCGTGTTGACTGCATTCTCTTCATGAGATTCCCCGCAAGGCTCCCCGCTGTTTACATCTATGACGGTCATTGCCTCAGTCCTGTCTATAACTATGTAACCACCACCCCTTAGCCAAACGTATTTACTCAGCATTTTTCTGAATAGGTCGTGTATTCTGTACTTGTTTATATAAGCTGCCGTATCCTTTGTATACACAACTTTATTTACAAGGGATGGTTCAAATTCTTCTAAGAAGGAAACTATACCACTCCATACGTACGGGTCGTCAACTACTATCTTCCCAATTTCATACCAATAGTCCCTTATAGCTCTTATGTAGCAGGGGTATTCTCTGAGGAGTAAGCCGGGTTTCCTCATGGCCTTGCTGCGTTTTGAAACCTTTTGCCAAAGGTCTCTGAGGCTTTCTATGTCTTTTAGAAGGTCTTCCTTTGATGCATAAGAAGAGCAGGTCCTAAATATGAGTCCTCCGGAAGGGTCCATCTCTGATACTATACTTTTTAGCCTTTCCTTGTCTTCCTTACTTAGCCTTAAAGAATACTTTATATCTGTACCCGTAGGAAGGTACACTACATATTTGCCAACTAACTTGATGTTGTTTGTAAGCTTTGCCCCCTTCTCACCTATGGGCTCCCTCACAACCTGTACGACCATGCTCTCTCCAACCTTTGGAGGTTTAACCTCTTCACCTATTCTGCAGGTGGGCTTTACAGGAAGGTAAGCCTCCTTATCCAACCCTATATCAACAAAAACGCCATCCATACCCTTTACCACCTTCTTTACCTTACCAACAAACAGATCATCGACTATTTTGGATGACCCTCTCTTTTCCACTCTTATTTTGAACACCTTCTCATCTTCTACAAGGAAGGTAAAAACATAATCTTCATTCGAAAGGCATAAAACTTCCTTTGGCATCAACTAATATTAAAACACATTAAAATATCTAAGAAATGAAAAAGGTGTTGGTTTGGGGGCTTGGGGTAAGTGGAAAGGCTGCTGTAAACCTACTTAAGGAGAAGGGAGTGGAGGTGTACTTTGGAGATGACAGGGAAAAAACAGACTTTAGAGATTACATAAGCTTGATAGATACTGTTGTGTTGTCTCCAGGTATAGCACCTTTTCATCCCCTTTGGATAGAGGCTGAAAAGAAAGGTTTGGAAGTTATAGGTGAGCTTGAGCTTGCTTACAGGTTCTTTAAGGGAAAGGTTCTGGCTATAACTGGAACGGATGGTAAGTCAACAACTACCAGGATAACTTACCTTATACTGAAGAAGCATTTTGGCAACGTAGAAGAGGGTGGTAACATGGGCATTCCACTCTCTGAGATAGCTCTAAGAAACCCCGAATCCTTAGCCGTTCTGGAGGTTTCCTCCTTCCAGGGAAGAACGCTCAAAACCTTTAGACCTGTTGGGGGTGTTTTCCTTAACTTTGCCAAGGACCACCTTGATTGGCATCTATCCTTGGAAGATTACCTTCAAAGCAAGTACAATATATTTAGAAACCAAAGGGAGGAAGATTTTATAGTTCTTTATTCGAGGCAGGAACAGGTTGTCCAAACCCCAACAAAGGCCAAAAAATACCTTATGAGCTCAAAGGATTCTCATGGATTCATAAGTGAAGGGAAGGCATACTTTATGGGTGAGGAACTTTTTGATATTGATAAGTTAAAACTCATAGGTCATCATAACTACAGAAATGCGCTGACGGGAGCCATGATAGCAAGGATCTTGGGTGTTCCGACAAGCATTATAAGAGAAACACTTTATGAGTTTCCTGGCCTACCTTTCAGATTAGAGTACATGGGTGAATGGGATGGAGTAGATGTTTACAACGATTCTAAGTCTACAACGGTTAACGCCCTTGAGGCAGCTCTCAAAAGTATGTCAGACAAGAGGGTGGTACTTATAGCTGGTGGGAGAAACAAAGGGGGGGATTTTTCAAGCATCTATGATTTGGTCCTTCAAAAGGTAAGGATAGCTATTCTGATGGGAGAAGCAAGGGAAGAGATCTTTAAAGCATGGATGGGTGCTACTGTCCTTGAAAGGGCGGAGAGTCTGGAAGAGGCTGTAAAGATGGCAAAGCATTATGCAAGGAAGGGAGATGTTATCCTTTTCTCTCCTGGATGTGCTTCCTTTGATATGTTCAAGGATTACAAAGAAAGGGGGGAAAGGTTCAGGGAGCTCTTCATACCCTCTGCGCTATAGCCTGAGCAAACTCCATCGTGGATAGCGCTTTTGCCTCCACACCTATCCTTTTAAAACCCATAGCTATGTCTGCAGTTCCCAACTTATCCTTTATTGCTTTCTTTATGGCGTTGTATATAAGGTCAGCAGCCTCCTTCCAACCTATGTATTCAAGAAGCATACCACCAGATAGAGTAAGGGATATGGGATTGGCAATACCCCTTCCTGCTATATCGTAAGCAGTACCGTGGGTGCTCTCAAAGAGGGCGTAGCCATCCCCTATGTTTCCGCTTGGTACAAAACCAGGACCACCAACAAGAGCAGACGCCAGGTCTGAGATGTAATCACCGTTCAGGTTCTGCGTGATGATAACATCATAGGCTTCTGGTCTTAAAACAAGCTGCATGAGCATTTGGTCAGTTATCACTTTTATCATGAGAGTTTGACCATCTTTGGGCTCTCCTTCTGTTATAACCTTTCCTTCAAACTCTGGCTCCTTTATAACCTCAAAGGCCCAGTTCATAAAGGCTCCTTCTGTGGCCTTCATTATGTTACCTTTCCCTACTACGGCTACAGTCCTTTTCCCGTTTTCCAAGGCCCATCTTAGAGCCTTCCTTACATGTCTCTTTGTTTTAAACTCACTCATAGGCTTTACAGTGATACCGCAATCCTCTGGGAGAGCCTGCTCGGACACTCTCATCTCCTCAAGGAAAAACCTCCTAACCCTTTTAGTGTCTTCCGCCTTTGGCATGTACTCTATGCTCATGTAAACATCGTCGGAGTTTTCTCTGAATACTGCTACGTTAACTCTGTCTGGGTTGGGTATGGGCGTAGGTTGGCCGAGCCAATAGACAGGCCTTATAGCAGAATAAAAATCCATAGATTGCCTTAGTATAGCGTTTAGAGACTTACCCCCTTTGCCAACTGGCGTGCCAAGTGGCCCCTTTATGCCCACTACAGCCTCCTTCAAAAATTCTAAGGTTTCCTTTGGCATTCTCTCCCCAGTCTTCTCCCCTGCTTTGTCACCAGCAAGGAGTTCAACCCAGTGTATGCATCTCGAACCCTCGTAAGCCTTTTCTATGGCCGTGTTTACAACGAGTATCATGGCAGGCATGATCTCTGGTCCTATGCCATCTCCTTCTATGAAGGGTATTATGGGCTCGTTGGGTACGTATAAGCTCTTGTCTTCTTTGAGTTTTATAAACTTTCCTTCCCGTGGTAAGTTTACCCTATTGTCCCATCTGCATACTCTCTCAAGCTTTAGCATGCTACCTCTCCTTTTTAGTATATGCGGGTGGAGGGAGTTGAACCCTCACGGGTTAAACCCACAGGATCCTAAGTCCTGCGCGTCTGCCAATTCCGCCACACCCGCTGAATATAAAATTATAAATAATGTTTGTAGATTGGGCTAAGGTCTATGTTAGGGCTGGAGATGGAGGGGACGGAGCCGTTGCCTTTTTGAGAGAAAAGTACAAGCCTTTTGGAGGTCCTGCCGGTGGAGATGGTGGAAGGGGTGGAGATGTACTGTTCGTTGCAAGCACAAGAAAGCACACCCTTTACGATTTTAAGCACCACATTCATTTCAGAGCACAGAGGGGTGAGAATGGGAAAGGGAAAAACAAGCACGGGAAGGATGGGAAGGACCTTGTTATAGAGGTTCCACTCGGAACTACGGTAAAGGATGCTTACACTGGAAAGGTCCTATGTGACCTGGTAAAAGAAGGGGATGTATGCTTTGTAGCAAGGGGTGGAAGAGGTGGAAGAGGAAACTCTCACTTTGCAACCCCAACGGATCAGGCTCCCAAGTATGCGGAGAAGGGGGAGAAAGGAGAAGAAAGATGGCTTTTGCTTGAGCTAAAGCTCATAGCAGACGTGGGCCTTATAGGACTTCCAAATGCTGGTAAATCGACGCTCCTGTCCAAGCTCACAAAGGCAAGACCAAAAATAGCAGACTACCCCTTTACTACTTTAAAACCCATCTTGGGTGTTTTTAGCTATGATAAAGAGAGGAGGATAGTTTTGGTTGACATACCTGGGTTGGTGGAAGGAGCATCTGAAGGCAGAGGCCTTGGACATGAGTTCCTAAGACATATAGAGAGGACAAAGCTTCTTTTGCATCTTATCGATGTTTCAGACTCCAGACAGATGGACCCTTTGGAAGCTTTCAGAATCATAAACTTAGAGCTGGAAAAGCACAACCCAGAGCTTTCAAAGAAAGCTCAGGTAGTTGTTGGAACAAAAGTGGATATGCTTTCTAACATGGAATATACTAAAAGATTGGAGGATATGTTCAAAGGGATGGGTTATGATTTTGTAGTCGTATCCGCTATAACTGGTTATGGAATGGAAAAGCTAAAAAAGTTATTGCTTAAAAAGTTTGAGGAAGTTGAAAAACATGAACAAATATAGAATAACCCTAAGGCCTTGGGAACTTCAGGATATAGAAGCTTTGGAGTATGAAGAGTCCGAGCAGTTTGTAGATACGGTTGAGGAGCTAAAGCCTCACGACGGACTTCTTCCAAAGGAAAGCATAAGTATAGTCTTTGTAGACGGTGTGAGGAGGACCGAATACGCCCTTTACCTTATAGATGAGATGGGTTCAAGCTACGAAGGAGCCTTTGCTTCCCTTGGGGCTGGTGCTGTCCTAATAAGGTTAGGAAGGATAAACATGATAGAAGAATCCATGTTCAATCCTATAGTGAGAAGGTACGCAGTCATAAAGGGTTTCTTGGACACAGACCCTTTCAAGGAAATAGGTTTTGGGGTCCGCTTTGTAGATGGTGATGTTTCAAAAGAGATAAACAGAATAATGAAGGAGGAGCTTGAAGTCAGCGTGGCAAGAAGAGTGTTAAAAGAGTTAAAATCCACCCTTGTTTTGTGCGATGGAACTTTGAGCTACAGGCTCAAGGATAGCACATGCTTAGGATACATAAAGACTATAAAAAAGCTCTACATGAGAAGGGAAGACACTCATATTCTAAACGAGTTGAAGTGCGGCCAGAGAAGTCCACTCATAAGAATCCACCATCAGCACAAGCAAGAGGAAAAAGAAAAAGTGGAGAAATACACTTGGTACATAAAGTTGATAGATGGTGAGGGTATGGGTTCCTTTGCCAGAATTGAGGTCTTTGAAAGGGTCGGACTGGATACTGCCAGGAGGTTGGCTGACCTAACGGCTGGCATACTACCATCTTTTGGAAGCATGAGCTTCCAAGATAGAAGGTCACCTCAAAACCTCCTTCCTATAAAAAGCCTCGAAAACTTTCTCAGGAAACATTTAGGTTCTTACTCCTTAGTAAGAAGGGAAATAGAGAAGTTTATATATGCTTGACGTGTTTCTTCTCTTACTTCTGGCTTATATTCTGAGAAGTTTTGGTTTTTTTGAAAAGGAACATGCAAAGGTTTTCGTCAACTACGTTGTGTACCTTTCCTTACCTGCTTTAAGCTTTAAATCCGCTCATAATTTGGGGTTAAGCTGGGATGTTGTAAAGATAGCTCTTGTAGCCTGGGGTAGTATAATATCGTGCCTTGTGATCTCCTTTCCTTTAGGAAGGGCCTTAGGACTGAAAGGTGAGACTCTTAGGAGTTTTATGCTTTCTTCTTCCTTTGGAAATACAGCCTTCCTTGGTTATCCTTACACCCTTTCCTACTTCGGCCAGGAAGGATTAAAGTACGCCGTAATATATGATTCTCTTGGTTCTTTTCTGATGGTTTCATCGGTGGGTGTTATGCTCTCAAGGGGTAGTATAAACCTGAAAGAGGTCTTTCTCTTCCCACCTTTTTTGGGACTTTTGTTTGGTTTTTTACTGAGGGACTTTGCAATTCCTAAGCCGTTGGAGAGCTTTATAGACCTTTTCTCAGCTTCTTTGAGTCCTGTGGTGCTCTTTGCCATGGGTATTTCCATTAGCCTTTCTGGGATAAATAGGAGGCTCAAAAGCATAGTTCCAGCCATCCTTATAAAGATGGGATTTTCTGAAATTGTGGCTTACTTGCTCTGCTTTCTTCTAAGGGTAGAGAACCTTCCCTTCAAAGTTTCCGTTCTGCAAGCTTCCATGCCCACCATGGTAATGGCGGGAGTTTTGTCCCTCAGATACGGTCTTGACTATGATCTTGCCTTTGCAAGTGCTGGTCTTGGTCTTCTGCTGAGTTTTTTTATTGTTCCTACCCTTCTTCACTTTATAATATAACTTCAAGCCGGAGTGGCGGAACTGGCAGACGCAGGGGATTCAAAATCCCCTGCCCGAAAGGGCGTGCGGGTTCGACTCCCGCCTCCGGCACCAGAAAAAATGGGACTCATAAAGCACTCTCTTAGCTTTTCTGTTGCCACTCTGCATGGACCATGCCGAGCGGGCGGTGAAAGCAATGACCAGCAGCTTCCCGCAGTCATCCATGGCGCATGCGATGGCTGCGCAGTTCTACCGGCACTTCCACCCAAACCAGTACCTTGAGATGATGAGCTTGGCGCGAGCGTCCCGCCTTGCCCCCTCCCTCGACGTGCGCTT
>JBKBPE010000002.1:0-34966 GCA_046293375.1 Aquificaceae bacterium
CTGGGATACGGACCCTTCTTTCTCCAAAATGCTGAAAAACTTCTTTGATGCTGGTCATGAGGTAAAGGCTTACGTGTGCCAAGTTAGTTTAGAAGACATTAAATTAAAAAAAGAGATACCTATCAAACTTTGAGAGGTGAAGTTATGAGATTGAAGCTTACTATTAAGGATGCTCTGATAGTAGTTGATATGCAAAATGACTTTATGCCGTGGGGTGCCCTTCCAGTTCCAGACGGAGATAAGATAGTACCCACTTTGAACGGCTACATAGAAACGTTCTCTTCCAGAGGCCTTCCCGTTTATCTTACAAGGGACTGGCACCCTAAGGAACACATATCTTTTGAAGGTCATGGGGGTGTATGGCCTCCCCACTGCATACAGGATACAGAAGGAGCAAAGTTCCACAGGGAACTTTTGATACCGAAAGATAATAAGTTCATCATCTCTAAGGGTACAAGCAGAGATTTTGACGCCTACTCCGGTTTTCAAGGGACTTTTCTTGATGAGCTTCTTAAGGAAAGGGGAGTAAGGCGTGTCTTTGTTGGTGGAGTCGCTACAGACTATTGCGTTAAGAATACAGTTTTGGGAGCTCTTAACCTTGGGTACTACTCCTTTGTCTTGCTTGACGGTATAAAAGGGGTTGATGTGCATCCTGGGGATTCAGACAGAGCCATAGGGGAGATGATGTCAATGGGTGCTGTCTGTGTAGGCTTTGATGACTTGACTTTATAAACGTAGCTTATATATTAATTATTAAAAACTGCAAGGAGGTAGGAACATGAGAAGAGGGCTTACGCTTTGGAGTCCAATAGCAGAACTTGAAAGGATAAGAAGAGAGTTTGATAGGTTAATATCGGAGATCTGGCCAGCTGAGGAGGTAGAGAGGGCCTTTTCACCGGCTGTTGAAGTATATGAAACAGATAAGGAGGTTGTTGTCAGGGCTGAGCTTCCAGGTGTAAGGAAGGAAGATATTGAAGTTAGCATTAAGGACAACATGCTTTATCTAAAGGGTGAAAAGAAGGAAGAGAGAGAAGAAAAGACAGAGACAGTGCATAGAGTGGAGAGGGTTTATGGAAAATTTGAAAGAGTAATAACTCTACCCTCGGACGTGAAGATGGAAGATATTAAAGCAGAATACAAGGACGGTGTTTTGGATATAAGACTACCCAAAACCCAGGTGTCAAAGGAGAAAAAGATAGAGGTCAAATAGGACACTATTTTTGAAGCACCTTGTTTAGTGAGTTCTTTTCTATATGTGCTCCTAACTTCTTTAACTTTTTATCCATTCTTTCGTATCCTCTCTCCAGGTGGTGTATATCCCTCACAACGGTTGTTCCTTCTGCTACAAGTCCAGCAAGAACCAAGCTTGCAGAGGCTCTCAGGTCGGTGGAAAATACTTCAGCTCCAGTTAGTCTTTCCGTCTTTCTTACTATTGCGGTTCTTCCACTTATGTGTATGCTTGCCCCCATCCTCTGAAGTTCCGCCACATGCTGAAACCTATTTTCAAATATGTTTTCTGTGACCTCTGAAGTACCATCCGCTATGCAGCACATAGCCATAAACTGGGCTTGCATGTCTGTAGGGAAACCAGGATATTCAGAAGTTTGCAAGATCAAGGGTTTTATCCTACCATCCTTAGAGTATATCCTTATCCTATCTTTGTCTTTGACATCTATACATGCTCCAGCTTCGTAGAGCTTCTCCAGTACACTACCCAGATGCTGAGGATAGGCTCCCAAAAGCTCTACATCCCCGCCTGTCATAAAACCTGCAACGAGAAAGGTACCTGCCTCTATCCTGTCTGGTATAACTTTATGTCTGAAACCACTCAGCTGGGAACTTCCCCTAATTAGGGCAACCCTGCCCTCTATTTGTATTTCAATACCCATTTTTCTGAGAGCTTCCACAAGGTCTATTACCTCGGGTTCAAGGGCTATGTTTCTTAGGATGCTTCTTTTTTCGCATCTGCTCAGGAACATGAGTGCGTTCTCCGTTCCAGTTACCGTGATAACGTCAAAGGTATGCTCCACTGGTTTTATCTTTTTGAGTTCCAAGTGTATGTATCCATGCTCAACCCTTATATTGGCTCCACCCTTTTCAAAAACCTTCAGATGCTGATCTATACTTCTTACACCTATGGAGCATCCTCCTGGCATAGAGACCGTAGCTTTACCAAACCTTGAAAGAAGAGGACCCATAACAAGCACAGATGCTCTCATCCTCCGAACAATGTAGTCTGGAGCTATATAGTTGCTTAGGTTGGAAGCATCAACCGTTAAGATTTTATCCTTGTAATCAAACTCGGCGCCCAAGATCCTTAGAAGTTCTAATGTGTTTTCTACATCAAGGAGCCTTGGAATGTTCTCAATATAGCAAACTTCATCTGTCATAAGCACAGACATCATCAGAGGAAGGGATGCGTTCTTTGAACCCGATACCTCAACCTGCCCCCTTAGTCTTCTTCCCCCTTCTATTATCAAGCTTTCAGAAGAATAAGATGTTATGTTTCTCATCCTTCTTTATTATAATCTTTACTACTTCCCACTTTTTAGAGTAAAGTATGAGCACACCGTCATCCTCTTCTGTGTAGAAGGGTTCTTCTTCTGAGTATACAACTGTTATTCTGTCCTCCCCATCAAACACCTTTGGATAGTTCATATCCTGACCACTACACAGGTGAGTGCTTCCCTTACACCCTCCAGCGAGTGTATTTTGTTTATGACCAATCTACCGAGTTCATCTTGATTTCTAAGCTCGGAAAAGACTATGATATCGTATGGACCAGTTACCACATCTGCCGTTTTGACACCATCAAAGGTGGAGAGAGCCAACATGATGGATGGTATTTCTCTTGGGTCTGCTTTTATTAGAATATAGGCTTTTATAGAATACTCGGATTCAAGCTCCATCAGCTCTGTTATAGACATAGGATAACCCTCTGAACGCGTTTCCATACTCTACCTCCTTGACGAATATTTTATACAATCTTTCTGCCATAGATGGTTGCTTTCTTATCTCTTCTACAACAGAGTGTATAAGCCTTCTTACCGCTGGCTCTTTAGCCTCTAAGTCTTTCCACTCTTCCTTTATCCTTATAATGTAGTCTTCTACACTTAAGAAATGGAGCCATCTTATGAACTTCTCCACCTCATCCCAGAGGATTATCTCCCCTTTCTCTTTCTCCTTTAACCTTTCTATAAAGTTTTTCTCTGCTATGCTCTTAAGGTCATCTACATTATAAAGAAAGACCTCATCAAGCCCATCTATGGATGGGTCCGCATTTCTTGGTACTGATATGTCTATGATGAACATGGGGTTATATTTCCTGACCTTCATAGCCTTTTTTACTTCATCCCTCTTCAGTATGAAATCCTTTGAACTTGTTGACAGAATCACTATATCGAATTCACTTATGTATTCAGAGATCCCTTCAAACCTCAGAGCGTGTCCATCAAGCTTTTGTGCAAGCTCCACAGCCCTTTCGTAAGTTCTGTTTGTTATGAATATCTGAGCTTGAAACTTTTTCATGTATGTGGATGCAAGCTCTGCCATCTCACCGGCACCAACAAGGAGTACCTTTGCTCTTTTCAAGTCTCCAAATATCTTCCTTGCCAGTTCAACAGCAACATAGCTTATAGAGACTGCGTTCTTGCTTATACCCGTCTCCGTTCTTACCCTCTTTGCCGTCCTTAGGGCTTTCTCGTAGAGCCTGTTGAAGACCTTGCCCGTAGCTCCAACCTCTTTTGCTACTCTAAAGGCTTCTTTGAACTGTGATGTTATCTGGGTTTCTCCAACAACCATAGAATCAAGGCTTGAAGCAACGCTAAATATGTGAAGTAATGCCTCCCTTCCCTCCAGAAGGAAGGAGTGCTTCCACAAATTCAAGCTTACCCCCTTTACAGCTAAAAAATCGTTTACAAGTTGGCGCATGGAATCATACCCCTTTGCTCTTGAATAGAGCTCAACCCTATTGCATGTGGAAAGGATAACAAGCTCCTTTATACCCTTTGTTGCTTTTAATGCTGGAAGTAAGTATTCTATCTCCTCCCTACTGCAGGCGACTCCTTCTCTACACTCAATGGGTGCAGTTTTAAAACTAAGACCCCATGCAAATATGCTCTCCATCACATAATAATATAATGCTATGAGAAGGTTTTTTGAGAGTGTAAAGGATGAACTTTGGAGAAACTACAGCTGGCAGATAAAACACAGAATAAAAACAAGAGAAGGGCTTGAAAGGTACATAAAGCTCCTACCAGAAGAGATAGAAGGGATAGAAAGAACCAAAGGGCTCTACCCCATGGCCATAACTCCTTATTACCTTTCTCTGATCAACCCTGAAAACCCAAGAGATCCCATAAGGCTTCAAGCCATTCCAAGGTATGAAGAAACAAATAAGGAGATTCAAGAGCTTGGAGACCCAGACCCTTTTAAAGAGGAGGGAGAAGTACCTGGGCTAACCCACAGATATCCAGACAGGGTGATGATCACAGTTACAACCTTTTGCGCCGTCTACTGTAGACACTGTATGAGAAAGAGAATATTTGCCTATGGGGAAAGGTCAAGGACTAAAGAGGAGCTGTCAGTTATGATAGACTACATAAGAAGGCAGGATGAGATAAAAGATGTGCTCATATCAGGCGGTGAGCCACTTTCTTTAAGCTACGAGAAGTTGGAGTTTCTCCTTTCTGGGTTGAGGAGCATAAGGCATATAGAGATAATAAGGTTTGGAACAAGGTTGCCAGTCCTTGCCCCACAGAGATTTTTTGACAAAAAGCTTTTGCACATACTTGAAAGATACTCTCCCATATGGATAAACACTCATTTTAACCATCCCAACGAAATAACTGAGGAATCTAAGGAGGCCATTGAAAATCTACTCAGAAGAGGTATACCAGTTAACAACCAGACAGTACTCCTAAAGGGTATAAACGACGAGCCTCAGACCATGCTTGAGCTTTTTAGAGGCTTGCTAAGGATAAAGGTAAAGCCTCAGTATCTCTTCCACTGTGACCCAATAAAGGGAGCCATACACTTTAGAACGAGCATAGAAAGGGGGATAGAGATAATGAAATATCTGATAGGAAGGCTCTCTGGGATGGGTATACCAATATATGCCGTTGACTTACCTGGTGGAAGGGGAAAGGTACCCATAATACCCAACTATATGCTCAAAAAGGATGGGAACAGATATACCTTCTTAAGCCCATTGGGAGGTACTGTAGATTATGAAGTTGTTTGATAATATAAAACTGGGTTTTAAAGCCCTTTACCTCTCGGTGTACGAAGGTTACACGTACCATGCAGCTTCGCTTACTTATAGCTTTTTGATGATTCTTGGCTCTTTGGCCCTGTTTTCCAACTTTATAGCTTCCTTCTTACCTTTTTTTGATTTTGATAGGCTTGCAAGCTACTTCTCTCGTTTCTTTCCTCAGCAAGCAGAGGGCATGATGGTTAAAATATTTGAGATATACAGGCATAGGGTGTCTGGCTCCATAATATCTATTCTGATAGCTTACTTTTTCTCAGTTGGATTTTCTAAATCACTACACAGGGCCTTTCTTTATATACTCTCCCAAACCTACAAAGAAAAGGAATACATTTTTTGGATAAAGACGCCAGTGTTTATAATCGCTTATACTCTTTTCCTTCCCTTTATATCTTTGTTCATGTCTGTTATAAAGTATCACCTTGTGGGTTTCTTTAGCTATATGTTTTACGTTGTAAATCTACTCTCTATCTGGCTTGTCGTTTTCCTTGTGTACTATCTTTTTCTTCCTATTGGGTATAGTATGCTTTATCTTTTCCAGGGTGCTCTTTTTGTGTCTATAAGCTCCTTTTTCCTCAACAAGATATTCACTTTGTTTGTAGTTAAAATAATACTTCTAAATCCTCTGTATGGTTTGATGGGTTCTGTTCTGCTCTTTTTGATATGGTCAAACTTATCCTTTACCGTCCTCCTTGCTGGAGCAAAATACATACAGCTAATTGAAAAGGAAAAAAAGAATAACTGCGTTTATTAAGCCAGAGACTGCATCATCTGCAACAACGCCATGTCCTTTGGGCAACCTTTCAAAGAGGTTTATAGGATAAGGTTTTACGATATCAAGAACACGGAAAGTTATAAAACCAACGAAAACAGTCTTGATGGTTGGTTCAACAAACATATAGGAAAGGAAGTACCCGAGAACCTCGTCTATAACCACCTCCTCTGGATCCTTCTCCTTTGTCATCTCTATCATGTAGTTGGCAGACCAAAGGGCCAAAAAGTAAAGGGCTGCTCCAAGGGTCAGCACCATCCACCATTTGAAAGCGAAAAGGTAAACCAATGGTATACCCAAAAGAGTTCCAAAAGTGCCGGGTGCGTACCTAGCCCTTCCAACGTAAAAACCAGTTGCTATAAGTTCTTCAAGCATGTTAAAATATTATACGGAGGTTTTGGATGGATATACAGCAAGCTCTTTATCCAAACTATACTCTTTTTATACAGGCGGGTCTGTTTCTTCTCTTTATGGTGTTTGTGAACTACATGTTGGTCAGGCCATACTCAAAGGTTATAGAGGAAAGGGAAAGAATAACGAAAAGGAACTACGAAGAGGCCAAAGCTCTCAGAGAAGAAGCTTCTAAGCTTCTTTCAGAAGCATTGAAGATACTTGATGAAGGGAAAAGGGAGTCAAATGCTCTGTTGGAAAAAGCAAGAAAGGAAGCGGAGAAAATGAAGGAAGAGATGATAGCTCGTGCGGAAGGAGAGGCACAGAAGGAGATAGCGAAGGCCCTACATGAGCTCAGAAAGGTGCTGGAGGAGGAGAAGATAAAGCTAAGGGATAGAGTGGAGGATGTAGCAGTGCTTATAAAGGACAGGCTTTTGGAGGAAGTGGCATGACAGAAGGAGGGCACCATACTATAGAGCTCTTATGGAAAGGATTTAACATACTGCTCCTATTGGGTATTGCCTACTTTTTTGCTCGCAGGCCCCTATCTGAAGCTTTTGGCAAGTACTTTATAGGTATAACGGAGAGGTTAAATCATTCCGAGATGGAGCTTGAATCTGCCAGGCAGGACCTCAAGAGGGCAAAGTTTGAATATGAAGATGCTCAAAGAAGGTATAAAGAGCAGATAAAGTTGGCTGAGGAAACAGCAGGTTACATCAAAGAAGAAGAGATAAAGAGGGCTCAAGATATTGCAGACAGAATAAGAGAAAAAGCTAAAGAGGTGATAGAAATAGAAACGAAAAAAGCCAAGGAAGAATTAGTACGCTATGGTATGAGAAAGGCTAAAGAAGTGTCCGCAAGGATACTTGAAGAAGCCTTCAAGGACCCCCAAATCCAAAGAAGGTACATAGAAAAGTCCATAAGAGAAATGGAGGAAGCATGCAAAAGAATGTAGACCTTGCAAGAAAAGTAGCCAAAAAACTCATAAACAGCCTTCCAAAGGACAAAAGGACCATGATTCAAACTTCGGATTTTCTTGACTTCTTATCAAAGTTCTACAGAAGGGAGAAGGGGTTTAGAGATTTTATGCTCAACCCTCTTATACCGGCTGACAGAAAGAAGGCTTACTTGGAGAATCTAAGAGAGAAATTTGGCCTAATCAAGGATATGGATAGGATTATGTACTCTCTGGTGGAAATGGGAGCCTTCCCGCTGATAGAAGAGATAAAGAGGTCATACGACCGCGAGATGGAAAACGTACTGAGGTTAGCCAAAGCTCATCTCACTCTTGCGAAGGATGCAGGCATGGCTCAGGTTGAAAAAATAAAGAACGTTCTTAGTAAGCTTGTAGGAAGAGAGCTAGAGTTTGAAGTTAGAGAGGACCCTTCGTTGATAGGTGGCTTTGTTGTGAGAACGGCCAGCTTTGTGCTGGACACATCTGTAAAAAGGAATCTTGAAAAAGTATTGAGAGGATGAACATGGAAAGGACATTGATAATAATAAAGCCCGATGCCTTTGAGAAGTGTGCCACAGGAAAGATAATAGACATATTCTTGTCCCAAGGCTTTAGCTTAAGAGCTATGAAGCTTCTCAGGTTCACCAAAGAGCAAGCCGAGAAGTTTTACATAGTGCATGAAGGTAGAAGTTTTTATAAAGAGCTTGTGGATTTTATGATATCTGGTCCAATAGTAGCATGCATCTTGGAAGGAGAGAACGCTATAAAGAGAGTGAGGGACCTGATAGGTCCAACGGATAGCCAGGAGGCAAAAAAAACAGCTCCAAGCTCTATAAGAGCGCTTTTTGGCACAGATAAAGGGAAAAATGCCATTCACGCTTCGGATTCAAAGGAATCTGCAGATTACGAGATACCCTTTGTATTTTCCCAGCTTGAAATAGTATAATGGACCCCTCTTCCCCTTTGGAATGGTCTCTTTAATTTAAAATATATGGAGTATATAAGAGTCTTTTTAAACACCTTCTATGATTATACAGTAGAAATAGTGCCTTACTTTGTTCTGGCAGCGCTGATAACATCTTTAATACAAACCTATGTGAGTCTTTCCTGGTTGAGGAAGGCATTAAAGAATGAGAAGACAGCCCCTATCTTTACCGGTTTTTTAGGTGGTTTACTTCCTGTCTGCTCCTGTTCCATGATACCAGTAGCTCACCTTATAAACAACTTTTCAAAGACGTATGCACCCGTTTTGGCTTTCTTGGTCGTTGCCCCAGTGGTTTCTCCTGTAACCGTAACACTCACCTTTGCCTTCTTTGGGTTTGAAATAACACTTTTCAGAGTTTTTGGTGTGTTTCTTTTTGCCATGCTTTTAGCTTACGTCGCAAGTACCTTCTATAAAAAAGAAAGACCCATGCCTCTTCTTGGAGAATTCAACAGTGCAGGAACCAAGGGTAAAATTTTTCTAAGGTCATTTAAATTCACCCTCTCATCAACTGGCAGATACTTACTGCTGGGAATGTTCATAGCTGCTCTGATAAAAGCCATTCTACCGCAGGGGGTCGTCAATTACGTAGCAGGTACATCCCTCTCTTATCCGCTCATAGCCCTTGTTTCTGTACCCATATATGTTTGCTCTGGGGAGGATGTGCCAATAGCAAAAGCTCTTCTACAGGTAGGCTTTACCCATGGAAATGCACTCACTTTCATGCTCGGCGGTAGTGGTATATGCGTACCAACAATACTGGCTACAATGAGCTTTTTACCAAAGAGGATAGTCTTTCTTTACGCTGTTTCCTGGTTTTTTATGTCGTGGCTAGCAGGTCTATTGTTTGATTTAATATTTTAGTATATACTATACTGTAAAATAGGAGGGAAAAATGGACAAGTACATGCAGGTGCTCCAGGAGCTTATAAAGAGCGGTGGGTTAGAAGGTGCTTCTTTATTTTCTGCAGATGGACTTCCCATATCCTCTGTTCTCAGGCCTGGCTTTGAAGAGGATAGATTAGCTGCTATGAGTGCTGCCATCCTATCCCTAGGTGAGAGAGTCTCAGAAGAGCTGGCAAAGGGTGCGCTTGAGCAAATAACCATAAAGGGGCACAATGGGTACATCATTCTGACTGGTGTTGGTCAGGACGCTGTTATGGTAGTGCTTGCTGACAATAACGCCAAGTTGGGACTTTTGCTCATGGAGATAAAGAAGGCCCAACAAAAGTTAAAAGAGATGATATAAATGGTCCTTACTGGTGACCTTAGCACATTTAGCTTTGTAGATATATTTCAAGTACTTGCAAAGGATAGGAAGAGTGGTATTCTGATCATAGAATGGCAGGATTTTACAGTATCTTATTACGTTAAGGATGGGGAGATAGTCTTTGCAAGACCAGTGGATAGGATATTTAGAGTTTATGCAGAGAGAGACTTTGACCATCTAATAGAAAAGCTGAGAATCTCAAAGGAGAATCTTCCAAAGACAGTAGAAATATTTCTTATAAAAAGGTTGGATGCTAAGGATGGTATCTTTTCCTTTACACCAGGTTTTATAAGCTATAATTCTGAACTACCAGTTAAATATCCCATAGAAAAACTCATAATGTATGCTTCAAGGTTGCTGAGGCCTGAGGAGGTTGAGAGAAAGATATCCGATGAGATGCTCGTATTTGAAAGCCAGCCGGACAATACAGAGAAAATAAAGAGAGTTGAACTGCTGCAAGAGGAAAGTAAGGTTTTATCGCTCGTTGATGGTGAGAGGAACGTTTTGGACATAAGGCGTCATTCTGGACTTGACGATCTTACAGTAGACAGGGCCTTGTACGGTTTTCTAGCGCTGGGTGTGATAAAAAGGAAGAAGAGGGAAAGGAAGCAAAAGCCATCTATAACCCTTGAGTTGCTTGCCAAGATCATTGAAAGGATAAAGGGGATGTGATGAAGGCTATAAAGAAGATAAAGATAGTTATAGCTGGACCTTTTGCCGCAGGCAAGACACAGTTTATAAACACAGTGAGTGAGATAAAGACAGTGAGAACAGAAAGAAGAACAAGCTTGCCTGGAGAAAAGGGTGTAAAGGATCATACCACTGTAGCCATGGATTTTGGGAAGATAAAGATAGATGATGAGCATGAGCTTTACCTTTTTGGTACACCTGGACAGTCCAGGTTCGACTTTATGTGGGATATACTTGGGGAGGGTGCCCTTGGTATGATCGTACTGGTTGATAGTAGAGACCCATCAACTTTTAACGAAGCAAGAAGGATAATAAACTTCTTCCAATCAAGGTTTCCAGTACCTATGGTTGTTGGTGCAAATAAGCAGGACCTTCCAAACGCATGGCCCCCAGAGGATATAATGACAGCCTTAGATATAGATAAAGATGAGGGTATACCAGTCCTTCCCCTTTCGGCTCTTAACAAAGAGGATGTAAAGAGAGTGCTTTTATACCTTCTGGAGATGATAAGACAAGAGCTTTTGAGCTAAGGGAACAGGGCTATCTTTTCTATTCCAACAGTCTCTTCCATACCAATCATAAGGTTCATGTTCTGTACGGCCTGGCCAGAAGCGCCCTTCCCTAAGTTATCCATAGCGCTTACAATCAGAGCAATGCCTGTCCTTTCATCGTAGTAAGGGAAAATAAGACACAGGTTTGTTCCCAAAACATACTTAGTCATTGGTGGATGGCTTACTGTCTTTACGTACTTTTCTTCTCTGTAGGTTTCAGTAAAGAGCTCCAAAAGGTCTAACCTTTCCATATAAAGGTAAGTTGTTGAGAGCATCCCTCTTGACATGGGCACTACTTTAGGAGTGAACCTAACAGATACATCCCTTCCAGAAACCCTTTCTATAACATTTTCTATCTCTGGTGTGTGTCTGTGTTTTGAGATTGAGTATGCAAAGGTGTTCTGTTCCATCTCTGGATAATGAAAAGACTGGGCTGTCTTTCTTCCAGCTCCAGAGACTCCAGATATGGCATCAATTACAACTTTTTCAAAATCAACTTTAGCTTTTAGAAGTGGATAAATACTAAGAAGAGCGGCGGTAGGGTAGCACCCTGGATTTGAAACAATGTCTGCGCTTTTTATGCTATCTCTGAAGACCTCTGGAAGTCCATAAACCGCCCTCTCAAGGATATAAGGATACTTATGTTCAAAACCATAAAATTCAGGATAAAGGGATGCATTCCTTATTCTGTATGCACCAGAAAGGTCTATGACCTTTTTCCCCATCTCCAGGAGGTTGGGCACAAGTTCAAGGGAAGCATCGTGTGGGAGACATAGGAAGGCCAAGTCAAATTCTTCATTGGGTTCCTCCACCAGTAACATATTGGATACGTACGAATCAGAAAAGTATGGAAAAAGTTCCGAGATATACTTGCCCTTGTAAGTTTGCGAGGTTAGAGAAACTACTCTTACATAAGGATGGTTTAAAAGTATTCTCAGGAGTTCTATGCCCGTATAACCAGTTGCACCATAGATGCATACCCTTAGCGTTTGCTCCATCTATAACCTTTGCGTGCCTTCATCAGACCATACTTCTTCCTTTCTTTCTCCCTTGCATCCCTCTTTAGTAGTCCTGATTTCTTAAGCGGTTGTCTTATATCAGGGTTGTACTTGAGAAGAGCTCTTGCTATGCCGTACATGATGGCTTCCGCCTGTCCAGATATACCCCCACCCTCTACCGTTGCATAAACCCCAAACTTACCGTCAAGCCCAGAAACTCTGATAGGATAAAGAGCTTTTCGGAAGAGAGCCTCTCTTTGCAAGTAATCCCTCAGGTTGAACTCCTTTCCACTATCTTTGGACTTTACCACCATATTGTTTGTGTTCCTAAGAAGCCAAACTCTTGCTATGCTCTCCTTTCTTCTCCCTGTACCATAGTAAGCATTATCTAAGCCGATTTTAAAATCTTTCAGCTTTTTTATCATATCTTTACCTCCAATACCTCTGGCTTTTGAGCATGATGCTGGTGTTCTGAACTTCTGTACACCTTTAACCTCTTCAACATTCTGTGACCAAGTCTTTTTTTTGGAAGCATTATTTTAACAGCAAGCTTTATAACCTCTTCTGGCTTGTTTTCTATCATCCATTCCAAGCCCCTATCCTTTAAACCACCAGGGTAATTGCTGTGGAAGTGGTAAACTTTTTGATTAAGTTTTTTTCCAGTAATACCCACCTTATCTGCGTTTACAACAATTACAAAGTCTCCACAATCTACATCCTGCTGATAGTAAGGCTTGTGCTTTCCTCTCAACACCTTAGCTATCTCAGAGGCAAGCCTACCAAGGCTTTTATTCTTTGCATTAACCACCCACCATTTCCTTTCTATACTCTCCTCTTTTACTCTGTAGGTTTTCATTTCCTTCTCCTATTTTAGGTTGTTAGAGTGTATATTATAACCTCTGTTTTAAGGAAAAGCAAGTGTAAATGAGGCTGTGTCAAATTTCTCACTCAGCGTATAATAAAATTAAGGAGGGTACATGAAGAAAAATCTAATTGTAAAGCTCTCCTTTCTCATAACACTGTCAGTTCTTGCAATACTTGCAACCAGCTTATATGTCTTTAGATCTCAAGTGTTGGAAAGTGCAAAAAGCAAGGCTCTCACTATATCGGAGCTGGTAAGGGATACCCTAACCTCTTACATGGTTATGGGGGTTATGGATAGAAGGGATGAGTTCCTTAGCAGGGTCAGAGAAATAGAAGGTGTAGAAGATATAAGGGTTATAAGGGGCAAAAGGGTTATAAACCAATTTGGTCAAGGCACAAATCTTGAAGTCCCAAAGGATGAAATAGAGAAGGCTGTCCTTAAAAGCGGTAAGCCTAAGGAGATTTTAAAGGAATCCTTTGGTAGCGTAAAATACAAAATAGTTATACCCTATAAAATAGACCCTATAAAAGGCACGAATTGCCTACAGTGTCATAAGGCACAACCGGGGGAAGTCTTGGGAGCGATCAGTTTAACTATGGATTTTACACAAATAAGAAATGCATCTTTGAAGATATTTTTTTGGATTTTTATAATTTTGTTGGCGGCTTTTGGTTCTATTTTCTTTTCTGTTAATTCCATACTTACCAAGATAACCAAGCTTTTAAAGGATACAACAGAAGCGGTAAGGCTAATTGGTGAGGGTAAATTCAACCATGATATAAAAACAGGCATGGGCTATGAAGCAAGACATTTAGCTGAGAATTTCAAAAGTGCTTGCCATAGGCTATATAACAATCTGTCTTCCATAGAAGATAAAGTTATAGCTATGATTGGATATAGTTCTCTAAAGACGGGTGATGTTTTATCGGATACATCAAAGGTAGTGGATGAGTTACTAAATATATACAAGTTTAAGAAGACCATAGAAAAGGATAAAACAAGGGCGGATGTTTATAGGAGAATTATACAAATCTTTGAAGATTATATGAGTTTGGAAAACTTTTCCTTTTATGACGTGGAGAGGAAGAAAAATAGGATACAACCTATACATGTGGAGGGAGCCCAAAGTTGGTGTAATGATGTTATCTTCGAAAAAGTGGATGAGTGTAGAGCCGTGAGAACAGGATTGGACGTGGATTCAAGGGAATTTCCCTGTATATGTCCCAACTTTGTAGACCAATCCGCCTGTAGAGAAAAAAAGCTTTATCATTACTGCATCCCCATTTATGTGGGCGGTTCTGTGCAGTATGTAATGCAGTTGGTCTATGAGCCCGAGATGGAGCCCTTTGTAAACCTTATAATTCCTTACATAAAGAGCTATTTGGAGGAGGCAACTCCTATATTGGAGGCAAAAACCTATATGGACGTATTAAGGGAACAATCTTTAAGAGACCAGCTTACAGGCTTGTATAGCAGGAGATTTCTTGATGAAATAATAGACCATATCGTTGCTCAGATAAAGAGAAGAGACACAACCCTTGGCATCCTTATGGTAGATGTGGATTACTTTAAACAGGTAAATGACACCTACGGGCACGATGTTGGAGATAAGGTCTTAAAAGACACCGCTAATATACTTTCAAAATCTGTGAGGGAATCGGATATAGTGGTGAGGTTTGGAGGTGAGGAGTTTATGGTGCTTTTGATGGATGTGGAAAAGGGTAAGGCAGAGGAGATAGCGGAGAAGATAAGAAAGGCTGTGGAAAATCACATGATAGAGGTTTTTGGAACAGTTCTCAAAAAGACTGTAAGTATTGGAGTTTCCGAATTTCCTACAGACAGTGATAAAATATGGCAGTGCATAAAGTTTGCGGACGTAGCCCTTTATAAGGCAAAGGAGTTTGGCAGAAACCAAGTGGTAAGGTTTAAGCCAGAATTTTGGCAAGAGGAAAACTACTAAGATATTCTCAATGAAGGCTGTGTCAAAAATCCCCTTGACGGTTTATCCTTTTGGGTTATAATTAAAGCCCGTGGGAAGTTATAGGATATTTTTGAAACACCCTGAGTGGAAGACTATAATAAAAAGTAAGGAGGTAAAGTAAAATGCATTTTCCTCTACCTTGGCAGTTAATATTGATACTTCTTATAGTGTTTGTTGTATTTGGTGCAAGCAGGTTGCCAGAGCTTGGAAAGGGGTTTGGTGAAGGCATAAGAAACTTCAAGAAGGCTCTGTCTGGTGGAGATGAAAAAGAAAGGAAGGAAGAGACAAGAGGAGGTTAAGCATGTTTCATGCTCCAAGTTTACCAGAGATTTTAATAATACTGCTCATAGTTTTCTTGCTTTTCGGTGCTTCAAGGTTGCCCGAGGCTGGCAAAGCTATGGGTGAGGGTATAAGGAACTTTAGGAAGGCTTTGTCTGGAGAGTTGGAGGAAGAAAAAAAGGCCAAGGAAGTAAAAGCTGAAGAGGTTCAAAAGGAAGAGAAGAAAGCTTAATCTTTTTTTACTGTTTGCATAACCTTACTCAGTATTCCATTTACAAACTTTGCAGGACCTTTTCCAGCATACTTTATGGCAAGCTTTACATAATCCAGAGTTACAGCTTTTACGTTTTTAACGCCTATGAAAAGGAACTCAGCCGTGGCTATTCTTAATATGTTTCTTTCTATGTAACCCATTCTGTCTATGCTCCAATTTTCGCTCGTCTCAGATATTATGTTGTCCACCTCCTTGGAGTTTTCCATATACCTTCTTACCAGTTTCCTTATGTACCTTCTGTGCTCACTATCCCTTACCCCACTTGATGCTATATAGTCTTCCATAAGGTTTTCAATATCCTCTCCCTTTATGTCCCATTGATAAAGGATTAAAAAGGCATCCTTCCTAGCTTTGACTTTGTATATCATCCAAGGTTTTTGAGCAAGGTTACCATCTCTATAGCAGAAAGGGTAGCCTCCCATCCTTTGTTTCCTTGCTTTGTCCCAGCTCTCTCTATAGCCTGTTCAAGGCTATCGGCTGTAATTATCCCAAAGGCTATGGGCTTGTTTGTTTCTAAACTTATGAGAACAAGGCTTTTTGATACTTCGCTGGCTATGTACTCAAAGTGAGGAGTCTGACCCCTTATGAGAACTCCCAAAGGCACGACTGTATCTATATCCTGCCTGGATGCAACTTTTTTCACAGCCAAGGGTATCTCCCATGATCCAGGAACCCTAACCAAGTGAATGTTTTCCTCAGAGCCGCCATGCCTTATTATGCAATCTATGGCACCTTCTATGAGCCTGTCTACTAATAGATGGTTGAACCTTGAAGCAACTATACCAAAACTCATACCGTCAGCTTTGAGAACACCCTCATACTTCTTCATTGCCAAACCTCCAGTTGTCTATGAGCCTTGTGTTGCCAATCCAAACAGCTACCAACACTCTGTCGCCTGGCATTACTTCACCATCCTTTATGTTTAGCTCATCGTCAACTATCTCAACGTAGTCTATACCGCTAACATATGGGTGTTTGCTTATGTATTCTAAAATAGCTTCCTTTAAGAGTCTTGCCTGGTTGTTACCGGATTTTAAAAGACCCTCTGCTATCAAAAAAGACTTATACAAAGAAAGTGCGGACTGCCTTTCATAATCCTTAAGATAAACGTTTCTTGAGCTTAGAGCCAACCCATCCTCATCTCTTACTGTTTGTACAGGTACTATTTCGATATCGTAAGATAGATCTCTTACAAGTCTCTGAACGAGCTTTAGTTGTTGGAAGTCCTTCTCCCCAAAGTAAGCCCTGTCTGGTTCTATGATGTTGAAGAGCTTCAGGACTGCAAGAGCAACACCGCTAAAGTGTCCAGGTCTGAAGGCTCCTTCCATAACATCGCTTATACCAGGAATATTAATCTCTACGTTAGGTTTTTCTGGATACATATCCTCATCGGTTGGTGCAAATACTACGTCTACACTAGCCTCCTCGCTTAAGGATAAGTCCCTTTCCAAGTCTCTTGGATACCTTTCATAATCTTCACCTGCCCCAAACTGAAATGGGTTTACGTATATGCTCACTATGGTTATATCGTTCTGGACCTTTGACTTCTTTATGAGCTCCATGTGCCCCGCGTGAAAATAACCCATAGTTGGAACTAAGCCTATGCTCTTTTTGTTCTCTTGCCTTACACCCTTTATATGATTCCTAAGGTCTCTAACCTTTCTGAACAATGTTGGCATCTTCTCTCCTTTGAGGGAGTAAATTATAACACATGCCTTTGAAAAGTAAAGTACTGGTCGTAAGGAGATTGGTCGTAGGTGATGAAGACTTGCTTGTAAAGGTATACGGATGGGGTGGCATGATGAACCTTTACGCAAAAGATGGAGCTCTTCCAGAGAGTGGCTATGCTAGCATCTTTGAACCCTTTAACCTTTTACAGCTGGTGTACAGACAGTCTGGCGAGTTTATACTCCCTTTGGATGTGGAAAAGGTATACTACATGTCTTATCTGGCCTCGAGCGATTATAGAAGATTCTTATGGATGTCCTCAGTTTTGGGTTTCTTTGAGAAATGGATAAGTTACTACGACCTACACATTTTTAACTTACTCATAAGCTATATGTCTATAAACGTCAAGAATATGCATCCTTTCCTGATCAGGTTTAAGATAGACTTGCTCAAGACTGCTGGGCTATACAGGGATGAAATTTTTGAAGAAGGTATAAGGCCGTTGGTTAAGAAGCTGTCAAAGAGTACTTTAATACACTTAGAAAGGCTAAGGATAGACAAGCAGACGGCTGAGAAAATAGATAAGACTATAGATTCTCACCTGGAGGGGTCATTGGGCTTATAGAGGTCAATTATCCTTTCTATGACCTTACTGGTGGATATATCAAAGGAGAAGTCTATAAGCTTTACTTTTCCACCGTAGGAGAGTACAAAATCAGCTCCAACTATGTTTTCTACAGCCCAATCACCTCCCTTTGCAAGAACATGGGGCCTTATGCACTTTATGAGATCCTCAGGCGTGTCTTCTTTAAAGACAATAACGTAATCGACCGGCTTTAAACTGTCAAGAAGGAAAGCCCTCATGTGCTCGGGGATAATAGGTCTCTTTTCTCCTTTTATCCTTCTAATGGAACTGTCAGAGTTTACGCCTACAACGAGGATATCACCCAACTCTTTGGCCTTCTGCAAATAGTAAGCATGTCCAGCATGGACTATATCAAAGCAACCGTTTGTAAACACTATCCTCTTGCCTTCTGTCCTTACAGTCTCAAGAGTTTTAAGGAGTTCATTAAGTTCAAGGATCATAGCCCCTTAGCAGTATGGCAGATGAGTATACCCTTTCATACTCCCTTGAGCTCCTTTCCCAGGAAAAGTCCCTGGACATGCATCTTTTTATCATCTTAGACCAAACCCTTTCGCCGTTGCATCTTTCCATGTTGTAAAGAACCATAGCTTTTAGCATAGCATGGAGCAACTCCTCTGAACTATAATCCCTAAAGGCAAAGCCAAACCCTTCATCCGGACTCTCTATATAGTCTATCACGGTATCTTTTAATCCCCCTATCTTTCTTACTATGGGAACTGTACCGTACCTCATGGCTATCATCTGGGATATACCGCACGGTTCAAACAAAGATGGCATCAAGAATACATCGCTACCAGCGTATATTAGGTGTGCCAGCTGTTCGTTATACTCAATTCTCACCCTCACACTCTCTGGATACCTCTTCATAAGCCCAATGAGCATATCTTGGTATCTGTCTTCACCAGACCCAAGAAAAACAAATTCAAATCCTTCTTTTACAGCTTCATCCACTACGCTTCCTATTAGGTCAAAACCCTTTTGCGATGTGAGCCTTGCAACCATTCCCGCAAGAAGCTTTTGTCCATTCTTGCTAAAGCCAAAGACTCCCCTTAGATGAGCCTTATTCTGCCCTTTTTTTCTGAAGTTTTTAATGCTGTAATGAGCTCTTACGTAAGGGTCTGTCTCTGGGTTCCATACGTCATAGTCTATACCGTTGAGTATACCGAAAAAGTACTTTTTTTCTCTTATGACTCCCTCAAGGCCATATGCGTTCTCCTTTAGTTCCTCTGCATATGACGGGCTTACCGTAGTAAGAATATCGCAGAAGATGATACCAGCCTTTAGAAAGTTTATCTTACCATAGAACTCAATGCCACGAAAAGGGTGAAAAACATCCCAAGGAAGGTTAAGGTCTGGTAAAAACCTGTTATCAAATATGCCTTGATGCATGGCATTGTGAATGGTTAGCACTACGGGCACTCTATCCATTTCCTGGTAGTAGAGGCTTTTGTATAGGGGGAGAAGGGATGCATGCCAATCGTGTATGTGTATGACATCAGGATTTAAAGACAGCTCCCTTATAATTTCTAATCCAGAAAGAGCAAGAAGACCAAACCTTAGAGCATTATCCTTGTACTCTCCATCCCTTTCGGCATATGGATGGTCTCTGTTGTAATATGGGGGATGGTCAACAAAGATATAATGAACTCCATCTTTGAAATCTTCGTAAAGGTCAAAACTTTTCCATGTATGGTCTATGTATACTTTCATATTCTCCCTTAGCTTTTTAAGGTTAACCCTTATCTTTTTGTATTTTGGCATAATGATGCTTACACTGTAACCTGTCTTTACCAAGGTCTTTGATAGGGAATGAACAACATCTCCCAGCCCCCCCGTTTTGAGGTATGGGGAACTTTCTGAGCATACCATAAGTATCTTCATCATACCTCCAATTTTTGGCTAAAATTATAGCATGGAGGAGCTTCTGCTGGGCTATATAAAGGAAGATCTGGGGGTGGGGGACATAACCACAGATGGGGTCTTCAGGGGTGAGAGGGTGAGGGCAAGCATAAGGGCAAAGGAGGATGGGGTACTTGCTGGTATACCTTTTGCCATAAAAGTCTTTGAGATTTTGGGTGGTGTGGACGTCATCTTTGCCAAGGATGAGGGGGAAAAGTTTAGAAAGGGGGATGACCTTTTGGTTTTGGAAGGCCAAGCGAATATAGTACTAAAGGGGGAGAGGTTGGCTCTAAACATACTTCAAAGGCTAAGCGGTATATCTACATTAACCAAAAAAGTGGTTAACAAGCTTGAAAACACAAACATAAAGCTCCTGGATACTAGAAAGACAACGCCAGGGTTTAGATTCTTTGAAAAGTATGCCGTGAGAGTTGGTGGTGGATTCAATCACCGCTTTGCCCTTTACGACATGGTGCTCATAAAGGACAATCATAAGAGATTAGCTGGCAGTATAAAGGAGGCTGTCAGAAGGGTTAGAAGGAGTGTCAGTCCAGTCTACAAGGTAGAGGTTGAAGTGGAAAACCTTTTGGAGGTGGAAGAGGCGTTGAAATGTGGTGTTGACATTGTTATGCTCGATAACTTTAGCCCACAGATGGTAAAAGAAGCTGTAAGCTTGGTCAAAGGAGCTGCTCTGATAGAGGTATCTGGAAACATAAACTTGGACAATATACCCAACTATGCCATAAAAGGTGTAGATTATATATCCTGTGGTTTTATCACTCACTCGGCGCGTTGGATAGACATTAGCTTGAGCATTGAGCCTTAGCCTTCCAGTAGGTGGTCATTCTCAGAAGTTTATAAAGAGTATCTTTTAGGTCCTTTCTGTGAACCACCATGTCTATCATGCCTTTCTCCAAAAGAAACTCAGACCTTTGAAACCCCTCAGGTAGTTGCTGCTTTATGGTTTGCTCTATAACCCTTGGACCTGCAAAACCTATCAGGGACCTGGGCTCTGCTATTATTATATCTCCCAAGAAGGCAAAGCTAGCGGATACACCTCCCGTTGTAGGATCTGTAAGTACTGTTATATAGGGTAATCTTTTACTTTTTAGAAAACCAACTCCAAAGGCTGTTTTTGCCATCTGCATGAGGGCAAGCGTACCCTCTTGCATCCTTGCTCCACCTGAAGTTATTACAGATATCAAGGGCAATTCTTTGGAAGAAGCTAGTTGACAAGCCCTATAAAACCTCTCACCTACCACAGACCCCATGCTTCCACCGATAAAACCAAAGTCCATGACCGTTAGCACTACCTCTTTATCCCTTAACTTTCCACCCACCACTAAGAGTGCCTCGCTTATTTCCGTATCTTCCTGAGCTTGCTTTAGTCTCTCTTTGTATGGCTTTGTATCCTTGAAGTTGAGTAGGTCTTGTGGGAGAATGTTCTCAAAAAAAACCTCAACGTTATCGTCTAAGAGAGATTCTACTCGGTCTTTAGCGCTCATGGGAAAGTGGTAGTTGCATCTTATGCATACCCTAAGGTTGGAGGAAAGTTCTGGTATGTAAAGTATGGTTTTACACTCGGGGCATTTGGTCCAAAGATTCTCCTCCCTTCTTTTTTTCTTTTTAAAAAACCTGTCAAGTATTCCCATTAGGTTGCCTCCACAGTAATAGTTGAAAAGTCCCCTCTCCTTTCCACTATTATCCTTTGGTCAAACTTCTCAGCAAGGTCTTCAATATGGCTTATTATACCAACCATCCTTCCGGCGTTTAACTTTATAAACTCAAAGAAATCTCCTAAAGATTCTCTCGTCTCTCTGTCTAAGGACCCAAAACCTTCATCTATGAATATACTCTCAAGGGGTGCATTGTGGGACACTATATCGCTTACTCCAAAAGCTAAAGAAAGGCTTGCAAGAAAAGTTTCACCCCCGCTCAGGGTGTACACGCTCCTTTCGTGTCCAGTAGTTCTTTCCAAGACGTGTAAATCCCCATTGGAGAATCTAAACTCATAGGTGCCAGAACTGAATTTAAGCAGATAATAACTGGCCCTTTCTACTATAGTACGGAGCATGTGCTGGCTTACGAACTCGGGGAACCTGTCGCTCTCCATGTCTTTCTTTATTATCTCGTACACGCGTAAACCCTTTTTGATGGATTCAATGTCCTTTTCAAGCTTTCGTCTCCTTTCCAATTTTTTTTCTACATCTTCCCTCTCCTTGCGTACGGCACCTATGCTTTGGTTTAAACTCTGAAGCTCCATGTCTACCTTTTCCAATTCTTTCCTTACAATGTCTGTCTCTAATTCCTTTGGATAGCTTTCTATCTCTCCTTGAAGCCTTTCTACCGCTTCTTCAAGGTTTCTCCTTCTAACTTCATAGTCTTTCAGCTCTGCCTCCAACCTGCTCATCTCTTCCTGAGAAAGGCAGAATTCCCTTAATTTGTCTATATCTCCAAACCTTTCAAGGGCCGGATAAAGCTTTAAGGAAACCTCATCCCTTTCTTTTTTCAACCTGTTTTCTTGCTCATCCAATTGCTGGAGAGTTGTATGTAGTATTGCTATTTCTTTTTCTAAGCTCTCCTTACTATCTCTTAGCCTATCATATTTTTCTTTTATCTCTTTTATCTTCTCATCGAGCGCTTTCTTCTTATTGGATATGTAAAAAAGGTCCAAATCTGGACGTATTATTTCTCTACCAAGCACTCCAGAGGCCTTACTTCTGATATCATCATAACCCCTTTCAAGGTCAGAGATAGCTTCTTCTAAGTTTTTTAGATTAGATTCCGCTTCTACAAGTTCCATCTCCTTTCTTGATTTTTCACTCTCCAATTCCCTGTAAAGCTCTTCTGCTTCATCTTTCTTTCCTTCCAATTCCTTTTTTCTTTCGTACTTCTTTTCTAGTTCTTTAAAGTATGCTTCAAACCTGCTGGGATCCCCTATCCTATCTAAGACCTCTCTCCTTGAGTTTGAAAGTCCTTCTATCCTTCCTTTGTGTATACCTATCTTCTCGTTTAAGCTTCTCTCCTTTTTTCTCAGGTCTTCCAAGTGCCTTTTCAGGGCTTCCAAATCTATTTCTAAAGATTCTGCTTTAATTACCTCTTTTACTGTACTACCACACACAGGACATGGACTATTCACAGAGAGCTTTGACCTTATATCATGAATGTAAGCTTCAAATAGCTTATTCTCTGTCTTGTATATGTCTTGTTGAACATCTTTCAATTCTTTCTCCTCTTCTTCGTATTGCTTCTCTAGTTTTTCCAGTTCTTCTTCTTTTTTTGGAAGGTCGTCCACTTGCCTTTTTAGTTCCTTCTCCCTTGCATAATCTTCCTCAATTTTTTCTAACATTTTAAGCTCTTCTTTTACATTTCTTATGTATTCTTTTCCTCTTTCTAACCTTTCTCTTAACTCTTCTATTTTGTTTTGGAGTTCCTTCTTTTTATTTATCATGTCATCCCTTTCTCTCTTCTTCTTGGTTATCTTCTCTTTTATATTTAAGAGCCCTTTCAAGTCATCCTCCAACCTTTCAAGTAATGTGCTATTTCTTTTAAAGTCATCTATGTTACTGTACTGTTGTTCTGCCTTTGAAAACTCCTCTCTAACGTTTTCCACTTCTTCTGTACATATTCTGAGCCGAAGCTCATGTTTTTTCCTTTCTTCTTTGACCTCCTTCAATTTTTCTTCATTTTTATTGTACTGATCAAGATAGTGTATGTATTGGGATACTTCTCTGGCCAACTTAAGCTTATCTTCTTTTTTCTTGACCTCTTCCTCCCTCTGAATCAAGTTCTCCAGTTCCCTCTCTTTCTCTTCCAAGCTTTTGACCTTTCTCTCTTTCTCATTGGCCTTTTCTAGGTCTCTCCCAAGATATCTTTTTTTCTCCACCAATTCTTTATGTCTTAACTCCATATTGGTAAGCATTTCCTTAAGCTCACTGACCCTTCCCTCCGTAGCGTCTTTTGTTAGGTTATATTCTGTATCAAGCTCTTTCTCCTTTTCTTTTAAAGAATTTACCTGTCTGTTTACTATTTCGTTTATTCTTTTGAATACCTCATCGTAACCTAAAATCCTGTTGAGCACCTCTCTTCTCTCCCTTGGTTCCTCTGGTTTTAAGAGCTTATCAAACTGTCCTTGGGGAAGCACAAGCACTTTGGTGAAGGTATTATAATCCATACCTATGAGCTTTGATATGTGGTCGTTGACTTCCCTAGCTCTTAGGTTTAATAACTTGGAACCTTCATAGAATCTAACTTCTGACCTTCCTGATGTCTCGTAAATTCTATCAACGGCATACCTTTTTCCCTTTACAGAAAACTCGAGGTATACTCTCATATTCTTTTGTCCCTTTGAGAGCAACTGCTCATGGATACCAGTCCTTCTGTTATGTCTTGGAACCTTTCCATAAAGGGCGTAACATATAGCATCTATTAGGCTTGTTTTTCCCGAACCTGTTCTCCCTTGTATTATAAAAAAGCTCAGATCAGAAAAATCTATCTCTAACTCTCTCTTATATACTGTAAAATTCCTAAGCCTAAGGAGTATGGGCCTCATGCTCTGCCTCTCTGAAGACCTTAAAAAACTCGTTCTTTATATCATCTGGGATGTCAGAAGCGTGGGCGTGTTTGTAATACCTTTGATAAAGTTCAAGAAGGTCAATTTTTCCTTCATTTGAAACCTCTTGGTTCATTTCATGGCCAACGAATTGAACCTCAAGCTTCACAAGCCTATCTCCCAAAACCTTTTCTAACTCGTTCCTCTTGATGTTTAAGCTTGTGTCCTTTATGTCCACGTCCAGTATAACCTTAAAAAGGCCACTCAATATTTCTACCTCCTTTAGCTTTTCGTAGAAGTTATCCTTTTGGTTTATGCGTATTTCATAAAGCTGCCTTTTTAAGCTAAGCTTTATGGGTCTTACTTTTACATCATCCTCAAGGGTTACAAGGTTTACATATTTATCCATCTCCTTTTCTGAAAAATCTATCTGGTAGAGGCTTCCCGAGTAGTAAGCCTTCGTACTGGCTTTTTCGACCTTTTGATGTCTGTGTATGTGACCCAGTGCTACATAGTCGAATGTGCTTGGTATGTGTTCTGGTTTGATGGCATAGAATTCTCCGATGGTTGATTGCTTTTCACTACCAGAAACCCTTGCACTTTCTACCATCATGTGGGACAGCAGTATGTTGTACTTCGAGCTTTCCATATCCATTGAGAGTTTTCTTAAGTATGTGGAAACTTTTTCTGTATAACTCCTGTAAACCTCTTCACTCAAATGGGTTAGCAATCTTTCGCTTGGATAGGGAAGACAAGCCAAGGTCAGTTCACCAACCTTAAGGATACAATCTTTCGGATTTCTGCAGGGTCTGTCATAAACATGTATATTGCTCAATCTTTTTAGATTTTTGTAAGACTTTATAAGGTCATAGCTATCATGGTTTCCAGATATTAGGACTATGTGACCCACAACTTGAGTGGCCTTTGTTAAAAATTCAAGTATCAAGTTCTGTGATTCAGAATCTGGATGTGGCTTATCGTATATATCACCAGCCAAAAGAAGTATCTGGACATCTTCATCCCTGCATATCTGAAGAACTTGGTTAAGGGCATAGTAAAGGTCTTCGTTCCTTGATAACCTTCCTAAGCTTTTTCCTGCATGAAGGTCAGATGCATGTAAGACTCTCATCTAAACGCCCCCTTTTCTATTATGCCACTCAGCTTCTCAATTGCTGGATTCATCGGTTCCCTCTCCTTTAGCTCATTCAACCTTTCTCTTATTCCTTCTAACACATGGGATATGGCATCTTCTGGACTGTCAACCAGCGAAAGAAGTCTTATATCTCTTTTCCTTAACGTACCATAGTGGACCATCTTCCCCTTCATAAAATCTATAAGACTATTCCAATAATCGCTTCCATATAGAATTATTGGGAAACTATGGCTCTTACCCGTCTGTATAAGGGTTAAAGCCTCAAAAAGCTCATCAAAAGTGCCAAATCCGCCGGGAAATATAACGTAAGCGTAGGAATACTTCAAAAGCATAACTTTTCTCACGAAAAAGTAGTCAAAGTAAAGAGACTTTGTCTGATACATGTTATGGGTCTCCTCTTCTGGAGTCTTTATGTTAAGACCTACGGAAAGGGCACCAGCGTCTTGGGCACCCCTGTTGGCAGCCTCCATGATACCAGGACCACCACCGGTTATTATACAAAAACCCATCTGTCCCAGCAGGTATGCTGTCTTGTAAGCAGATTCATAAAAAACATTATCTTCTTTTAACTTAGAACTTCCAAAGAAGGTTATTGCAGGACCTACGCTAGCAAGCTCATCAAAACCATTAACAAACTCACTCATTATTTTAAGAACCCGCCAAGTATCCCCTTGCTTTATTTTAAGCTCTTCTATAAGCTTAAGGTCTTTACTGTTCATTGAGGTCTTTTACCATACCTTCAAGCTTGAGGAGGTCGCCTTCCTGTGGTGAGTTTATATTACGAGAACTTTTTATAATTACTTTGGTTCTCTTCTTCTTTTTCTTTATCTTTTTCTTTATCACATGCTGTTTGGCATGAGAAAGTTCAAGGGTTGGTTGCAAAAAGAAAAAGCCCAGTGCTGCAAAAAGCAATAAACTGAGTATTTTTCTCATAATCCACCTCCTTTATCCCACCGGGACAAGTAAACTATAAACCAAATTTTTAAGGTCTGTCAAGCAAATCTCAGACTATTTTGAAGCACTTTGAGAATGTAAAAGAAAACTACGTGGCACCTTTTAGTCTTTCTCTTACAGACACGGAGCTCAACCATGAATAAGTTAAGACTCCCCATATAAGACAAACAAAAATTGAGGAGATAAGAAGGTAATTAATACCGTGCTTTAGTGAGTATCCACCCCAAATACCACCCAAGAAGGCACCAAAGAACTGATTGCTGTTGAAAAAGCCAAGAGATAGCCCTCTTATGTCTTTGTGAGTGAGCTTTGTAAGCAGAGATGGTATTATAGGTTCTAAGAAGTTAAAACCTATAAAAAAGAGGAAGATGAGCGTTACACCACCCCAAAGACCCTTTATAATGTCATGTAGAAGGAAGCCCATAAGTATAAAAAGGATGCCAAGAAGCATGACCTCTTTGAATTTTCCCCTTTTTTCTGCAACTATTGTGGACGGAACCATGAACACCAAAGATACAACTACAGCAGGTAGATACACCTTCCAGTGTTCTACCTTAGGAAAGCCATAACTGTAAACGAACTCGTAAGGAAGGACAGTAAATATAGAAACAAGAAATGCATGAAGTATAGCTATTGAAAAGTTTAGCATCAGTTGGTTTCTGTCGGTTAAAATCATGGAAAAGTTCTTTATGGACGGCTTTATTTCTCTATCTGATGCATGAACCTTTGGTTCTGGTATGAAGAAAGCCAAGTATAAAGTTGCAACAAGGCTAAGAAAAGCTGTAAGGAAAAACAGGAAGGAAACTCCCATACGTCCGGCAATAGCTGGGGCAAGTGTGATGCTCAGAGCAAAAACAAGCCCTATGGAAGCACCTATATGAGCAAAGGCACGCGTTCTTACCTCTTCCCTTGTAATGTCTGCAGCCAAAGCTATCATGGCGGAAGATACAGCACCGAATCCCTGAACAAAACGAGCCAATATCATACTCCATATGTTGCTGGCAACACCACCCATCAGACTGCCGATCACGTAAGTGAGCATACCAAAAATAATTATTGGTTTTCTTCCATACCTGTCTGAAAGATAACCAAAGGGGATCTGAAGAAAGGCTTGAGCAAAACCGTATATACCTATAGCAAGGCCTATGAGCTGTGGCGTAGAGGATTGGAGCATTTTAAGATAGGGAGAAAGTACAGGCAGAAGTAGGAACAAGCCAAGCATCCTAACAGCAACGGCAAAGGTTATTCCAAGCACAGCCTTTATCTCTTCTTTCGTAAACTCTTTAAACATAGAAACCTCCTATCCAAATTGCCTTAAGAATCTAAGGTCATTCTCGTAAAAGAGCTTTATGTTATCTATTCCAAAGTAAAGCATGGAAAGCCTTTCCACACCCATGCCAAAGGCAAACCCCTGATATGTCTGCGAGTCTATTCCACAGTTTTCTAACACAGCAGGATGTACCATTCCGCATCCTATCACCTCCAACCACCCAGAACCCTTGCAAACCCTACATCCAAGCCCATTACACATAACACAGCCTATATCCACTTCAGCGGATGGTTCTGTAAAAGGAAAGTAAGATGCCCTAAACCTAATGGGTAGGTCCCTCTCGAAGAAGGCTTTCAAGAAGGTTTCTATAGTATACTTCATATGTTTAAAATTGACATAGTCGTTAACAACAAGTCCTTCAACCTGATGAAACATGGGAGAGTGGGTAGGGTCATCATCCCTCCTATAGACCTTTCCTGCAGCTATGGCCTGGATTGGAAGCGATTGAGATAGCATGACTCTTATCTGCACTGGGGATGTATGGGTTCTCAGAAGGTACCCCTCTCTGTTAACGTAAAAAGTATCCTGCATCTCTCTTGCCGGATGCTCCTTGGGTATGTTCAAAAGGTCAAAGTTGTAACTCTCTAACTCTATCTCTGGACCCTCAGCTACTGAGAAGCCCATACTGACAAAGATCTCCTTTGCCCTCCTGAGGGTCTGAGTTATTGGATGAAGAGTTCCCAAGCTGGGCTCCAAAGGTACAGAGAGGTCAACCCATTCTGCCTTTAAAACCCTTTGATACTCCCCACTCTTCAGCTCCTCTTCCTTGCTTTTGAGCAAACCCTCTACTAGCTCCTTTAGCCGATTGACCTTTATACCGTAATCTTTCCTTTCTTCCTGGGGAACATCTTTTATTCCCCTTATGGCAAGGGTTATGACTCCATTCTTCCCAAAATACTTAGCTCTTATCTCTGATAACTCACTTATATTCTTAGCTGATGCTACTTCCTTACTAACTTCTTCCTTGACCTTCTGTTCATCTATCATAAGGTTTGGGAAAGGGCTGCCTTTGCCTTGCTTACCATTTGGGTAAAGCCTTCTGGATCTCTGACAGCCATATCAGCCAAAACTTTTCTGTTAACCTCTATCCCAGCCTTTCTTAAGCCTGCTATAAGCCTACTATAAGATATGCCACTCAACCTTGAAGCTGCATTTATCCTTGCAACCCAGAGCCTTCTAAACTCTCTCTTCCTCTGCCTTCTATCCCTGTACTGGTATTGCAGGGCTCTAAACACGTATTCCTTAGCCCTTCTATATACGTTCTTCCTTTGACCTCTAAAGCCTTTGGCGAGCTTGAGTATCTTCTTTTTAAACTTTCTCGAAGATGGTCCCTTTACTCTCATACGTACCTCCAACTAAATTATAACATATGTTTAAATAGTAATGAAGGCCTTGATGATAACAGGGACAGATACGAACGTTGGCAAAACTTTTATAGCATACAATCTGATTTACTCTCTAAAGGAGAAAGGCATAAAGGTTGGGTATCTAAAGCCTATTGAAACTGGTGCTGTTTCACTTCCTACTGATGGATCCCTTATTGTAAGCATTACAGAGCAAGATATATCAGAAGCTGTTCCAGTGATCTTCTCTCTACCCTTGTCCCCTTACGCTAGTATTTTAGAGGAAAGAAAAGATTTTTCTTTGTACGAGCTTTACTGGCACTACAGAGATATGTTAAAAAGGTATGACTTTCTTGTTGTTGAAGGGGCTGGTGGTATAGCAGTACCCGTTAAAAAGAACTATAATTATTCAAAACTTGCAAGGGATTGGAAACTACCAGTCCTTTTGGTCGCTAAGGCTGGGCTTGGAACTATAAATCACATCTTTTTATCTTTTTATTACATAAAGAGTATGGGGATTAACATCCTTGGCATAGTGATGAATGGATTCACAGGAGAGGATGTGTCCGAAAGGACAAACCCAGCTATAGTAGAAGAGCTTACCCACATAAAGCCTGTGAAAGTCCCAAGGGTAGACTCCTTACTCCTTCCCACTGAGACTAGGAATGCTCTTCTTAAGCTTGTCGGGTTCTAAACGGTAGTAAGCGGCAATCCTTTCCGCAAGTTCCTTAAAGTAAGGTGCAGCTGCTGACCCACCATAAGCAATCCCCTTAGGCTCATCTACAGATATGCCTGCCACAAACTTAGGCTGTGTTGCTGGGAAGTAGCCTACAAAATAAGCTACCACCTTCTCCTTTGAGTATTTCCCCATCCTTAGGTCAAACTTCTGAGACGTGCCCGTCTTTCCTGCTATGGTAAAGTACTCAGAGCGTGCAGCCTTTGCTGTTCCTTTTTCAACTACACCTACAAGGTTTTTGTGCAGCCAGTTCATCACGCTCGGAGAAAAAAGGCGGGTGTTAAGAACATCCACTTGGGAGTAAGACTTTTTTCCCTCGTTGTCAACAAAGTATAGTACTACTCGAGGTTTTACAAGCTGTCCGGTTGCAAGGCTTCCAAAGGCAGCACAAAGGTTCAAAAGGTTTGTAGAAAGCCCTTGGCCAATGGCTGAGTATAGTATATTTGCAGGATAGTTGTAATCAGGAAGCCTTGGCCTTACTTCTCCAGGTATTATCTTAAAGGCATCATAAAAATGGACCTTCTTCATTATATCTTCAACATCCTTTTTGGATAGGAATTTGGCTATCTTGACAGTGCCTACGTTTGAAGACTTTATCAAAACTTGGTCAACACTCAGATATCCATAAGGATGTACATCTCTTATGAACCTACCATAGACCTCTACCTTACCTCTCCCACAGTCAACTCCATAGTTTTCATTTATATAACCCTTATCCAATGCCTTTCCTATGAAGAAGGGTTTCATTACGGAACCAGGTTCAAAGAGGTCTGTTATGGCATAGTTCCTTCTAACCCATGGAGGATAACTTTTGTACTCATTGGGATCATAGTAAGGGTATGTGGTAAGTCCCAGTATGTCTCCGTTTCTGACATCCATAATGATGATGGATACCTTTTTGGGTTTCCAAGTATTGACAACCTTATCCCTTATGTCTTCCAATATTGTTTGAACCCCCAGGTCTATGGTCGTGTAAACATCCTTTGATAAAAAGGTATCTTCTACCGGTTCTAATGCAATCCTCCCCAGGTCTGGAGACAAAAAGTATTTTACTTTAGTCTTTTCCTCATAGAAAAAAGGATTCAGGAGATATTCAAGCCCTTCAAGTCCCCTACCATCATCACCAACAAAGCCCAAAAGGTTGCTTGCCAAGTGTCCATTGGGATAAAACCTACTGAAATCTTCTTGGACCCCAACTGCTCTTGTGTTTTGAGTATCCCTTATTACGCTTCTTATATAGGGTGAAAGCTCTTTGTTTATCCTTTTTGCCAACCATACAAACTTCCTTTCTGTACTTAGTCTTTTGAGTATATCCTGCTCGGATAAGTTCAGAGCTGCGGATAACCTTCTTGCTAAGTCTTCCTTGTTTTGAACATATTTTGGAAAAGCAAAGATGGACACTGTTGGTATGCTAATAGCAAGGTCGTTGCCCTTTCTGTCCTTTATTGAGCCTCTGTAGGTTGGTATTTCTACCAGGGCTAATTTGGGAGACCTTTCTATAATCTTCTGTATATACTCCTCCCTGCCTATGAGTTGAATGTAGACCATTTTCAGAAAAACAACAAGAATGCCCAAAAACACAAAGAAGGATACGAGAAGTATCTTACTATTTTCTTTTCTAAACTCTTGCATAAGAAAGCTGGAGAAACTCCTTAAATATGTTCCTTGAGTCATGAGGTCCTGGGGATGCTTCTGGATGATACTGTACACAGTATATGGGAAGGTACTTATGCTTAAAGCCTTCAAGGGTCTCATCCAGCAAGTTTATATGGGTTATGTCCACATCCTTCAGAGTCTCTGAGTCTACGGCAAAGTTGTGGTTCTGGGCAGTTATCTCTATATGGCCATCCCTGATATCCTTTACTGGGTGGTTTCCACCATGATGGCCAAACTTGAGCTTGTAAGTCCTTCCTCCAAGGGCCAAACCTATGATCTGGTGCCCTAAGCATATACCGAATATGGGCTTTTTTTCCATAAATTTTCTGACTAGCTTTATCCCTTGCAGTACTCTTTTGGGGTCTCCTGGACCATTGCTCAGAAGTATGGCATCTGGGTCAAGCTCCGTTATTAGCCTTTCTACATCGTAAGGAGGTATGACAACTACTTTAGCACCTTCGCCTACAAGCCTTCTTAGTATGTTATACTTGACTCCAAAGTCTACAACTGCAAAAAGGGGTTTCCCATCATCCCTTTTTATATATCCACTTTGTAAATTCCAATCTCCTTCCTTCCACTGGTAAACTTCCTTAGTGGAAACTTCTTCAACAAGGTCCATCTCTGAGATATCCTTTATACTCGTTGCCATTTTAACCAGATTCTTTGGGTCTTCGCCGCTCGTAGAGATAACACCCTTTATAACACCCCTTTCCCTTATCTTTTTTACGATGGCTCTTGTATCCACGCCCCATATACCCAAAACACCACTCTCTCTTAGGTATTCATCAAGGCTTTTCTTTGCTCTCCAGTTGCTATAAAAAGCAGAAAGCTCCCTTACTACAAGGGAGCTGACCTGGATATTCTTAGATTCTATGTCTTGACTATTTACTCCATAGTTTCCTATCTGTGTGTAAGTCATAACTACTATCTGCCCTCTGTAGGATGGGTCTGTGATTATTTCCTGATAACCCGTCATAGACGTGTTAAAAACAACCTCCCCATAGGCTGTTCCTTCAGCACCGAAGGAATATCCCAAAAAGTAGGTACCATCCTCTAAAGCAAGCACGGCCTTTCTCATACCCATTTCAGTACGGAGAGGGCGGGATTCGAACCCGCGGTAGGGCATTTAACCCTACAACTCCTTAGCAGGGAGCCGCCTTCGGCCTCTCGGCCACCTCTCCTCCTTAAAAAATTATAATATAACTAAAGGAGGCTAAGTTGATAAAAAGGCCTGTAATGCTCATAGACTTGGACAGATGTATAGGGTGTCTGTCCTGTGAAGTTGCATGCGTTCAAGAAAAGGGAATTGATACCTTTGGTATCAGGCCCATGAAGGTTCTGAAGATAGAGGGTCTGCTGCAAGAGTCAGAGGCTTTTTTTATACCCATGAACTGTTTTCATTGCGAACCTGCCCCATGTATCTTCGCTTGTCCCACATCGGCTATGAGAAAGAGAGAGGATGGGATTGTATACCTTCAAGAGAATCTATGTATAGGCTGTAAGGCTTGTATAATAGCATGTCCCTACGGAGCTATAAGCTTTAATCCCAGCACCATGAAGGTAGAAAAGTGTGATTATTGCTATAAAAGAGTGGATAAGGGGCTTTTGCCCTCCTGCGTTTCTAAGTGCGTGACCAACTGCCTTTACTTTGTTGAGACGGAACAAATCCCGGTGGAAAGGCACATAGCTAAAAAAATAAGTTCGGAGGTTTATAAAGAGATCTTTGATTGGGATGCGCGTCAAGGTTAGGATAAGCATCTACGAAGGTGGAAGGAAGATAACCAGAGAGGACTTAAAGGGTTTAAAGGACCCTCTTTCCATTGGTCTAAGGTACATAGCAGAGTTCAAATATTTGGAGGCCACCAAGTGGCTTATGCTTTCTAAGGATTGTTTTGAGAAGTATTACCTTTTGGGCCTTTTAAATGTGTCCTTGGGGCAAGAACATCAAGCTACGATTTTTTTTGATGAGGCAAGGAAACATCCAAAAACGACCAACTACAGCTTCCATGTAATGGATAAAGGGGGAGAGCGTTAAGCTATAGATGATTTTAATCATAGGAAAAGTTCTGTATTTCTCTTAGCATGTTAGATGTATAAAAAATTTTTTATAAGATGAAGGACTTGGAGAGATTCTTCTACGCTCTTTCTGATGAGACGAGGCTGAAAATGGTAAGAATACTTATAGACTATCCGGAAGTTTGTGTCTGCCAGTTTCAACAAGTATTTAAGACCTATCAGCCAAGGGTCTCCTTCCACTTAAGAATTCTAAGGGAAGCTAACATAATTGAGGGAGAAAGGAAGGGTAAATGGGTCTATTACCACATAAAGCATTTGCCAGAGTGTATTAAGCAGATGATAAAAACTATACCATTAGAGGGTCTGAATATGGCTTGTGAGGTAAAAGATTAATGTTGGCGATCTTTATTTTTGTTTTAACTCTATTCTTAGTAATAAAAAGGCCAAAGGGGATAGGAATAGGTTACAGCGCCACCCTTGGGGCTATCTTGGCCCTTGTCTTTGGTGTTGTGTCCCTTGAAGATGTAAAAAGGGTTGTGGAGATCGTATGGGACCCAACAATCGCCTTTGTGGGCATAATCTTTATATCCATCATCCTTGACAAGATTGGGTTCTTTGAGTGGGCGGCCCTTCATATGATGCACTTTGCAAAAGGTGATGGTAGAAAGCTTTTTCTGTATATAGTACTCCTTGGAGCTCTTATTTCTGCCTTCTTTGCCAATGATGGTACAGCCCTTATACTTACCCCCATAATATATCAGAAGATAAAGTATTTAGGACTAAAAAAGAGAGACATGCTGCCCTATATAATGGCCGCTGGGTTCGTTGCAGATACAACAAGCCTTCCTCTGGTCATATCAAACTTGGTTAACATCCTGACGGCAGATTTTTTCAACATAGGCTTTTTTGAGTATGCTTTTAGAATGACCTTCGTAAACCTTTTCTCTCTGTTTGCCACCCTTTGTGCGCTTTTCCTATTTTTCAGAAGAGACATGATGAAAACCTATGACGTAGAGGCTATAGAGGACAAGCCACCAAAGCTTGCCATAAGGGACCCCTTTGTATTTAAAGCTGTCTGGATAGTTGCCCTTTTGATGCTCTTTGGTTTTTTCATAAGTGAGGTTGTCTATCACATACCTGCATCTTTTATAATAGCCTCTACTGGTGCTGTGCTCTTTTTGGCTTCCTTGAGGTATAGAGTTTTCAGCGTGCAGAGGTTGGTTGTGAGAGAGACACCTTGGAATATTGTAGTCTTTTCCATTGGTATGTACATAGTTGTCTACAGCCTTAGAAACGTAGGACTAACTTACCAGCTTTCGAGACTTTTAGAGCTTGCTGCCAGTGAAGGCAAGTTGGTTGGAGTGTTCACCACTGGCTTTCTTGCTGCCTTCTTATCCTCTGTGATGAACAACATGCCTTCTGTTATGATAGTGAACCTTTCCATAGATGAGACAAACCTCGTCGTGGAAATGAGGAAAACCCTTGGCTATGCTAACGTGGTAGGTTGTGACCTTGGACCCAAGATAACACCCATAGGCTCTTTGGCAACGCTTCTTTGGCTTTATGTTCTTGAGTACAAAGGAATAAAGATAAGCTGGGGCTATTACTTTAAAACCGGTATAATACTAACCTTGCCCATCTTAGCTTTTACGTTGTTAGGTTTATATTTGGTAGTTAAGCTTTTCAGTTGAGGATGGATTGGATAGAAAAGCTCCTAAAAGAGCTAAAAGAGGAAGG
>JBKBPE010000003.1:0-19045 GCA_046293375.1 Aquificaceae bacterium
ACCCTTGCTGAAGATGTTTCTGACCCATATACAGGAGAGCTTTTAGCTAAAAGGAACCAGATAGTAAATGAAACTCTTGCAGATAAAATGGTGCATGCTGGTATAGATTCTGTGAAGGTTAGGTCACCCCTGACTTGCGAGTCTAAGTTCGGTATATGTTCTATGTGCTACGGGTGGGACCTCTCCCAGAGAAAGTTAGTGGATACAGGAGAAGCCGTTGGTATCATAGCGGCTCAATCAATAGGCGAGCCAGGCACCCAGCTCACCATGAGAACCTTTCACATAGGTGGTGCTGCTGTAGCTGAAAAGGTGCAAAATGTGCTCATCAACGAAGCAGAAGGTTTGGTGAAGTTTCACAACATAAAACTTATAAGGAACAGAGAGGGGAAGTTTATAAACATTTCAAAGGATGCAGCCATAATGATCCTTGATAGGGAAGGTAGACCAATAGAAAGGCACACCCTTCCATACGCAGCCATAATAATGGTGGAGGAAGGAAAGCATGCAAAAGAGGGGACTACCATTGCCGAATGGGATCCTTTCAACGTATACATAATAGCAGAGGAGGCTGGAAAAGTAGACTTCAGGGATATTATACTGGATGTAACCGTTAAGGACGAAAGAGACCCCCTTTCAGGAAAAACCTCAACCATAGTATCCTTCACAAGACCTAAGGATGCTATGCTCCACACACCAAGGATATTAGTGACTACAGAAAAGGGTTCAGAGCTTGTATATGACCTTCCTGTAAACTCCATACTGAACATACCTGCAGAAAAAATTAAAATGGAATGGCTTGTTTGTCCTACATGTACAGAGTCTGAAGGGACAGAGGTACCACATAGGTACTATGTGGTAAAAGATTACCAGGTACAGGCTGGAGATGTGCTTGCAAGGATACCCAAGGAAATGGCAAAAGTTAGGGATATAGTTGGTGGTTTACCAAGGGTGGAGGAGCTCTTCGAAGCAAGGAAGCCCAAAAACCCAGCCATTCTTACAGAGATAGACGGTATAGTGAGAGTTTTCGAGGATGCTGATGAGGTTATAATCTCGGGGAAAGAGGGTACCAAAAAGTATGACATAAAGAAAGATGAGTACATACTGGTAAATCATGGACAGTATATCAATAAAGGGGCAAAGATAACGGAGACAATAGTAGCAGATATTGGAGGTCAAGTGAGGATCAAGGGAAGGGGTTTCAAGGTAGTGGTTTACAACAAAGAAACTGGAATCCAGAGGGAATACTTTGTTCCAAAGGGGAAACACCTCTTAGTGAAGAATGGCGATACAGTACAAGCTGGCAGCCCGCTTACAGATGGAACACCTGTGCCCGAGGAGATCTTAAAGATAAAGGGTATTGATGAGCTTCAAAAGTTTCTTTTAAAGGAAGTTCAGATGGTTTACAGACTTCAGGGGGTGGATATAAACGATAAACATTTTGAGATCATAATAAAGCAGATGCTCAGAAAACGTAGAATTGTTGACCCAGGAGATAGTAGATTCTTAGTAAACGAAGAGGTGGATATTGAGGAGCTTGAGCAAGAAATGGAGAGGATAAGAGAAGAAGGAGGAAAACTGCCCAAGGTTGAACCCATACTGGTTGGGATTTCAAAAGCTGCGCTCACTGCAAGAAGTTGGATATCGGCTGCATCTTTCCAAGAAACTCCGAAGGTGCTAACGGATGCATCCTGCGAAGGGAAGGTTGATGACCTCAGGGGCATAAAAGAGAACGTGGTCATAGGAAACCTCATACCAGCGGGAACTGGTGTTAGAAAATACTCTCTTGTAAAAACAGTTGAAGACATAAAGGCAAAAGCCCTAAAGGATATGGTATAATAATAGATTGTTTCGAAAGGAGGATACCATGCCTACTATAAATCAGCTGGTGAAGTATGGTAGAGAGCTAAAGAGGAAAAGGAGTAAGTCCCCGGCGCTTCAGGGCAACCCTCAAAAGAGGGGGGTATGTGTAAGGGTATATACGGTAACTCCAAAGAAGCCCAACTCTGCCTTGAGAAAGGTGACAAGGGTAAGACTGTCCAACGGCATAGAAGTTACCTCTTACATACCTGGTGAGGGTCATAACCTTCAGGAGCACTCTATAGTTCTTGTAAGGGGTGGTAGAGTTAAAGACTTACCAGGTGTTAGATATAAAGTAGTAAGGGGGGCCCTTGATACAGCTGGTGTGGCAAACAGGAAACAGTCTAGGTCCAAGTATGGAGCAAAGAGACCAAAGCAGACAGGAGGTAAAAAGTAATGCCTAGGAAGGGACGGGTAAAGCCAAGAGAGACAGTACCAGACCCAGTTTACAGTGATATTATTGTAAGCAAGCTTATTAACAAAGTTATGAAAGATGGCAAAAAGGGTGTTGCTGAATACATAGTCTACAGAGCCCTTGAAGAAGCTTCAAAAGAAGCTAACATGAGCCCTACGGAGCTCATACACCAGGTTGTAAACAAGGTAAAACCTGAGTACGAGGTGAGGCCGAGAAGAGTGGGTGGAGCTACATATCAGGTCCCCGTTGAAGTACCGCCAAAGAGACAGGTAAGCTTAGCTCTCAAATGGGTTGTTGAGGCTGCAAGAGCCAGAGGGAAGCATAGGGGTAGCTATACAATGCTGGAGAGACTAAAGGGTGAGCTCCTTGATGCTCTTGAAGGAAAGGGTGGTGCCATCAAGAAAAAGGAAGACACGCATAAGATGGCAGAGGCCAACAAAGTTTTTGCCCACTTCAGATGGTAAAGGAGGAAAGAAAATGCCAAGGGTAGTACCCATAGAAAATCTGAGGAACATAGGAATAGTAGCTCATATAGACGCTGGAAAGACGACCACAACAGAGAGGATACTCTATTACACAGGAAAGACTTACAAAATAGGTGAGGTTCATGAAGGTGCAGCAACCATGGACTGGATGCCTCAGGAAAAAGAAAGAGGCATAACCATAACCGCAGCCACTACCGCATGCTATTGGAAAGACTACCAGATAAACATAATAGACACACCAGGCCACGTTGACTTTTCTGTGGAAGTAGTACGTTCTATGAAAGTTCTTGATGGAATAGTGTTTATCTTCTCGGCTGTAGAAGGTGTCCAACCACAGTCAGAAGCCAACTGGAGATGGGCAGACAGATTTGGTGTGCCAAGAATAGCTTTTATAAATAAGCTTGATAGGCTTGGTGCTGATTTTTATAGAGTTTTTGGCGAAATAGAGAAAAGGTTAAGTATAAAGCCTGTAGCCGTTCAAATACCCATAGGCGCAGAGGAGAAATTTACTGGTGTTGTGGACCTTGTAAACATGAAGGCTATAATCTGGCTTGAGGAGACGCTTGGGGCCAAATATGAGATAGTAGACATACCATCCGAATACTTAGAAAAGGCTCAGGAGTGGCGTTCCAAGATGGTAGAAGCAATAGTAGAGAAGGATGATGACCTGATGATTAAGTATCTTGAGGGGGAAGACATAGGTGTTGAAGACCTCAAAAGAGTGTTAAGGGGTGCTACAATAAACAAGTCCCTTGTTCCCCTCTTGTGCGGTTCTGCTTTTAAAAACAAGGGAGTTCAGCCTCTTTTAGATGCTGTCATAGACTATCTTCCATCACCCCTTGACGTGCCACCCATAAAAGGTGTAAATCCAAGAACGCTTGAGGAGGAAGAGAGAAGACCTTTCGATGATGAACCTTTCTGTGGTTACGTTTTTAAAGTGATGAGCGATCCATACGCAGGGCAGTTGACTTACTTTAGAGTGTTCTCCGGTAAAATAACAGCTGGTTCGTACGTTTACAACGCAGCTAAAGATAAAAAGGAGAGGATAGGGCGGTTGCTTCTTATGCATGCCAACTCAAGAGAGGATATACAAGAAGTTTCTGCTGGAGAGATAGTTGCTGCTGTGGGTGTTGAGGCCGCAACGGGAGATACTCTCAGCGATGAAAAGCGCCCCATAGTTCTTGAAAAGCTCGAATTTCCAGAGCCAGTTATATCAATGTCCATAGAGCCTAAGACAAAAAAGGACCAGGAAAAACTGTCTCAAGTTCTAAACAGATATATGAAGGAAGACCCTACATTTAAAGTTTCTGTAGACTCAGAGACTGGACAGACGTTGATACACGGCATGGGAGAACTCCACTTGGAGATCATGGTGGACAGAATGAGGAGGGAGTATAACATAGAGGTTAACGTAGGCAAACCTCAAGTAGCTTACAAAGAAACAATAAAGAAGTCTGCTCATGGAGAGGGTAAGTTCATTAGGCAAACAGGCGGTAGGGGCCAATACGGACATGCCATTATAGAGATGGAACCTTTGGAAAGGGGGCAAGGTTTTATCTTTGAGAATGCCATAGTGGGAGGCATAATACCGAAAGAGTTTATACCTGCCGTTGAAGAAGGCATAAGAGAGGCATTACAGAATGGAGTGATCGCTAACTATCCAGTAGTTGATGTTAAAGTGAAACTCTACGATGGTTCTTTCCATGAAGTAGACTCCTCTGAGATGGCTTTTAAGATAGCAGGTTCCATGGCCTTTAAGGATGCTGCAAGAAAAGCCAACCCAGTTCTCTTAGAACCAATTATGGAGGTTGAAGTAGAGACTGCAGAGGATTATGTTGGAGATGTGATAGGCGATCTGAACTCAAGGAGAGGGAAAATAATGGGCATGGAGAATAAAGGTGTTATAACTGTTGTTAAAGCCCATGTACCATTGGCTGAGATGTTTGGCTATGCTACAACACTCAGAAGCTTGACACAGGGGAGAGGAACCTTTATAATGAAATTTTCTCATTATGAGGAAGTTCCCCAAAGCATAGCAGAGCAGATAATAGGGGAACGGATAGCTGGAGCAAAAACCTAAAGAATATTTGGAGGTAAGAGATGGCTAAGGAGAAGTTTATAAGAGAGAAGGAACACGTGAACGTTGGGACCATTGGGCACGTTGACCATGGAAAGTCAACGCTTACATCTGCCATCACATGTTCATTGGCAGCTGGCATCATGGCTGGAGGAAAGGCCAAATGCTTAAGGTACGAGGAGATAGACAAGGCTCCAGAGGAGAAAGAGAGAGGAATAACCATAAACATAACACACGTAGAGTATGAAACACCAAAGAGACACTATGCCCATGTGGACTGTCCAGGTCATGCAGATTACATAAAGAACATGATAACAGGAGCAGCTCAGATGGACGGAGCCATACTGGTAGTTTCAGCAGCAGATGGTCCCATGCCACAGACAAGGGAACACGTGCTTTTAGCAAGACAAGTTAACGTACCATACATAGTAGTATTTATGAACAAGTGTGACATGGTAGACGACCCAGAGCTATTGGACTTGGTGGAGTTAGAAGTAAGAGAGCTCCTATCCAAGTATGAATTCCCTGGGGATGAAGTTCCCATTATACGTGGTTCTGCCCTTGGGGCGTTGCAGGAGCTTGAGGCAGGAAAACCAGACAAGTGGTGCAAGGCAATAGCGGAGCTTTTAGAGGCCATGGACAGTCATGTACCCACACCAGTAAGGGAAGTAGACAAACCCTTCCTAATGCCCATAGAGGATGTATTTACCATATCGGGGCGTGGCACAGTAGTAACTGGGAGAGTAGAAAGGGGGGTATTAAAGCCAGGCGAAGAAGTTGAGATAGTGGGCATAAAAGAGGAATCTACCAAGACGGTAGCCACATCCATAGAGATGTTTAGGAAGATACTAGACGAGGCATTACCTGGGGATAACGTAGGTGTACTGTTAAGGGGTGTAGGAAAGGATGACGTAGAGAGAGGTCAAGTGTTAGCCAAGCCTGGGAGTGTCAAGCCTCACAAGAAGTTTAAGGCACAGGTTTATGTACTCAGCAAAGAAGAAGGTGGGAGGCACACACCCTTTTTCATAAACTACAGGCCGCAGTTTTACTTTAGGACAGCTGACATAACTGGGACAGTAGTGAAGCTACCCGAGGGTCAGGAGATGGTGATGCCTGGGGACAACGTGGAGATAGAGGTAGAGCTTATAAGTCCCATAGCTATGGAGGAGGGTCTTAGGTTCGCCATAAGGGAAGGAGGAAGGACAGTTGGTGCTGGTGTAGTAACTAAGATAATAGACTGAGAGGTGAGAGAATGGAGCAGGAGCTTATACGAATAAAACTCAGGTCCTACGACCATAGACTTCTTGATCAATCAGTGAAGCAGATAATAGACACAGTGAAGAGAACTGGTGGAATAGCAAAGGGTCCTATTCCATTACCAACAACGAAGAGGAGATGGATAGTGCTCCGTTCTCCCCATAAGTTTGAACAATCAAGGGAACATTTTGAAATAAGAGAGCACAGAAGGATCATAGACATAACAAGAATAACACCGCAGACAGTTGAGTCTCTTATGTCTATAAACCTTCCTGCTGGTGTTGATGTAGAGCTTAAGATGAGGAGTTAGTTATGGCCATAGGTCTGATTGGAAAAAAGATAGGCATGACAAGAGTCTTTACTAAGGATGGTATTTCTATTCCAGTAACAGTAGTACAGATAGAGCCAAACACTGTTGTGGCAATAAGGATGTTAGATAAGCATGGATACTCTGCCCTTCAATTGGGAGCTTTTCCTGCAAAAGAAAAGCACCTTACCAAGCCAGAGATAGGGCACCTTAAAAAGGCAAACGTGAGACTTTTTAGGGTACTGAGGGAGTTCAGGGTAGATGACCTTGCAGGTTACAATGTGGGGCAAGAGCTTGGCGTATCTGACGTATTCACTCCTGGGGAGTTGGTTGATGTGGTCGGAAAAAGTAAGGGAAGAGGATTCACAGGAACCATAAAAAGATGGGATTTTGGTGGATTCCCCAAATCACACGGACACAGGTACCATAGGGCTGTAGGTTCCATAGGTAACAGGTCAGACCCAGGAAGGGTGTGGAAGAGTAAAAGAATGGCTGGACATTACGGTTCTTCTACTGTAAGGATCCAGGCCTTACTGGTCGTTGACATACTTCCAGACAAGAATGCCATTCTGTTAAAGGGTTCTGTGCCTGGGCCAAAGGGTGAAAGAGTCATTGTGCAGAAGAGTAGCATATCTAACAGAAAGTCTAAAAGATTAAAACTCATGAGGTCGAAACCATTGATTGAGGGTGTTATAAAAGGAGAAGAGGTATGAAGGTTGGAGATATGGAGCTAAGAGATGATATTTTCAACATTGATGTAAAAAAGCACATACTCTGGGAAGTAGTAAGATGGCAGCTTGCCGCAAGAAGACAAGGCACTCATAGCACAAAAACGAGGGGTGAAGTTAATTACAGCGGTAGGAAGCTTCTTCCTCAAAAAGGTACAGGAAGCGCCAGGCATGGTGATAGAGGAGCTAACATATTCGTTGGTGGTGGAGTAGCTCATGGGCCAAGGCCAAAAGATTACTATTACAACCTTCCTAAAAAGGTAAGGAGATTGGGCTTAAAGATGGCTTTATCTTCAAAAGCACGTGAGGGGAACATTGTTCTTTTCGATGATCCAAGCTTTGGGGATACACCAAAGACAAAAAAGGCTTTGGATTTTCTCAGAGGTTTAGGCATTGATAAGTATAAGGTGGCCATAGTTATGCCCAATAAGGATGAAGTTGTCATGAAATCCTTTAGGAACCTTCAGAACGTGAGAGTTCTTCCAGTAGAGGGTTTAAATGTCTACGATATCCTTTGGGGAGACAAGGTTTTGATTCACAAGGAAGCTATAAAAAAAATCTATGAGAGGTTATCGGTATGAAGAAACCTGAAGAAGTAATAATAAGACCTATAATAACAGAAAAAAGTAACAGATTGATGGAAGATTATAAGAAATACACTTTTGAAGTTTCTACGGATGCTACAAAGCATGAAGTGAAGCATGCCGTGGAGAAGCTTTTCAACGTCCCCGTACTTAAGGTGAACACGCTTATGGTAAAACCGAGAAAGAAGAGAGTCTTTGGTAAGCCAAGAAAGTACGGGTACACAAGGGCTTATAAAAAAGCAATAATTACCATACCTGCAGACAGAGAGTTAGACTTATTAAGTTTATGAGGTAAAGAAGATGGGTGTAAGAAAGCTAAAACCTACAACTAATGGACAGAGGCATGCCATACTTTACGATTTTAAAGAAATAACAAAGAAAGAGCCCGAAAAGTCTTTGACCGTGTACTGGCATAGAGCAAAGGGAAGGTCAAGACAGCAGGGTAAGGTTACAGTAAGGTCAAGAGGAGGAGGTCATAAAAAAAGGTACAGACTTATAGATTTCAAAAGAGATAAAAGCCTAGTGCCGGCGAAAGTCATCTCCGTAGAGTACGACCCTTTCAGATCTGCAAGGATAGCCCTTCTTCATTATGCGGACGGTGAGAAAAGGTATATCATATGGCCGGATGGGCTTAAGGTTGGGGACACTGTTATGTCCATATCCTACGAGGATGCAGAGCATGGTAAAGAGCTTCCAGAGATAAAGGTAGGGAATGCCATGCCATTGAAGTATATACCTGTTGGTACTTTCGTGCATAACGTAGAATTAACCCCTGGAAAGGGTGGACAGCTTGTAAGGTCTGCCGGTATGTCAGCCCAGATACTTGGAAAGCTTGATAACCACATACAGCTCAGGCTACCCTCCGGTGAGATAAGGCTTGTGCACGAGAGGTGTATGGCCGCAATAGGTACAGTTGGTCTTGCAGAGCATGAACTCTTAAAGCTTGGAAAGGCTGGGAGGTCAAGCTGGCTCGGCTTAAAACCCCACGTGAGAGGAACTGTCATGAACCCTGTGGATCATCCGCACGGCGGTGGTGAAGGTAAAACAAAAGGGAAGCATCCCGAGTCTCCATGGGGATGGAAAACAAAAGGATACAAGACGAGAAGAGGTAAGAAGTATTCAGACAGGTTTATACTTGTCAAAAGGAAAGGAGGTGTAAAGAGATGAGCTTTAGGGGTGCATGGTATAAAAGAAGTAAGTTTGTTGAAGACCCAGAGACATTTTTAAGACTGTATAAGAAGACACAAAACATATACAAAAGAGTTAGAAGGGTCCAACATACAAAGGAGCTTTTTGAAAAGGCCCTTCAGAGATACAGAGAATTATGGGAAAAATACAGACTACTCGTGGATAAAAGAGCATGGGTTGACCCAAAGCTATGGAAAAGGATAAGGCAGATGAATCAGACTGGGGACAGAAAAGTTATCAAAACTTACAGCAGGGACACTACTATAACACCCGAGTTTGTTGGCCACACTGTAGCAGTTCATAACGGAAAGACCTTTGTTCCAGTTTATATAACCTCTGATATGGTAGGTCATAAACTGGGTGAGTTTTCTCCAACAAGGACCTTTAGAAGCCACCCAGAAAAATCCGCTAAAGTGGTAAAGAAGAAGTGAGGTGAAGAAATGGAGGCTAAAGCTGTGCTAAAGTACGCTAGGGTATCGCCTACAAAGGCAAGGCAAGTACTTAGATTGATCCAGGGAGCTAACGCTGGAGATGCCCTCTATCAACTGAGGGTTATACCAAAGAAGGGAGCAAGGATAGTAGAGGATGTTTTAAAGAGTGCTCTATCAAACGCTGAGCAACATGGGCTTGATATCGATAAAGTGTATATAAAAAAGGCAGTTGCGGGTGATGGTCCAAGGTATAAGAAGTGGATGCCAAGGGCGCATGGAAGAGCTACAATAATGAAGAAAAGAACATCTCACATAACCATAGTTCTGGAAGAAAAGAAGGAGGAAGAGTAGATGGGACAGAAAACTCATCCCATTGGATTTAGGATAGGAGTTATCAAGGATTGGAACTCCAAATGGTTTGCCAGCAAAAGAGATTATACGCAAATTTTACATGAAGACATAAATGTAAAGGATTATATAAAGAAGAGGTATGCCTCTGCTGGCATATCTAGGGTTATGGTGGAGAGAATGGCTGAAAAAGTAAAAGTAAGAATAATGGCATCCAGGCCTGGAATCATAATAGGAAGGAAGGGTGCGGAAGTAGAGCAGCTTAAAAAAGATATAGAGAGAATAACTGGAGATAAGGATGTAACCATAACTGTAGATGAAGTGAGAATTCCTGAATTGGACGCTCAGCTTGTAGCCGAAGAGATCGCTTTGCAGATCGAGAGGCGTGTCTCTCATAGGAGAGCAATGAAGAGAGCCATAGACAATGCCTTTAAAGCTGGTGCAAAAGGAGTTAAAGTTCAAGTCAAAGGCAGGATAGGTGGTGCAGAGCTTGCTAGAGCCGAGTGGTTCCTTGTAGGTAGAATGCCTTTGCAGACACTAAGGGCTGATGTGGATTACGGCCATGCTAGGGCTTATACCAAATACGGTGTGCTTGGCGTAAAGGTATGGATATACAAGGGGGATATATTAAAGGGTGGAAAGGAAGAGATCATAAAAAAGATAGAAGAGGATTTAAAAAGAGCAGAGAAGGAGGTTTAAGGCATGTCTTTTTTAGCCCCTAAAAAAACAAAGTTTAGGAAATCTCAGAGAGGGACACTGAAAGGTAAAGCTCATAGAGGAAACAAGCTTGCTTTTGGCGAATATGGTATACAAGCTTTGGAATCTTATTGGATAACGCAGAGACAGATAGAGGCAACAAGGATAGCCCTTGTTCGTGCCCTAAGGAAGGGAGCAAAAATATGGATAAACATATTTCCAGACAAACCTTACACAAGGAAGCCTAACGAGGTGAGGATGGGTGGTGGAAAAGGCGACCCAGAAAGCTTTGTAGCTGTGGTTAAACCTGGAAGGGTAATGTTTGAGTTCTCAGGAGTGCCAAAGGATGTTGCTGAAGAGGCCTTCAGACTTGCATCCGCTAAGCTACCCATAAAGGTGCGTCTTTTAAAAGCTGGAGGTGTAGTAGTATGAAGGCGGTAGAACTTAAAGGTCTAAGCCTGAAGGACTTAAAAAAGAAAGAGGAAGAGTTAAGAAGAGAGATAAGCAGATTAAGATTTAGGAAGAAGATAGAGGGACTTCCAAACATAATGCTCATTAGAAATACAAAGAAAGATTTAGCAAGGGTCCTCACCCTTATAAGAGAAAAAGAGTTAAGAGGTTTAGAATGATGGAGAGAAGAAAGGAGTTTACAGGTGTGGTTGTAAGCGATAAGATGGAAAAAACTGTAGTCGTTAGAGTGGACAGAAAAGTTCCGCATCCTGTCTATAAGAAACATGTCATAAAAAGCAAGAAGTATCACGCTCATAACCCCAACAAAGAATGCAAGGCAGGTGATATTGTTGTTATAAGGGAAACAAGGCCTCTCTCAAAAACCAAAAGATGGGTTGTGGTAAAGATATTACAGAGGGCAAAATCACCCGAGGATGCTCTGAGCTAAAATATATGCATGGGGTTTCTTTTTGTGCTCTCTGCGCCTTCTGGTACTGGCAAAACTACGGTAGCTGAGAAGCTTCTAAAGAGATCACCAGGTATCAAAAGAATAGTTACTGCCACAACAAGGCAAAGAAGAGAAAAGGAAGTAGATGGTGTAGATTACCTATTCTTAAGTAAAGAGGAGTTTGAAATTAGAATAAAGGAGGATAAGTTCCTTGAGTATGCCTGTGTTTATGGCAATTACTACGGAACACCTAAGGAGCAAGTGCTAAAAAACATAGAAGAGGGAGTAGACTCCCTTCTTGTTATAGATGTACAAGGGGCAGGAAACATAAAGAAGAAGATTCAAGAGAGTGTTCTTATTTTTCTTCTCCCTCCGTCCATTGAAGAGCTAAAAAGAAGACTCTCTACAAGGGGCCATGTAGACAACTTAGCAGAGAGAGTTAGTAAAGTGGAAGCTGAGATAGCATGCGCCAGATACTTTGATTATATAGTGATAAACGATTTTCTTGACAAAGCAGTGGGTGCCATAGAGTACATAATCAACTCCCAAAAGTACAGTAAGAACAAGGTGCTTAAGGATGTGATGAAAACAATAAAAGACTCCAACATAAGGAATGCTCTGTTGATGGGCGAATGCACAACATTTTAGGATAAAGGAGGATGTCCTATGGGAAAGAGACCGGACGTAGAGAGAGCCTTAAAGACTATTTCTTCAAGATACGAGCTTGTTCATGCTGCAGCTAAAAGGGTAGAAGAGCTGTTGCAGAGAGGGGAAGATATCTTTATGAAGGATAAAGTTACTGGAGAGTTGACAAAAAAAACATTCCAAGCCATTCAGGATATAGCTTCTGGTAGAGTGAAGGTCATAAGGATAGAACAAGGGGAATGAAAATTTTTTTACCTATCCTTGCCCTCTCGCTGTTCACCATTGTCCATTCTCAGACGCTTCCGCTTCCAGAGGAATACAGGCTACTTTCCCAGTATCTGAAGGATAGAGACGTATTGCTTGGGGAAAAAATATTGAGGGACTTTCCAAGGGCCGTTTTCTCAGAAGACCTGAAGTTAATGATTGCTGAGGACTTATACAAAATTGGCAAGCCTGATGATGCGAAAGGGTATATCCAGAAGGTTGATATAAAAAGGCTCATGTCAGACATGTTAAGTAAGTATGCAGAGCTTTGGAAAGAATTAGGCCTTAGTAAAAAGGAGGCTCTTTTATCCAATCCATCGCTGTTTAGGGACTTTATAGGAATCGTGGAGCTGAAAAGTGAGGAAGCCCTGTATGTTGCTGAAAAGCTCATAAAAGCCAGATACTACGAGGATGCTTTAAAACTTTTAGTAAACTTTAAAAAGGAGGATGTTTGTTACTATTTAGGTTTAACCTATTACAACACAGGCAACAGAGAGCACGCTAAGGAAGTTTTTGAAGATTGTCAAGACGAGAGGGTATATCCTTATCTTACAAGGCTTTATATTGAGGAGAGGAATGAGGATGCAGTTAGGGAAGTTCTTGTAAAGGTCAGAAGTACAGAATTGAGAGATAGCCTACTTTTTTTTATGGGCAGATATTATTTATACACTGGAGAATATGAGAAAGCAAAGGAGTACATCTTTTTAATGACAGATTCCTACGAAAGATATTTTAACTTAGGTTTATTGAATTTTATAGATGCCGATTATGAACACGCTTCTTTTTACTTTATGAAGGCGCTCTACCTTGCAAAGGACAAGCGAGATAAGTCTCAGGCAAGCTTTTGGGTGTATAAGTCTTACTTTGCAGAAGGTAAGGAAAATATAGCCCTGAGGTACCTTGTGGAGGCAACAAAAGGGGATGGTTTTTACTCCGTCTTAGCTAAGGTTTATGTTGGTGAACCAATTGTGCACAGGAGCCTCAGACACATACTTTCAGATAACATTTTACCCAGCCAAGCTAACGTTATAAAAGCAATAAAGGACGCAGGTTTTTATCACTACTCAAGGCTTGAGGCTTTTGAGAGACTGGAAAGGATGTCGCCCTCTGATATAGTAGCCATATCCAGGTTTGACCCCTTCTTGGCCATAAAGCTTGCTATTAATAAAAAGGGATATAGTTCGCAAGTTTACAACCTGGTAGCTTTTCCAACACCTTACGATGTTTATGTTTATGAAGCATCTGAGCATTTTGATGTTCCAACAGAAGTCATATGGGCCGTTATGAGACAAGAGAGCCTCTTTGACCCCAATGCCGTATCCTCTTCAAAGGCTAAAGGACTTATGCAGCTTATGGATAGCACTGCAAGTTGGATTGCAAAGAAGGTTGGATTAAGAAACTTTAATATATATGACCCCAAGGACAACATAAAGCTGGGCACAGCTTACCTTAGGCATCTTTACGACTATTGGGGGGGTGACTTAGTTAGAGTGCTGGCAAGCTACAACGCTGGAGAGAACAGAGTAAATGGCTGGAGAAACTACAGGGATACGCATGTTTTTATAGAAACCATACCTTACGAAGAGACAAGAAACTTCGTTAAAAAAGTACTATACAATTTTTACGTTTACAGGGAATTGCTTAGCTTAAAATGATTTTACAGCTTTACTTATCCTTTCAAGGGTGTTTTCCACATCCTCTTGTGTGTGAGCTGCACTCAAAAACCATGCCTCAAACTGAGATGGTGGTATAAATATGTTATGTCCTAATAAGGCTTTAAAGAATCTGCTGAACATTTTAACATCTGACTTTTTGGCCCTTTCAAAGTCTTTTACCTTTTCTTCGCTGAAGAACACGGTAAACATAGAAGTTATACAGTTGATAGTATGAGGTACACCCTTTTCTTTGAGTATTTCAGATATGCCATAAGTCAGCTTAGAAGTCATCTTGTCAATATTCTCGTATGGGTTTAACTCTATGAGCTCTTTTAATGTTACCATGCCTGCCACCATAGAGAGCGGATTTCCAGAGAGAGTTCCAGCTTGATAGATAGGTCCGCTTGGGGATACCATCTGCATTATTTCCCTCTTGCCACCGTAAGCACCTAATGGCATACCACCACCGAGAACCTTTCCAAGGCATGTAATGTCTGGAACTATGTTAAAGAGCTCCTGAGCGCCACCTAAGGATGCTCTGAAGCCCGTTATTACCTCATCAAATATCAGAAGAGAACCGTACTTCTTTGCTATCTCAGAAAGACTTTTTAAGAACTCTGTGTCTGGAACTACGACACCCATGTTTCCAGCTATGGGTTCGACTATAACGCATGCTATATCTTCACCGTACTTTTCAAAAGTTTCCTCAACAGATTTAGTACTGTTGTAAGGTAAGACTATTGTGAGGTTTGCAACCTCCTCTGGCACTCCAGCCGTTCCCGGTATACCAAAAGTTGCTACACCAGAACCACCTTTCACCAAAAGACTGTCATAATGTCCATGGTAGCATCCATCAAACTTAACTACGTATTTCCTTCCAGTGTACCCTCTGGCAAGCCTTATAGCAGACATAGCTGCCTCTGTACCAGAGGATACAAACCTAACGCTTTCTATTGAAGGGACTAAATCTACAACCAGCTCGGCAAGGTAAACTTCGTACTGATTTGTAAGGCCATAAGACAATCCTCTTTTGGCCTGTTCTTGAACTGCCTTTACAACTTTTGGATGAGCATGGCCCAGTATGAGAGGTCCCCAAGAGTTTATGTAATCAATGTACTCATTTCCTTCCACATCCCATACCTTTGAACCCAAAGCCCTTTCCACAACTATGGGTTCGCACTCTACAGCTCTGAAGGCTCTCACCGGAGAGCTAACACCACCAGGCATAACCTTCCTTGCTCTTTCGTAAAGCTCTGAGTTAGTCATGTGCTTACATTTTAACTTGTCTTACTTGTCTTTAGCAAATAATTTTATTAATTTAATATCAATGCTAAAGATAGGCATAACCATTGGAGACCCAGCTGGCGTTGGCCCAGAACTTATAATTAAGCTCTCCGAACACTTCAATCCTGAGAGCTCATACATAATATACGGAGAAAGAAAAACCATAGAAGCTGCGCAGAGGCTCTTAGGCAAGAACTTAGATTTGATAGAGATACATTATGTAGATGAAGTAAAGCATCCAGGTGTTTACATAGCAGACCTGGATATATCTGAGGTAGAAGTACCAACACCATCCTTAACATCTGGCAAGGTCGCCATTGCATACCTTGGAAGAGCTGTAGTCGATGCGGTGATGGGGAACATAAGAGGACTTTTGACGATGCCCATTCATAAGCTTTGGGCAAGGCTTGCTGGATTTTCCTACAGTGGTCAGACGGAGTTTCTCGCACAAGCCAGTAATGTAAAGGATTATGCTATGTTCATGTATTCGGAAAAGATAAAGGTTGCTTTACTTTCAACACACCTCCCTCTGAAGGAAGCTATAGAAAAAGTCAGGAAAGAAGAGGTCAAGAGAAAGATAACGCTGATAAAAAAAGAGTTCAAAAGGCTCTTTGGATACGAACCCTCTCTGGGAGTCTGTGGTTTAAATCCCCATGCTGGAGAAAGGGGAGAGATAGGCAAGGAGGATATGGAAGAGATCCTTCCTGCAGTTGAAGAGCTCAAAGGAGAAGGTTTAAAAGTAGATGGCCCCCTCTCACCAGATACTGCCTTTTTGAAACCAGAAAGGTTTGACCTCTTCCTCTGTATGTATCATGACCAGGGACTAATACCTTTTAAACTGCTTGCCTTTAGGGAAGGTGTAAACCTAACACTTGGTATACCTTTTGTTAGGACCTCTCCAGACCATGGTGTAGCTTACGATATAGCATGGAAGGGAATAGCGGATGTGTCTTCCTCCCTTCACGCTTTGAGATTATGCGAAAGGCTTGCAGGGAGATAGGATGCTCATAGACCATATAGGGAGGAAGGTACACATAGCCAGGGTACTCACAAGGCATGGTTTTGGGCTGTTGCTCTTTAAACTAGGCCTTGGGCACCTTGTCCCTTTCCATTGGGGCATCTTAGGGCATAGGAGGAGGAAAGAAAAATATTTACCAGAGGAACACCTGAGGTTAGCCTTTGAAGAGCTTGGTGTCACCTTTATAAAGCTTGGGCAGATACTCAGCGTGAGGCCAGACCTCTTGCCAGAGAATTACGTCCGGGAGCTATCAAAGCTTCAGGATAGGGTCCCTCCCGTTGACTCTGAAAGTATGAAAAAGGTTGTGGAAGAAGAGTTTGGAAGGTCCTACATAGACCTCTTTGATTACCTTGAAGATGAACCCTTAGCCTCCGCATCCATAGGCCAGGTTCACAGGGCAAGGCTTAAGTCCGGTGAAAAGGTTGTGCTAAAGATTCAAAAACCTTATGTGGAAAAGCAGGTGGAAGAGGACTTAGCAATTCTTGAGGAATTAGCTCAGAATGCAATGAAAACAGAGCTTGGGCATAGATGGGATATTCAGTCTGTCTTTGAAGAGTTTTCCTATACAATAAGGAACGAGCTTGATTATACAAGGGAAGGAAGGAACTGTGAGGCTTTTAAGAAAAACTTCTCAAAGGATGGGGAGGTTTATATACCGAAGGTTTATTGGAAGCTTACAACCAAAAGAGTCCTCTGCCTTGAGGAGATAGAGGGTGTAAGGCTAAGTGATAAGGTTATGCTTGAGAGAAGAGGATTTGACCTTAAAGATATTGCAAGGAAAGGGGCTGGGATATATCTCAAGATGATATTCAGGGATGGTTTCTTTCACGCAGACCCACACCCCGGCAATTTTTTAGTCATGCAAGATGGAAGAATAGGTCTTTTAGACCATGGTATGGTAGGGGCGATCGATAGCATAACAAGAATAAACCTGTTTCAACTTATGTATGGCATCATAAAAAATGACCTTGACCTTGTGATGGATGCCCTTTATGACCTTGGAATATCCATGAAGACAAAGAGAGAAAAATTTTTAAAGAGGGAGCTGGAAATACTTTTTTCTTATTACTTTATGCAACCTCTGAAGGAAGTTAAACTCTCAAAGGTTGTGCATGATACTTTTAGGCTGTCGTACCGTTATGGCATGAGGATACCTTCAGACCTTTTCCTTCTCCTTAAAACCTTAGCCCTTGCAGAAGGCACAGCCCTAAACCTTTACCCAGAGTTTAGGCTAATTGAAGAGATGAAGCCATACGTAAGTAGAGGTTTTAGGCAGGTTTTTCTTCCCATGGTCTCAAAGGATGAGCTAACGAAAAATTTAATAGTGACTACTAAGATACTCCTTCAAGGTGTTGGAAAAACAAAGAGGTTCTTCAATGAGCTCGAAAGGGGAGAGTTTGAAGTTTCTGTAGACTACAGGGGTGAGGAGAAGTTTATGAAAGACCTGAGAAGGGATATAAACAGGCTTTCCATGAGCGTAATAACGCTTGGCTTCATGCTATCCTCTTCCCTTGTGGTCCTTGCGGTATCTCCACATGTGGTCAAAGATTATCTTGTATATTCACTTGCTTTTTTTACAATCCTCCTTGTACTTTTCGGCTTTATAAAGTTTAGACAGACTTAGGTTGTTGTTAAAATAATATTGACCATGACACCTGAAGAACAGCTAAAGCTCATAAAGAAGGGTACTGTGGAGCTCATAGAGGAAGAGGAGCTTTTAAAAAAGTTAATGGAGGGTAGGAGCTTGAAGGTCAAGGTTGGTTTTGACCCAACGGCTCCAGACTTACACCTCGGTCATACTGTCCTTCTCCAAAAGATGAGGACTTTTCAACAGCTTGGTCACGAGGTTTATTTTGTTATAGGGGATTTCACTGCTATGATAGGTGACCCAACTGGAAGGACAGAGACAAGGCCCCCTTTAAAAAGGGAAGATGTGCTTGAGAATGCAAAAACGTATGAGCATCAGGTTTTTAAAGTACTGGATCCAGAGAGAACCAACATAGTGTTCAACAGTACATGGCTTTCTGAGTTGGAAACTGATGGGATCATAAAGCTGGCAGGTAAGTATACAGTTGCAAGGATGCTTGAGAGAGAGGATTTTTCTAAAAGGTTCAGGGATGGAATACCCATATACATACATGAGTTTTTGTACCCATTACTCCAGGGTTATGACTCTGTTTTTTTAAAGGCTGACGTGGAGCTTGGTGGAACAGACCAAAAATTTAACCTCCTTGTAGGAAGAGACCTTCAAAGGTCCTTTGGGCAAGAAGCTCAAGTATGTATAACTCTTCCCTTACTTGTGGGCCTTGACGGTACAAGAAAGATGTCCAAATCTTACGGAAACTATGTGGGCATAACGGAAGAGTCCCATCAGATGTTTGGCAAAGTAATGTCCATCTCGGATGACCTCATGTGGGAATATTATCTCCTTCTAACAGATTACACAGAAGAGGAGATAGAAAAGATGAAAAGAAGCTACCATCCTATGGAAGCAAAGAAGAAACTTGCACACTATATAGTTTCCAGATACCATTCTAAGGATGAGGCAAACATGGCTATGGAGGCTTTTGAAAAAACATTCTCCAAGAGGGAGTTCCCAAAGGATGCACCAATTATAAAAGTTCAAAGGGGTCTCAGAAAAAAAGCTTACGAGCTTCTCTACGAGCTTGGCATTGAAAGTTCAAAAAATTCAGCGAGAAGGCTAATAGAAGGTGGTGGTCTAAAGGTCAACGGACAAAAAATAGAAGACCCCAATCAAGAGGTAGAAATCTTAGGTGAGCTTCGGCTTCAGGTTGGCAAAAAAAGGTTTTATATAATTGAAATTGAAGATACTCTTGATTTTATAAGCGAAGTCTCAACTGCAAAGGATAAAAGCATTAAGGGTTGGACTTAACAACCTTTATCCTAC
>JBKBPE010000003.1:19055-34412 GCA_046293375.1 Aquificaceae bacterium
CCAATCTATGGAAACAAAACCCTTCCTTTTTACGTACTCCTTGGCTACAGAGTAGTTTATCCTTTCCTCTATCTTAGCATGAAGTTTGAGCTCCCTCTCTTTTTGGAACCTGAGCTCTGAAAGCTTCTTTGTGTACTCTTTGGAAACTTTGATGGCATACGAGGCGTAAATTAAGTTTACGATCAGAAATAAAACAGATATAAAAAAGTATCTCATAGCCTTTCTCCAGCTCTTAGTTTGGCACTCCTGCTTGCTGGGTTTCCTCTTGCCTCTTCTATGCTAGGCCTTATGGGACTCTTTGTCAAGGGCCTTATCACATCTTTGTGCCTTCTGAAGAAGTTCTTTACTATCCTGTCCTCCAGAGAGTGGAAGGATATGACCACCAACCTACCGCCTTTGCTAAGAAAAGAAAGAGTCTTCTCAAGGGCTACCTCCAGGGATTTTAGCTCCTCGTTCACTTCTATCCTTATAGCTTGAAATACCTTGGTTGCTGGGTGTATCCTTCCGTACCTTTTGGGAACCAAAGATAGGATCAGGTTTACAAGCTCACCTGTTGTTTCTATAGGTTTAATCTTCCTGTTGAGGACTATGGCCTTAGCTATTTTTTTTGCATTTCTTTCTTCCCCGTACTCACTGAAAATTCTCTCCAGCTCTCTCTCGGAGTATGTGTTTACCACTTGATGAGCTGTCTTTTTGTCTTCTGGGTTCATCCTCATGTCTAAGGGTTCATCCCTCTGAAAGGAAAAACCCCTAGAGCTTTTTAGCTGGAGCATGGAAACACCAAGGTCAAAGAGAAATCCGTCAACGCTGGATACCTTTTCTTGCTTTAAAACTTCGTCCAAATCTGTAAAGTTAGCATGGTAAAGTGAGAACCTACCTTCAAACTCCTTTAAGTTCTCCTTGGCCATCTCCAAGGCATAAGGGTCTCTGTCTATGCCTATAACGTAGCTTTTTGGGTCTTTCTCCAGTATCCTCTTGGCATGTCCACCTAGCCCTACAGTGGCATCTACATACGTATGCCCCTCTCCAATAAGAAGGTTGACAGACTCTTCTATCAATACTGGTACATGCATCAGTCGCTTTTGAAGCTTACCCTGTGTATGGCCGTAAGCCCATACTTTTTTATACTCTCTTTGTGCTGTACTGTTGGATACCCCTTGTGGTTTATAAAATTGTACTCTGGGAATATTCTATGGTAATGTTCCATTATCCTATCCCTTAGAACCTTTGCTATTACCGAAGCACAAGCACAGCTTATGCTTTTCTCATCCCCCTTTACCAAAGGTAGGCAATTATGACCATCTATCTTTACATAATCTGTTATAACCACGTGAAAGGGATGCTTTAGGTCCTCAATGGCCCTCTTCATGGCCAGTTTTGTTGCGTTAAGGATGTTTACCCTGTCTATGACTACACTGTCAACCACAGCAGTTCCTATGGAAAGCGCCCTTCTCCTTATCAGCTCATAAGCCTCCTCTCTTTCCATTTGGGACATTCTCTTGGAATCCCTGTCTATGAAGGCCTCGGTAAATAGAGGAAGTATGACTGCCGAAGCTACCACTGGGCCAGCAAGCGGGCCCCTCCCAGCCTCATCAACGCCTGCAACTAAGAGCCCCTTTTCCCAAAAGCTGAGTTCATACTCACAGCTTACTTTTTCTTTTCCCAAGCTCTTATCTCCCTTATCTTCCCTGCTGCCTCTTTACCTTTGTACTTCCTTAGGAAGTAGAGCTTTGCTCTTCTCACTTTACCGTGCTTGATCAGTTCTATCTTCTCTATGTTTGGGCTTGAGTAGGGAAATATTCTCTCTATACCTACACCATAAGATTCCTTTCTGATGGTAAAGCTTTTGTTTATCCCTCCCCCTTTTATCTTCATAACAATGCCCTCAAAGGGTTGTACCCTTTCCTTATCACCCTCAACGATCTTGTAGTAGACCTTTACAGTATCACCTACCATAAACTTGGGAAAGTTCCTCTTAAGCTTATACCTTCTTTCTACTTCATAGATAAGGCTGCTCATATCTTACCTCCTTCAGGATGTCAAATTATATCACATAAACTTATAATAAAGCTCATGTACATATTCGATATAGCATATGTGCTCACGCAAAAGGAAATAAAGGTAAGGTACAAGAGCAGCGTACTCGGTTACGCATGGTCTATACTGCACCCCTTAACCTTTGCCTTTGTCTTCTACTTAGCTTTTAAAGTCTTTATGAAGGTTCCCATTGAAGATTACCCCTTGTTTCTGATAAGCGGACTTTTCCCTTGGCAATGGTTCTCAAATGCAGTCAGTTCTTCTGTCCTTGTGCTTTTGGATAACGCATCTCTTATTAAGAAACTCAACTTTCCAAGAGAAACCATCCCCCTATCTTCTGTGATGAACCATACTTTTCATTTCTTGCTTTCCATACCCGTTGTGATACTCTTCATGTACATTTATGGGAAGGAGCTTAGCGGATTGATGCCTATCCTTATACCTTTTCTCCTTCTAGTTCAGTTTTTAATGACTTACGGTTTGGCTCTCTTTTTGTCCTCAATACACCTTTTTTTCAGGGATACGGACAGATTGGTAGGCATCATCCTGACTCTCCTCTTTTACTTTACACCCGTTGTATACAGTGAGAACATGATACCCGAAAGCTACAGAGCTTTGCTATACCTTAACCCATTGGCTCTTTTAATGGTAAACTGGAGGAACCTTTTCTTAAAGGGTTTTATTGACCTATCCTACTTTCTATCAAGTTTAGCTTACTCTATACTTATATTTTTTATAGGGTACGTAACCTTTAGGAGACTTTCGTGGAGGTTTGCAGAGGTACTATGAGTAAAGAACCAGTTATAATCTTTGAAAAGGTCAGTAAATCTTATCCACTTTATACGCACGTAAAGGCTGGCATAAAAGGATTCATTTTCAATTTCCCAAAAGCTATAAAGGAATTAAAAAGGAAAAGGTTCGAAGCTCTAAGGGATGTGTCCTTTGAAGTTTACAAGGGTGAGACCTTTGGTGTTATAGGTAAAAACGGTGCTGGCAAGAGCACGCTGCTTGGACTCATGGCTGGTGTTTTAAAACCTACCAGGGGGAAAGTTTTTGTCAATGGCAGAGTTTCTCCACTTCTAGAGCTTGGAGCTGGCTTCAGTGATGACCTAACCGGGAGGGAGAACATAATTTTAAACGGTGTTCTATTGGGTATGACCAGGAAAGAGGTGCTTAGAAAGATGGATGTCATTATAGAGTTTTCAGAGCTAGGAGAGTTTATAGACCAACCCGTGAGGATGTACTCATCTGGGATGGTTGCAAGGCTTGGCTTTTCCATAGCAGTACACATTGACCCTGAGATACTTCTTATAGATGAGGTGCTTGCCGTGGGCGATATAAGCTTTCAGAAAAAGTGCCTTGAAAGGATGATGGAGTTCAAATATAGGGGTGTTACCATGGTTTTTGTATCCCACTCTATGGATGATGTGAAGATGGTCTGCGATAGGGTCATGTGGATAGAAGGTCATAGGATATTTAGGATAGGAAGGCCAGAAGATGTGGTGGATGAATACCAACAGTGTAATCTCTCCAAATCTATTATAATCTAAAAAATGCTCTGGGAGGAGCTTTTTAAAAAAAAGTGCTATGCTATAAATGAAGGGAGATTTCCTAAGAAGCTTAGGCTCTTTGACCTTACGCTTTTAGGCATAGGTGCTATAATAGGAGCCGGTATATTTGTCATAACTGGTCAGGCTGCAGCGCTCTACGCTGGTCCTGGTATAGTCTTTTCCTTTATACTTGGTGCCGTTGCAATAGGTATAAGCGCTTTGGTTTATGCAGAGCTGAGCTCAGCCTATCCTATATCTGGTAGTGCATACAGCTTTACGTACGCTACGGTTGGAGAGCTCATGGCATGGTTTGTTGGATGGAACTTACTGGTCGAGTATGGCGTGGCAACGGCTGCCGTGGCTATTGGTTGGTCTGGTTACCTGCGCACCTACTTAGAGCAAAACCTTGGACTCTCTTTACCCCTACTTCTCACTGGTGCCTATGACCCAACCAGAGGTTCCTTTGTAGACATCTTTGCCCTTCTTGGCATAATAGCTATATTTGCGCTCCTTACCGTAGGCATAAAAGAAAGTGCTACAGTAAACACTTTTATAGTTCTTTTAAAGCTTTCTGTACTTATTCTATTTCTGTTTATTGGTATAAAACACATAAACCTGGATAATATGGTCAACTTCTTCCCATACGGTTTGAGTGGTGTTTGGCATGCTGCATCCCTTATAATATTTGCCTACTTGGGGTTTGATGCTGTTTCAACCGTGGCAGAGGAGACAAAGAATCCGACAAAAAACGTTCCTCTTGGGCTTGTCCTTTCTTTGAGTATGAGTACGCTACTTTATATATCTGTTAGTTTTGTCCTGGTTGGCATGGTAAACTACAAGGAGCTAAACGTTCCAGATGCTCTTGCCTTTGCTATGTACAGAGTAGGTAACAAAAGGGTTGCAGACATAATAACTGTTGGTGCAGTAATAACCATAACGAGCGTTATGTTAGTTATGGGTCTTGGTTTTACGAGAATAATGTATGCTCTTTCGAGGGATGGGCTTCTTCCTTCGAAGCTTTCTCTTATACACCATAGGTATAAAACACCCTATGTATCAACCTTCATAGGGGGCTTTATCATATCTTTGTTGGCAGCCTTTATACCACTAAAGATGCTTGCAGAGCTCGTAAATATAGGTACACTTTTTGCCTACTTCATGGTAGGTATAGGCGTAATTCTTCTAAGGAGAAGCGGTGAATCTTTAGCTGCCTTTAGGGTTCCCTATGCCAAAGTTTTACTTCCTATCAACCTTTCATTACTCCTTTTTATAATGGGTGGGCTTTCAAAAGAGACTTGGATAAGGTTTATTGTATGGAACACCTTGGGCTTTATTCTTTATCTGACCTATGGCTATAGGAATAGCAGAGTGCGGGAAAAGTCCCACATCCTTTAGCGTGCTTGGACTTGACCTATCTGGTAGTGAAAGAAGGCCAACAGGATGTGCCTACCTTGATAGGAAAGTTGTAAAGACCAGAGTTCTTTATAAAGATGAACACATACTGGAGCTTGCCGGAGACTTTGACTATATATTCATAGATGCCCCCCTCTCTCTCCCTAAGGATAGGAAAACCGTAGAGGATAGGACTGGGAGACATCTAAGGGAATGTGATGTGAAGCTTAAAGAGCTTGGTATAAGGTTTTTTCCCATAACTTTGGGTCCCATGCGCATGCTTACAGAAAGAGGAATCAGGCTGAGCAGTACACTGAAAGGTTCCGGAAAGCAAGTTTACGAAGTTTTTCCTGGCGCCTTTTACGACGTTTTTGGTGTCAAAAGGAAAGATAAAGAAGCTATAAAGAGTCTTTTCAGAAAGCTTGGATTTTCTCTCCAAAAGGAAGAAAACACTCAGGATGAGTTGGATGCTGTTGCATGCCTCATAACTGGGCTTTTCTATCTTTTGGGCAGAACCGTAGTTCTTGGCGGTGAGGATGGAAGTATAATCATACCCAAAGCCTTACAGCTTTAATTTTCCTTCCTTTATCTCCCTTTCCAACTGTCTTTTTAGGTCCCTCTCTCTTATCTCCTGTCTTCTGTCATAGAGCTTTTTGCCCTTTACTAACCCTATCTCTACCTTTACTCTATTCTCCTTAAAGTAAAGTCTGAGGGGTATAATGGTGTAACCTTTCTCTTTAACCTTTCCCATGAGTCTTATTATCTCCCTCTTGTGGAGCAAAAGCTTCCTCTTCCTCAAGGGGTCTGGTGGTTTTATGGTAGCGTATCTGTAAGGTGCAATGTAGAGGTTATAAAGAAAGGCTTCTCCTCTTTCTATCCTCACAAAGCTGTCTTTGAAAGATACAGTCTGTTTACTTCTTAGCGCTTTTACTTCTGAGCCTTCAAGCTCTATCCCAGCCTCGTAAGACTCTATTATGTCATACTCTGCTCTTGCTTCTCTGTTTATAGCTATCATGTGCTCTCCAGGTCCTTTTTGCATGTATTAGATTTTAATGCATAGATGCCCCTTACTGAGTAGTCTATCCAAGATATGATAACAAGGGTCTGCGATAGGAAGAAGGCCAAAAAGAGGACATTTCCTTTTTGGAATACCATGGCGTAGAGTGCTGTAGTTGAAAGAGAGAAGGTTGTCAGCTTACCGTAAAGGCTTGGTGAGGGTACTTTACCTTTCTTCTTCAAAAATAGTAACCCGCCTATCAGTAAAAAGCCATCCCTCATAAGGAGAGTTAAAAAAAGGACCTTAGGAATGGAGTAAAGCTTAAAAGTGCATATGTAAAGCCCTACAAGAAGTAGAGCTTTGTCTGCAAGTGGGTCTAATACCATTCCCAGCTCCGTTCTGACCTTGAGCTTTCGTGCAACAAAGCCGTCTAAGGCATCCGTAAGAGCCAAAAGCATGAAGAGATAAGGTAAAAACCTGCTGTCCACAAAGAGTAGAAGGGGAGATGCCAGGAGCCTAAAAAGCGATATGAGATTTGGTATATTAATCAACGAGCTTAACATAACCTATCAGGATACCCCTTTTCATGTAGCCGAGCTTTTCTATAACCTTTCCAAATGGGTCTATTATTGCAGTATCTCCAGAGTTGTTAACCCAGAGGATGTACTTACCGTTTTCTATGGCCCTAACCCTTGCCCATGAGAAATGCTGTGCACTGCAGTCGCTGTCGTTGAACCATCCATCGTTAGTTAGAACCGCTATGAGGTCAGCTCTTTGGGATAGTTTCTTTATAAGGTCATAGTAAGCTATCTCAAAGCATATTGGAGTTGCTATCCTTACATGGTCATAGATTATTGGACTTTCCTTATCTCCGGGTGTGTAATCCATCCCATTTATGGCTTGAAATATATCCTTTAAGAAGGCAAAGGGGAAAGGCATGTACTCACCTATGGGAAGAAGCCTGATCTTGTCATAGTGATCAACCACCTCACCATCCTTTATCAAATAGGCTGAGTTGTAAGGTTTTAGGCCCTCCCTAATGTCTATGAGTCCTACAAGTATAGGTGTCCTGTAGCTAAGCTCAAAGAGCTTCATCCTTTCTTTTCTCCCTTCATCGGAGAGCAAAATGGGTAGAGCAGACTCTGGAAGTACAACTAGGTCTGGTTTGCTCTCCTGAGCCTCCTCTATAAGGTAGAGGATGCTGTCTGTGTATCTATCAAACCTTTCTGAGTAAAGCTTGTCCTGCTGGGGTATGGCAGTTTGCACGAGAGCTACCTTTATCTCTCTTCCCTTCTCAACTTTCTTTACAAGTGACCTCTCCACGTACAGGCTGAACACTGTCAAAAATGAAAGCAAGAGGAAAATAAAGAAAAATCTTCTTTTTAGAGAAAGGTACACCAAAAGCCAGAGTAAAAAACCCATTATGTATACCTTTGTAAGGTATAACGTTTCTTTTAAAAGTGGTACGTTCACCCATACGGAGCCGAGCAAAAGCCAAGGGAATCCACCGTAAGGGAAATAGGACCTTATAACTTCAAAGGTTGTATAGAGGAGGGGGATCAGAGAAAGCTTTCCTTTTCCCACCCTTTTCCAAAGGTAGATGGGAAGGGCCATCTGATAAGAGGAGAGGAAAAGGGCAAAGAGAAAAAGGAGGATGTAAGCCAAAAGAGGTTCTATTTCCCCATACTGTACGCTCGCTATGTTTACACACCTTAACGATAGGGTAAAGAAAACAAAGCCTGCAGAAAACCAAAATCTGACTGATGGATAGAGCAGAAGGACATAAAGAGCCGGAAACAAGAAGAACCAAAGCTCATACTTTGAGAAGGGAAGGTAAAGGAAAAAGCCTACTACAATAGAGAGAAGAACCCTTTTCATCTTTGGAGAGAGACCATCAAAAGAGAAGCACCCGCTATAACTAAGATTATCCCCAGTACCCTTACTGGGCTTAAGCCTTCACCCAAAGCCAAATGGGCAAAGATAGCACTCCAAAGGGGAGAAATGGAGGCTATGGGAGAAACTACAGAAACGTCACCCCGCTTCAACGCCAAAAAGAAAAGGTAAAGGCCAAGGAACCCAGACATAACACCACCAAGCATGGCAAAGAGAAAGTGCTTTGGAGAATAGACCATCTTCTCCCCAAGGAGGAAGGTTATAAGCAAGGCCGCAGAGAAAGCAGCCAGGTTATGAAATATTAGGGCAACGGAGGGTGGTATCCCGGCCTTTAAAACAAGCTTGAAGATGGGTGGAGCCATACCCCATACAAGGCTTGCCATAATGGCAAAGACTATAGCTTTCATGCTTCAAACACTCCAACAATGGGGGCATGGTCAGATGGCTTTGGACTTCTTCTCTTTCTTGCCCACATGTCTACGTACACGTCTTTTACCTTAGTCAGCATTGGCCTTGTTATAAGTATGTAATCTATCCTCATACCTTTGTCCTTCCACACCATACCACCTATATAATCCCACCATGTAAACTGCTTCTTATCCGGATAGAGATATCTAAAAGCATCTATAAAACCCCAATCCATGAGGTCCTTCAAAGCCTGCCTTTCCTCCTCCATAGTTCCTATGGTGTCTCTTAGTAGAAGTGGGTCATAAACATCCTTGTCTTCTAAGGCTACGTTCATATCTCCAACAAGCACTATCTTTTCATCTGGACTAAACCTATCCTCAAGAAATTTTACAAACCTCCTATAAAACTGTAGCTTTTTGTAGAACCTTTCAGTTCCTTTTTGATCGCCATGTGGGAAGTATACATCAATTATCCATATGTCTTTCAACTTACAGCCTATAACTCTTCTTTCCTCATCCCATTTGGAGTCCCCAATACCTTTGAACACATCTTTTATATCAAGCCTTGAGCATATAGCAACGCCGTTGTATGTCTTTTGCCCGTATGTATAGCATTCGTACCCTAACTTTTGGAAGCCTTCTACAGGGAAATTTGCATCCTCCGTCTTTAGCTCCTGAAGAGCCAGCAAGTCTATATCACATCTTTCTAACCAAGATATAACAAGCTCTTTTCTGCTCTTTATAGAGTTAACATTATAAGAAGCAACCTTTATAGTTTCCTCTTGCATGTTTTCTAAGCCTAATGTATTATTATATTTCAGTAAAACTCTTTAAAGGAGGGATTTGCCATGACAAAAGCTGAACTTATTTCAGCCGTTGCAAAGGGAGCTGGCATCACAAAAAAGCAGGCGGATGCCGCTCTTAAATCTGCCATATCTGCTGTCTCTGGTTCTCTTAAGAAGGGGGAAAGGGTTGCCATTCCTGGCTTTGGTATATTCACAGTCAGGACAAGGGCAGCAAGAAAGGGGAGGAATCCAAGGACCGGTGCAGTCATAAGCATACCAGCCAGGAAAGTAGTCACCTTCAGGCCTGCCAAGGATCTCAGAGAATCCGTCAAGTAATTCCCTTGGGGGTATCCCCCCCTGTTGAATGCAAAGGTTCATAGGAAAGGAAAAGATAGGTTCTCACATTATCCTGTCTGAAGAAGAGACAAAACATATAAAGGCAAGTAGGTTAAAGGTAAAGGATAGTTTAGAGGTATGGCTCAATGACAGGCTCTACTTATGCTCTCTTGAACAATTGGAGCATCGACAAGCTCTCTGCAGAATACTAAAGGAGGATACAAAACCCTTCCCAAAGCCCAAGGTCATGCTCTGTCAGTGTGTGCCAATAGACCTAAAAAGCATGGACTACATCGTGGAGAAGGTCAGCGAGGCAGGAGCTTACAGACTTTTCCCAATAGTATCTAGCAGGAGCTTTAGAAATGTAGAGGTTGTAGAGAGAAGGTTAGAAAGATGGGAAAGGCTATCCTTAGCTTCTTTCAAGCAGTGTGGAAGACCAATACCCATGCTTGTAGAAAGGCCTATCAAGCTTGAGGATATAGAAGCTAAGGAAGACTTGAACTTACTCCTGGACAACTTTTCCGAGGGAAAGAGCATGAAAGAGATAGACCTGAAAGGAGTTGAAAGCGTGAGCCTTGTAGTTGGTCCCGAGGGGGGGTTTGCAGAAAAGGAGTCAAAGGCATTGGTAGAGAAAGGTTTTATATCCATAAGGCTCCACCCTTTTGTTCTTAGGTCAGAGACAGCTTCTGTGGTGGCGGTTGGATTGCTCATGAACCTTTATGGAATATAATAAGAATAAGGAGGGTGTAGCTCAGATGGCAGAGCAGTGGACTGTGGATCCACGGGTCGCGGGTTCAACTCCCGTCACCCTCCCATATTAGGATGTAAGAATGTTCCCCTTTATTCTAAAGATCCCTAATTCTGATCTATCCCCCTTAGGTACGTTAAGAGGCAAACTCTTTATATCGTAAACCACGCTTGCAGTTTCATCTAATAGGCAAGCATTTACAAAGTACATACCATGAAGAAGGGGGAAATCCTCAAAGGAGAACAGAATATCCCTTTCACCATCTACGTTAACCTCTCTCATCTCGTGCTCTGTTGAGTATACGCTTATGAGCATGTTGTCGTTCCTCCTAAAGAGCACAGCCACAACAACCCTTTCTTTTTTATTGGACCTTACCCTTATCCATGCCTTGAGTGTATCTCCAGGCTTTATCTCCCTATGAGAGAGCTGAAAGTCTTCTATATAAGCATGAGCAACGTCAGCCCTTTGGACGCTGACTTGTTCCTCGCTTACCTTATCTTTTTCTCTCATGTAATCCTCGTACTCCTTTACCACGCTGAAGGGGTCACCCTCCATCTGCACTTTTCCATCCTTTAGCCATATGGCTTTGTCGCATACGTTAGTTATCTGGTACATAGAATGTGTAGTGAAGATAAGGGTACCGCCCTTGTCCCTGAATTCCCTTATCTTGTCAAAGGATCTTTTTTGAAAGTGTATATCCCCCACGGAAAGTGCTTCATCTATTATAAAGACCTCTGGTTCGATGGCTATCATAACTGAAAAGGCCAACCTAACTATCATGCCCGTTGAGTAAGTCTTGATGGGTTGGTAAAAGAAATTTCCAAGCTCAGAGAAATCTATAATGAAGCTCAGCTTCTTATCTATCTCATCCTTAGACAGTCCCATGAGAGAGGCATACATGTAAGTATTTTCAATTCCTGTAAACTCTGGATGAAAGCCAGCCCCCAACTCAAGGATGGCACATACCCTACCATCAACCTTTATGTAACCAGATGTGGGAGATTGAACACCGGATATTATTGAGAGAAGAGTACTCTTCCCAGCTCCATTCTCCCCCACAACACCAAGGGATTCCCCCTTCCTAACCCTTACGTTTACATCTTTGAGGGCTACTTTCTCATAGCTGAAGCTCCTTCTGAGGAGCAACTCCTTTAACCTGTCCACTGGCTTTTTGTATATCCTATAAACCTTTGAAACATCCTTTAGCTCTACAATATGCATAACTTCCCTCTTATAATCATAAACATACGCCGGATGAGAAATTAGGCATCATCAAACCAAATCCAATAGCATAAGCATATTGGATGTCTATCAGTATAGGCTTTCTACCTGCTTATAGCCCTACCACTTTTTTATTGATAGATTTGTGTCTGAGCTTTTTTGAATTTTTCACCCGGCGTGTAGTCAAAGTATAATGTTATCCATGAAGATACCTTACTCCTGGCTTTCTGAGTTCCTCCACATTGAGAACGTATATCCTGAAGATGTGTGTAGAGAGCTCACCTTAAGAAGTGCTGAAACAAGCCTTTACAAGTTTGATGCACCTATAGAAGGCGTTGTATTTGGAAGGGTTTTAGACTTGAGGGAGCATCCATCGAGGAAAGACCTTACTGTTTGCACCGTTAATGTAGGACAAGGTACTCATCTAAAAATAGTAACAGGTGACCTATCGGTGAGGGTAAACGATGGTGTTATGGTCGCCCTTCCCAATTCAAGGGTGGGTGACCTGTGCGTGAGTAAAAGGGAGGTGCACGGCGTAGTTTCTGAGGGTATGCTTTTGTCTGCAAAGGAGCTTATGTTAGAAACCCATTCAGAAGGCCTTCTGAAAGTGTATGAAGATATAAAACCTGGAACATCTGTCTATGAACTTTTAGGCTTTGGAGAATACATTTTGGAGATAGAAATAACACCCAACAGAGGGGACCTGCTGAGCATAAGGGGCATTGCCAGGGATATCAGTACCATATTGAGACTAAATAAGAAAGAACAACAGATGTCTGAATACGGAGAAGAAGGGAATATAGATATATCAATAGAAGATGGGGATTGTAAAAGGTATAGGGGTGCCGTCATAGAAGATGTTTGTGTTAAGGAAGCTCCTCTATGGATAAGAAGGAGGTTATGGCAGTCTGGATTGAGGAGCGTAAATAGCGTTGTGGATATAACCAATTACATCATGCTCAGGGATGGTCAGCCCCTTCATGCCTTTGACCTTGAAAGCTTGCAAGGTAGCATTGTGGTAAGAAGTGCCAAAAAAGGTGAAAGAATTTTAACTTTGATGGGTTCTGAAAAAGAGCTGGGCGAAGATAACCTTGTTATTGCAGACTCATCAAAACCATTAGCCATTGCTGGCATCGTGGGGGGAATGGAAAGCTCAGTAACTAAAAAAACCAAGAAGATACTCTTAGAATCTGCTTACTTTGATCCATACAGGATAAGAAGGTCCTCCAAGCTTTTGAATTTACAAACAGAGAGCTCATACAGGTTCGAGAGGGGAGTAGATATAGAGGGAATAAAAAAGTACCAAGACGAAGCCATAAAGCTTATAATGGAATCCTCTGGTGGTAGACTCGTTGCTATAAGGGATGTTTACCAAAAACCATACACTCCACCAAAAGTATTCCTCCATCAGGAAAAGTACAGAAGGTACACTGGAGAATTTATGGAAAAAGAGGAAGTGAGCTCAATACTTAGTAACCTTGAAATACCAAACCAAGTGCAAAGATGCGGAGTTGAAGTTTATGTACCGTCCCACAGAAGTTTTGACATATCAAGGGATGTGGACATAATAGAAGAGATTCTAAGAACAAAAAACTACAACTCTTTACCTTCCCAAGACTTTTCCCTTCCTGTACGAGCCTCCAAAACAAAAGATGGAGCGGATAAGATAAGAGATTTTCTTGCAGGCAATGGACTTTGTGAGATTATATCCTTCTCCTTTGAGGAAGATAGCCTTTACGAAGTTCTTAAAATAGAAAAGCCTGACGTTGAGATAATAAACCCATTGGTGAAAACTCAAAAATTCATGAGAAGTTCACTCTTACCATCTCTGATAAAGGCTTGTATACAAAATCAAAGACAGCATATTTACAGCATGGGTCTCTTTGAGGTAGGAAGGGTTTATACAATGGAAGGGGAGAAAGAAAAGGTTGGATTGCTGCTTGTCGGGACAAAAAGGCTATATCCCGAAGAAGGTCACAGCGCCTATAGCCTTCTATCTCTAATGCTTGACATAGGAAGGCTTTTTGGTGTAGAGTTGAGTACGGATAAATCACTTCATGAGTTTATGCATCCTAACGTTGGAACATGCCTGACTATGGATGATAAAGTTATAGGGTTTTTAGGTCAGCTTCACCCTGAGGTCTCAAAAGCTTTGGAACTTAGAGGTAGGGTCTTCATCGGTGAGATGGATATTCCAACCTTCTCTCCTGTCAAGCAGTACAGACACTTCTCCAAGTTTCCACCGGTTATTAGGGATATAACCTTAACTGTAGACAAAGACACCCATGTGGATAAATTAATATCTTATATAAAAAGTTTTGAGAAGGTAGAAGAAGTGAAAACGTTTAGCGTTTACACAGGCTTAGAAGTTGGGGAAGGCAAGAAGAGAGTGAGTTTTAGATTAGTGCTTAGGAGCTTTGATGGTAGCATGTCCGATGGGGAAGCCAACGGCATCGTTGATGCTCTGATAAGTTCCCTTGAGGTAAGGTTTGGTGCAAGGCTCATATAAAGCCTGCCCTGTTGGTGGTATAGAGGTTTAAATTGGGGTCCACAAGGTGAGCTAATAGGGAGATTGGCCTCCGGGATTGTCTCGTAGGCATCCTGGGAGATCTCCCACCTTATGGAAAGGGGCCCACCGGAGCCTCTCTTGCCACGGCAAGGGCGGGTTTATCTTGCCTTCCCCTCCTAAAAAAGGAGGCGGAAGATGAAAGTTTTGAGGAATAAAAAGGAACTGAGAGAACATTTCTTAAATAAAAGGGATGAGATGGGAGAGGAGGAAGTAAGGCTTTTTTCCGAACGTATAAACGAGAGAATAAGGTCTCTACCAGAGTTTAAAAAAGCTAAAAAACTCCTTCTGTTCTGTCCCTTCAAAAAGGAACCGGATATAACACCCATCTTCTTAGAATCAACATACTCAGGCAAGGAGACAATTTTCCCAAAGGTTGATAAGAATGAGCTAAGACTCTACAAGGTCGACAGTATGGAGGCTTTCAAAAGAGGCTCTTTCTGCATTCTTGAACCCCAATATGGTGAGGAGATAAATCCAGAAGAGGTGGAGTTGGCCTTTGTTCCTGGCTTGGCCTTTAACATAAAGGGGTATAGAATAGGTTTTGGGAAGGGTTTTTACGATAGGCTTCTGAAGAAGATAAGGGGGGTAAAGGTTGGAGTCGCTTATAGCTTTCAGATGGTGGAAGAGTTTCCCACAGATGAGTGGGATCAGCCAGTGGACTTTATAGTCACAGAAGAGTATGTCATTGAAAAAGGAGGTAAAAGATATGAGCTTTGAGTTTATTCTCTTGATAGTTATCATCAGCTCGGCGTCAGTTGGATTTGGTTTTTTACTTTCCAGATTGGGGAAGGCCAAGCAGGCAAAGCTTCCAGAGATAGACATGGAAAAAGTAAGGGAAGAGGTCTTTGAGTTAACAAAAAGAGCAAGAGAAGAGGCTGAAAAGATAAGGCAGGATGCTAAAGAGGATGCCAAGAATACACTTTTGAAGGCAGAAGAAGAGATAAAAAGACTCAGGTCAGACCTAGAAAGAAGGAAGAAGGAAGTAGAAGATTACTTATCTGAAAATAAGTTAAAGCTTCAAAAGATGGAGCAATCTTTGACGCAGAAAGAGAGTCAGCTTGAAAGGAGGCTTGAAATCTTAGAAAGGAGAGAAGAGGAGCTATACAGAAGGGAAAGGGAGCTAAGGGATAGAGAAAGGGGAGTAGAGAACATACAAAAAGAGTTAGAGAATAGGATACAGAGCATAACAGAAAAGGAAAGAGAGATAGAAGCTTTAAAGAAGAGGGAACTGCTTGAGCTCCAAAGGATAGCTTCAATGAGTATAGAGGAAGCTAGAACGGAAGTGCTAAAAAGGGCAGAGGAAATGGCAAGAGTTGACAGCGTCAGGTTGATAAAGCGTATAGAGGATGAAGCCAGAGAGAGGGCTGAGCTTGAGGCTAAAAAGGTCATATCTACATCCATTCAAAGGATTTCGTCAGATAT
>JBKBPE010000004.1:0-34284 GCA_046293375.1 Aquificaceae bacterium
ACTGCTTTCCATCGTAGAGGCAATATTCAGTTATCTGTTGGAGGAGTAACCTGCTTTTTGGAAGGGTTTCGTATCTGATCTATCATAGTATGCTATGAATATAGAAAACTTCACCCTAAACGTAGAGCTTTTTTACTTTATAAACCATGCAAGACATCCATTGCTTGATGATTTTTTCAAAAACTTTTATCTTTTTGGAAAGGGTTACGTTCTTCTTCCAGTCCTTATCTACGTAAGCTTTCTCCAAAGAAGAAAGATAGTACTCTTTACCTTATCAGTTGCTTTAGAGAGCACTGTAGTCTACCTGCTTAAGCTCATGTTTGATGTACCAAGACCAGCAAGTATGCTAAAGGATGTTTACCTTCTTGAGAACCTTTACCATAAGTCTTTCCCATCAGGAGATACAGCCATGGCCTTCTTGCTTGCCTGCTTTTTTTCTCAAAGAGCTCCCTTTATCCTGAAATTTCTTCTGTTTACCTACGCCTTTTTAATAGCTTACGGAAGGGTGTACCTGGGAGTTCATTTTCCCTTAGATGTGTTCTCTGGTGCCCTGATAGGCATTTTCTCCTATGGGTTAGTTAAAAAGATGTTAAGGTCAGCTCATGATTAGCTTTATCCTGCTCTCCCTCTATTTTTTTGTCTTTGGAAACTGGTTCTTGGGTTTTACATCCCTTGATGAAGGAAGGAATATGGATGCTGTTTTAAACATGATAAAGGATGGTAACTTTTTGATACCCTATTACAACTGCAGCACAAGGTTTGAAAAGCCACCCCTTCTTTACTGGATGGTCCTTATCTCTTCACATCTTTTTGGTATGAGTGAGTTCTCGGCAAGGTTAATCTCTGGACTTTCAGCAGTTGGAGTTGCCCTTTTTACCTACATGATAGCAAAGGGGAATTTTGGGGATTCTTTGGCAAAAGGGAGCTTTCTCATCCTTTTGACCTTTCCCCATCTTTGGATAGAGTCAAGGGCTGTTGTTCCTGAGATGCTTCTTAACTTTTTCATGATAGGGGGGCTTTACTTTTTCTTGAAGAAAAGAACAAGCATAGGCTGGCTCTTCATAGCTTTAGCCTTCTTGACAAAAGGTCCAGTTGGTGTTTTACTTCCATTAGGAGTTTATATCCTTTGGAAGAGGGACCTAAAAGTTTTTACGTTGAAGGGCTTGTTTATCTTCCTGCTTTTAGGTGGGAGCTGGTACTTTTTTATGCTTTATAAGTTTGGTCATCTTTACTTTTACAAGTTTTTTATTTACGAAAACCTTATGAGATACACAGGCCAAAGAAGAGTCCATAATTATCCCTTTTATTACTACCTTATAATAATTCTTGCGTCCACAGCTTTTTATATTCCCCTATATCCAAAACTCATAAGGGCACTAAGAGGAGAGCTGCTTCCTCACCTCTTTTGGTTCTTTTACGTGCTTATCTTTTTTAGCCTTGCTAAGAATAGGCTACATCACTATCTGCTCTTTTCTTATCCACCTTTAGCCATTATGCTATCTTACTGTACCACAGAGAAGTACATAAAGAGAGTAACCTATTTGGCCTTTCCCCTTCTGCTTGTCCTTTTGTCCTACTCTTACCTTTACGAAAAGGATAGGTTTACGCCAAGAGCCTATCCCATTGTAAAGGATCACATTGGAGATGTTTACTTTTACAGGTCAGAAGATTCGGCTCTGGTTTTTTACTCTCAAAGGTGTATAAAATTTTTAGAAAAACCAGATGTAAAAAAGGGAGCTCTTATTGTGACAAAGGAGGAGTATACCTTTGAGCTTCCGTCCTGCAGTGCTCTGGTTAAAGGTAAGGAGTTCGATGGAAATTACGTTCTCTTAGAATGCAAATAGGTCATCGAACATAACATTCTTTTACGTACTTTTTCAGCTCGTTGGCTGTGTCTTCAAACTCTCTCTCTGTGTAAGTGGTCTTTCCTATATACTCTGGATCCAGAGTTTTTCCAGGTATGAATCTTTGAAGGTAATACCTTTTTGCACCTTTTAAAAGGATCCCTATTCTGATAAGGTCATCTCTTGAGAGTTGGTCCTTTACAACCGTAGTCCTAAACTCATAATCTACACCAGAATTCATGATGAGCCCTATGCTCTCCTCTATCTTTTTTGTGTCCACCTTTGTTCTAACAACCTGTTGGTATTTCTTCAACGGAGCCTTAACATCCATTGCTATGTAATCAACCACTCCCTTATCTAAAAGACTCTTTACAACCTCAGGGAAAGCACCGTTTGTATCGAGCTTTACAGAAAAACCAAAGGATTTGACTCTTTCAACAAAGTTCTCCAAACCCTTCTTCTGCAAAGTAGGTTCTCCACCAGTTATGACAACACCATCCAGCTTTCCCCTCCTTTCCATCAGGAATGAAAACACCTCCTCCTTAGGTATGAGGGGGCCATAGCGTTCTGGAAGAACAAGCTCAATGTTATAACAGTAAGGACATCTAAAGTTACATCCCTGAGTGAAAACTATACAGGCTACTTTACCAGGATAATCTATCAGGGTAAACCTCTGAAACCCGCCTATTTTAAAAAAGCAGTAGGAACCTTCCTTCTGAAAGTGTGCTTTATAACCTGCGAGACTCATATTATTTTGTCTATGTTAAAGGTTTTTCTCATCTTGAACTCCTCCCTTTTGCCCTCGTTCCACTGATGGACTGGCCTTAGGTATCCAACAACTCTTGAATATATCTCTGTTTCTTCTGCACACAGTGGGCACCTATCCTTCTCACCTGGTATATAGCCATGATTGGGGCAGACACTGAAGGTTGGGGTTATGGTAAAGTAAGGCAGTCTGTAGTACTCACATACCTTCTTAACAAAGTTCTTAAGGGCTCTTACATCGTATATCCTCTCTCCAACAAAGAAGTGAAGTACAGTTCCACCTGTGTAACGTGTCTGAAACTCATCCTGAAGGTCAAGCGCCTCAAAGGGGTCATCTGTGTAGTTTACCGGAAGCTGTGTAGAATTTGTGTAAAAGGGTTCAGCCCCCTTTTTGTATCTATCCTCATTAGCCACTACAATACCTGGAAACTTAGCTTTGTCTATTTTGGCAAGCCTGTAGGATGCGGACTCTGCCGGTGTGGCTTCAAGGTTATAATTGTTTCCAGTCTTTCCCTGAAACTCTATAAGCTTTTTTCTCATGAAATCAAGCACCTTAACTGTAAAGGTTCTACCCTCATCAGAGTATATGGGTCTACCAAGAAGGTTCAAGCATGCTTCGTTCATTCCAACGAGCCCTATAGTAGAGAAGTGGTTTTTCCAATACTCTCCAAACTTCTCCTTTACACTTCTTAGATAGAATTTGGAGTAAGGGTAAAGTCCTTTTTCTGTAAGCTCTTCCAGAAAACCCCTTTTTATTTCGAGGCTCTCCTTAGAAAGCTCCATCAGCTCTTCAAGCCTTTCCAAAAAGTCTTCTTCGGACTTGGAGATATATCCTAACCTAGGCAGGTTTATAGTTACAACACCTATAGAACCAGTAAGGGGATTGGCTCCAAAATAACTCCCTCCTTTTTTTTCAAGCTTTTTAACCTCAAGTCTTAGCCTACAACACATACTCCTCACATCCTCTGGCTTCATGTCTGAGTTTATAAAGTTAGCAAAGTAGGGTATTCCATACTTACCGCTCATCTTCCATAGACCATCGTAGTTTGGATTTTCCCAATCAAAATCCTCTGTTATATTATAGGTTGGTATGGGGAAGGTAAAAACCCTTCCCTTTGCATCACCCTCAACCATAACCTCAAAAATGGCCCTGTTTAGCATGTCCATCTCTTCTTGAAACTCTCCATAGGTCTCATTCTTTATCACACCTCCAACTGTAACACCCTGATGCTTATAATACTCTGGGACTTTCAAGTCAAAGGTTAGGTTTGTGAAAGGTGCCTGAAAACCTGTTCTGGTTGGTATGTTCAGATTATAGATAAACTCCTGAATTGCTTGTTTTACCTGGTAGTAGTTTAATCCATCGTACCTTATAAATGGTGCCAAGAGTGTATCAAAGTTGGAGAAAGCCTGTGCACCTGTTGCTTCACCTTGTAAAGTGTATAAGAAGTTAACGGCTTGACCAAGGGCAGAGGTAAAATGCTTGGGAGGCCTGCTTTCAACCTTACCTGGAACTCCCCCAAACCCTGTAAGCAAAAGGTCCCAGAGGTCCCACCCTACGCAGTAAACGCTCAGAGCTTGCAGTTCATGGATATGGAAATCACCATTAATATGAGCTTTCTTTATCCTTTCTGGGTATACCCTGCTCAACCAATAATTTCTGCTTATGTGAGAGGTTAAGTAAAAGTTAAGCCCTTGAAGTGAGTAGGTCATGTTGCTATTTTCTCTCACTTCCCAGTCTTCTCTGTTTATATACCTTTCAACGTGCTTTACACTTTCTCTTTCAACAATAAAGGCCTTTGCCATTTCTTTATAAGAGCTTTCTAAAAGAACCTCTTCTATAAGGTCAAAAAGCTCTCCTTCAGATGCATCATCTATTAGCCTTTTAAGGATACTGTCCGTTAAGTCATCCATGTCTTCCTTTTTTATCCTTCCCCCAAAGTCCAGACCTTTTAAAATCTCCCTAACTTTCTCCTCTTTTTTGAGCATATCCCTTTTAATATAAGGCTAGAAGATGTATACAGCAATAGCAGTTAAAACTACGTTCAAAAGAGACAAGGGAAGCAGTATCTTCCATGCTATTTCAGTTATGTCCCTTGCCTGAAACCTTGGAAGCGTCCAATGAAGCCAAAGAACAAAGAAGACAAGAGCAAAGACTTTCAAAAGGAACCACACATATGGGGACAAAGGTCCAAAAATATACGGTCCAGACCATCCACCAAGGAAGAGAATCACTGCAAGGGCAGAAAGGCCCATCACATTCAAGTACCACTCTGCCAAGGGAAACACCCCAAACCTCATACCTCCATACTCTATGTTGTACCCTGTGACCAACTCGGCTTCTGCCTCCTGTATATCAAAGGGAACTCTTCCAGACTCTGCAAGCATACAGAAGAGGAAGAGCAAAAAGGCAACTGGTTGATAGATTATGTACCATACTCCACTCTTCATCTGTGCCTCTACTATTCCTGTGGTGCTCATGGTTCCTGCCAGGAGTATAACACCCAATACAGAAAAGCCAAGGACCACCTCATAAGCTATCATGACCGCAGCCTTCCTCAAAGAACCTATAAAAGCATACTTAGAGTTGGATGCCCAGCCTGAGAAGATGGTACCATAAACGGCAAGCGAACCCATTGCAAATATAAAAAGAACTGCTATGTTTATATCAGCAACCAAAGGTTTTATTTCATAACCAAAGATAGAAAAACTAGGACCGAAGGGAACAACAGAAAAAAGAAGAAGTGCGGGTGTTAGAGATAAGACTATAGCCAAATAGTAGATAGCTTTATCTGCATACTCTGGTATTATGGATTCTTTAGTAAGGAGTTTTATACCATCTGCAAGGGGTTGTAAGAGTCCAAAGGGTCCAACCAGCTTGGGTCCCATCCTTGCTTGTATATGCCCAGCCAGCTTTCTCTCAAACCATGTCAGATAGGCCCCAATCCCTAGAAGAACGCCCAAAAGGAGAACTATCTTAACCACTACAACCATCAGAGCTATGAGTAATTCCATTGTAAGACCTCTAATGTATTATATCATGCAAAGAATACGAGCCTTAGCATCCACCCAGTTATAAGCTGGAAAAGAACAAGAAGTAAACCCAAAAGGCTTATTACAATCCCCTTCCTTCCAATGTCCTTCCCTTTTAACCAGATAAAAATAAAAGAGGTCAAAGTGTAAAGGAATAAAAGCACTCCGTTCCACTTATGCGGAAAGCCCCAGAGGAAAGGGATCTTAGATTGAACAAGCGGAACCCTTGACACAGAAAAGCCAGCTAATACTGCAAAGATGGAAAGGACTATCAGAATACCATGGAGCATGATGGTGTATCTAAGAACTGAGGCATTTTTGAGTAGGGTAAAATTAAGCAGGTGAGACAGAAAAACAGCCAGTGCTACAATTAGAGTGGTGTAAGCAAACAATGGATGGATCAGCATTTCACACCTCCAACAGAGATTCCAAAGATATTATACTATTCTATACATGCCGGGTGAGAAATTAACCATGAAGCTTATCTTTGAAACCTCAAGAAGAGGGAGAAGAGGTTACAAGCTTCCCAAGTTGGACACTCCCCATGTAAACTTAGAAGAGTACTTGGGAGATCACATAAGAAAGGACCTGAATCTGCCAGAGGTTTCTGAGTTGGATGCTGTAAGACATTATACAAACCTCTCTAAGCTCAACTACTCGGTGGATACAAACTTCTATCCTCTTGGTTCTTGCAGTATGAAGTACAATCCGAGAATATGCGAAGAGGTATCAAGTTTAGACGGTTTTAAAGACCTTCATCCCATGGTGGATGACTCCTTTGCCCAGGGAAGTTTGGAAACCATGTACAGACTGAAGGAACTTAGAAAAGAGCTTGGAGGGTTCAGCGATGTTAGTTTACAGCCTGCAGCTGGAGCCCATGGTGAATTCCTCGGACTTCTTTTGACTCTTGCATACCATAAAGATAAAGGAAACTCAAAAAGGAAGGTCTTAGTACCAGATTCTGCCCATGGAACAAATCCAGCTTCTGCAGCCATGTGCGGATTTGAGGTTGTAACGGTAAAGAGTGATGAAAAGGGAGAACTGAGCTGGAAGGACTTTCTGCAAAAGCTGGATGACAATACTGCTGGCCTCATGCTGACAAACCCAAACACGCTTGGGATTTTCGAAAGAAAAGTAAAACAGATAGCGGAGGCTTTACACCAGGTAGATGCTCTCCTTTATATGGACGGAGCTAATTTTAACAGTATAGTTGGTATTTCAAGGCCTGGGGACTGGGGTGTGGACATCATGCACTTTAACCTTCATAAAACTTTCGGAACTCCACATGGTGGTGGCGGGCCTGGGGGCGGAGCCTTAGGGGTTTCGGAAAAGCTGAGACCTTATCTTCCCGTACCCCAAGTAGAGTTTGATGGAAAAATGTACTTTCTAAACTGGGATATACCCAAGAGTGTTGGAAAGATAATGGCTTTCTATGGGAACTTTTCTGTGATGCTCAGGGCCTTAGCTTATATAATGAGCTATGGGAGCTCTATAAACACGGTTGCCAAACACGCAGTTCTCAATGCACGCTACCTTAGGCATCTACTGAAGGATACCTTTCTTGACCCTTATGAGCATGTTCCCTGTATGCACGAGTTTGTACTATCTCTTTCCCCCTTGACCAAGTACGAAGTCAGTCCCATGGATGTGGCTAAGAAGCTTTTGGACTACGGTTTTTATGCTCCAACTGTATACTTTCCCCTTGTGGTAAAGGATGCTTTTATGATAGAGCCTACAGAAACGGAAAATCCAGATACGCTAAGAGCCTTTGCCAGAGCTTTGAAAGAGATAGCAAAAAAGGCAAGAGAAGATCCCCAGGAAGTAAAGTCTGCACCTACAAAAACACCAGTTAGGAGGATAAAGGAAGCAGAAGCAAACAGGAAGCCAGTGCTCAACTTTGGGCTATAAGGCTTCTATGCTATAGCTCAAGCTCTCTTCGTACCTATCTTTAAAGCTGTCTATGACTTTTCTCATACCAATTCTACAACCTCATGGGCATTATAATACATATATAAGGGTCTTGTTCTGGATCGCTCGACTCTATGAGAACTGCACTGTCTGAATCTGTTATCTTAAACCATACCTTGTCTATATCAAAACTTTCAAGGGCTTCTATGAGGTATCTACCGTTAAAGCCAAGCTCTACTGGCTCATCGCTGTACTCTACTTCCAGCTCGTCCTTTCCTTCTCCGTACTCTGGCTCTGATATTTCAAGGATCATCAAGTCATTGGCTAAGGAGACCTTAATTGGAAAGGCTGACGATGATGCTACGGAGGAAAGCCTTTTGAGGCTTTCTATAAAAGCCTGCCTGTCTATTAAAAGTTGGTGATTGAACTCCTTTGGTATTATTGATATGTAATCGGGATACTCACCCTCCAAAAGCCTTATGGAAAGCTCCCATCCTTCCCCTTTCATATGAGAGAAGGACTCATCCCTGCCGACCTCTACATGACCTATGTAATCTTTGAGAAGAGATTCTAAAACTTTTAAACTCTTCCTTGGTAGTAGAAGCTCAAGGGGAAAGCTGGAGTTTGTCCAGTAGAGTGCTAGCCTGTGGCCATCAGAACCTACAAAATGGGTTTTACCTTGATGTTCGTGTAGGTAGAGCCCTTGCAGGGCGTACCTGGAATCTTCCTTAGATACTGCGTACTCAGTCTTATCTATTGCTTTCAGCAGGTCTCCCGATGATATGCTGGTTGATACCTTTATCTTTGGAAACTCTGGAAAATCTTCAGGGTTCAAAGTAGTCAGTTTAAAAACAGACCTGCCACCAGTTAAGACAAGCTTGTCTTCTTTAACTTCCATCTGTATCTCTACAGAAGGAATAGACCTTACAACGCTTGTAAGCTTATCTGCGTTGACTGTACAGGCACCTTCCTGAAGTATTACAGCTCTTATACTAAAGGTAAGGAAGTTCTCAAGGTCTGTTGCCTTACAAAAAAGCTTATCATCCTCCGCTACTAACAGAAAGTTGTTGAGGATCGGTAGAGCTGTTTTTCTCTCAGTAGCTGTCTTCGCTTTTTGAAGGGCTTCCAAGAACTCTCCCCTATCCACAGACAGTTTCATGCTTAAGATTATACCATATGGAGAGGATCGTTTTTTTAGAGGAAGGTGCTGACCTGGACGCCCTGTCTTCTGCCTATGGCATACTGCTTTTGTATCCAGATAGCAAGCTTTTTAAACCTAAATATCTATCAAGAAGGGCAAGCGAGGTCTTTAAAGATTTTGCGCATCTTTTTAGAACGATCGAGGATCTACCGGAGGAGTTTGAGCTTGTACTTACAGATACTCATCGCTACCAAGAATATCTTGAAAAGTACGCAGATAGAATAAAAAGCATAAGAATTTATGACCATCATCCTATAAAAAAGGAAGGGATAAAAGGAAAGTTTGAGCATGTTGGTAGCACCACAACCTTAGTTGTTGAGGAACTAATGGAAAAGGGGATAGATATATCTTCAGAGTCTGCAACCATTCTATGCCTTGGTATATACGAAGATACCGGCTTTTTGACCTATGAGGGAACCACTTCAAGGGATGTCAAAGTCCTAGCTTGGCTTCTTGAGAAGGGAGCAAAACTAAATGTGGCTCGAAAGTATCTTTCCGAAACACTAAGTAAAGAACAGATAGACATGTTATCAAAGCATCTTCAATCTATAGAATCTTACTTTTTAAACAGTAAGAGGGTCGTTATCCTAGTTATAAGGAGTGAAGAGTATCAGCCAGAAATCCTTAGGATACTGTATGACCTTAAAGAAGTAAGAGAGTCTTCTGCTTTCTTTGCCATAGTATCCGCTGGACAGAAAACTTACGTCTTCGGAAGGAGCCTAAGGAAAGAGTTTGATGTGAGCAGCGTGTTGGAAAGAATAGGTGGTGGGGGGCATACCTTTGCGAGTGCAACCAAGTTGGAGGGCGTGGATGCACAGAGGGTGAAATCTATAGTCTTATCCCTTATTAAAGGTGAGAGGGTCTTGTTGAAAGTAGAGGACATCATGTCTTATCCTGTTTTTGTTCTCCACCAGGACATGAAGGTAGAGGATGCTATCCTTGAATTGTCCCAGAGAAACTTTGCTGGCGCTCCTACAATAGATGACTCTGGCAGAGTCGTAGGAATAGTATACAAAAAGAACCTTCTTAGGGCTTTAAAGCACTATTCAGAAAGGCAAGTAAAAGATTTTATGGTTGGAGATTTTCACGCCCTCAGTCCAGAGGATTTTGTGTGGAAGGCTGAAGAAATACTATCCCATTATGGAGAGAAACTCATACCAGTTTTAAAGGATGAAAAGCTCATAGGTGTTGTCACAAGGCTTGACCTCTTGCAAGGAATAAAGGCTCAGACTTATGAACTAAAGGCTTATGAGAGAAGAATAAAGCTTCCCCCTCATGTAGAGGAGATAAGCAAGGAGGTAGGAAAGATAGCCAAAGAGTTAGGCTTTAGGGTTTACTTGGTTGGTGGTATGGTGAGAGACCTTTTGTTAAGTAAAAAAGTCTGGGACCTCGACTTTGTAGTTGAAGGTGATGCTATAAAGCTTTCAAAAAGATTAGCAGAAAAGTACGGCGTATCAGAGCACGCTTTTCCAGAGTTTGGGACGGCTCACATAAAGATTGGGGATATAAAGCTTGAGTTTGCAACAACCAGGAGGGAGACATACACACATCCAGGTGCATACCCACGAGTAGAGTATGCATCCCTGAAAGAAGACCTCCTAAGAAGGGACTTTACCATAAATGCTATGGCCATTTCTGTAAACGAGGAGGATATGGGAACTCTTATAGACTACTTTGGTGGACTTAGGGACCTAAAAGATAGAATAATAAGAGTTCTTCATCCTTTGAGCTTTGTTGAAGACCCTGTTAGAATACTGAGGGCATTAAGGTTTGCTGGAAGACTTGGTTTTAAGCTTTCAAAGAGCACAGAAAGGCTGCTAAAGAGTGCCGTGTCTCTTGATCTTCTTCTTTCTGCTCCAAAGGGAAGGCTCATGAACGAGTTCAGATTAGCCTTGAGAGAAGACAGAATAATCGAGATTTTGGAGCTCTACAAGAAGTACCATGCTATAGGACAAGTAATAAAGGATTTCCAATGGCATCCATCCTTAGAGGATGGACTCTTAAGGCTCAGGAGCATTGTTGCATGGCACAAGATAGAGTTCCCAAAGGAGGCCATAGATTATGGATGGGTATACCTTATTTTTTTACTCAAGGAGATGAAAACAAACCAGGTATTACCCTTCCTTCAATCCATGAGTGCACCATCATGGGTGAGGAAGGTTTGTATAGAAGTGGTCAGAGAATTTAAGAGCGTGCAGACAGCCTTAAGAAAAGTTCAGAAAAGCTCGGACCTTTACAGAGCCTTGAAAGGGAGACCCTTACCCTTTTTACTCCTTCTTATGACAGTTGATGATATAAAGGATAAGGTAAAACTCTACCTTGAAAAGCTCAGGTTTGTAAGTGTTGACCCCAAAGAATTTATAAGTCTAAAGGGGAAAGAGCTTGGTAGAGCAATAGAAAGTAAGAAGCTTGAGCTTATGGATAAGGTCTTCACCTTTTAGCTCAGGACCTCCTTTATGATCTTCTCGCAGGCATATGGGTTATAGAAAGTCTTTATGTTTTTCGAAAAAGCCCCCCACTCTGTCATAATATACTCCACCGTCTTTATGACCTTTTCTAAGGATACTTCTTCCTGTACCATCACCCTTCCTCCACCAAGCTCTTCAATTTCCTTTGCATTGTAAAACTGGTGGTCTCTTGCGGAGAAGGGATAGGGAATGAGCAAGGACGGTACACCAAAGAGGGAAAGCTCCGTTATTGTTCCAGCTCCTGCTCTACTTATGGATATGTCGCAGGCTCTGTATACAATTCCCATTTGATGAGTGAAGGGTAAGACTCTAACTGGTAGGTTTTTTTCAGCGTAATAGCTCTCTACACGAGCATAGTCCTTATTACCCGTTATATGTATACCCTGCACCGGAAAGTGCTGAAAAAACTCCATTGCAAGGTCGTTAAGGAATTTAGCTCCCTGACTTCCTCCCATCACAAGGACAGTGGTGTTATTTCCCTCAAGGCCAAGGCGTTCCCTTGCTTCTTCCTTGCTCAGGCTGAGATGTTTGAGAACATCCTTCCTTACTTGAAGTCCAGTTTTTACTACCTTCTCCTTTGGGAAAAACTTTCTTGAGTGCTCAAAGGTTATAAAGACCTTCTTGGAGAACTTGCTCAGAAGAATGTTCGTAAAGCTTGGAATAGAATTCTGCTCGTGAAGGTAGAGTCTTTTACCCCTTATAGAAAGAGCAAGGCCAACAGACAAGCTAGCATATCCACCAAAAGCTACACCCCCTACTGCCCCTTTCACATTTCCAATAAGCTTTAAGGTTCCTACCGATAAGCTAAGAATAGCCCTAGCTTTTTTGAAAAGGCTCATACCTACAAAAGGGTGCACATCTAAAAACATGCTTGGACACGGTATTTGACCCTTTATCCCGTACTCTATTCCCCTTTTGGAGCCTACGAACCAAACGTCCATGTTTTTCTCCATCATGCAATCGATAAGTGCCAAAGCAGGGAAAAAATGTCCTCCCGTACCACCACCAGATATGAAAAACTTCATGAGACTTTCTTTAAGGTCTTCAACACCCTACTTTCTAATCTTTCCCGAGGTACAAGGTCGCATATTATGTCAACACCTACACCCTCAAGCTCTCCGGTAAAGGCTATCCTCAGAGAGTGCCAAACATCCTTAGCTTTTACACCAAGCTTCCTCTGTATACTTTTAGCTATATCTTTTACTACCAAAGAGCTCAGCTTCCTTTCCTTTATCTCTTCCAAAAAGGCGGAGAGGATTTCGTAAACTCTCACATTCTCAAGCTCGTTCCAAGCAGATGAAGATATATCAAAATCGTCAACAAAGAAAGGTGATAGCCTGTCTACAGCATCCGCTAACGTTTCAAAGGAATCTCTGGTTCTTTCGAGAACCTTTCTAAGATAATCTTCATCGCTCACATCGTAACCAGCCCTCTCTAAGAAAGGCCTTACCTCTTGGACAAGCCTTTCAAGGCTCACAACTTCCCTTATGTATACACCGTTCATCCACCTTAGCTTTTCCTTACTGAAGACTGCTGGGGAAAGATTTATGTCTTTGAGGTCAAAAAGCTCTATGAGCTCATTCTTTGAGTATATTTCCCTCCATCCTTTGGCAGACCATCCAAGGAGACAGAGGTAATTAAAGAGAGCTTCTGGAAGGTATCCCTCCTCCCTGTAAACTTTTACAGAAACTGCACCGTGCCTTTTTGAGAGCTTACTCCTATCCTCACCAAGTATGACAGGAAGGTGAACAAACTTTGGTATCGGAAAACCGAGAGCTTTGTATATAAGTACCTGCTTGGGGGTGTTGGGGATATGGTCTTCACCCCTTATAACATGCGTAATACCCATGAGGGCATCATCTACAACCACTACAAAGTTATAAGTTGGGGTTCCATCACTTCTAACTATCACAAAGTCTCCAAAATCATCCGTGTTTATAGATATATGTCCTCTAAGCATGTCTTCAAAGACTATGTCCTCGCCGTATGGGACTCCAAAACGTATGGCATAGGGTTTACCCTGCTTTTTAAGATGCTCTGCTTCATCCATATTCAACATTCTACACTTACCAGAGTACCTATAAGGTACGCCTTTTCTTTCAGCCTCTTGCCTATCCCTTTCCAACTCCTCAGGCAAACAAAAACAAGCATATGCATGCCCAGAAGCTAACAGACTCTCCGCATACCTTTTGTATATTTCAAACCTCTCAGATTGACGATAAAACTCATCCCACTCAAGCCCGAGCCATCTGAGGTCTTTTATGAGCATATCCTCAAACTCCTTAGTGGACCTCTCTACGTCTGTATCCTCTATCCTCAGTATGAACTTTCCGTTGTGATGACGTGCAAAAAGGTAGCTAAAGATGGCAGTTCTGGCGTTTCCTAAATGAAGCCAACCCGTGGGGCTGGGTGCAAAACGTGTAACAACCATAGAATACATTATACGCTGGATGAGGAATTTCCTTTTAGGTAGAGGCAATACTCATAACTAACATTTGACACATCCTCCTCTGAACTTCTCACCCGGCGTATGAAAGGTTATAATTAATACTTATGCTGGAATTGATCTCAGAGAAGTTTAGCAAGGCTATTTCAAGGGTCAGGGATACAAGGAAGCTTACAGAAAGGCAAGTGAACGATATACTGAGAGATATAAGAATGGCCATGTTGGAAGCTGATGTAGACTATGATGTAACAAAAACCTTCCTCAAGAGAGTTAGAGAAAAGGCCATAAACCAAGACTTAAAAGGAAGTCTATCACCTGTAGACAGCGTAATACTTACTGTTTATGAAGAGCTTATTAACATATTGGGGGGTCAAAAAGAAGACCTTAAAAAAGGGACTGTCCTCTTTGTAGGGCTTCAGGGAACTGGTAAAACAACAACCATAGCTAAGGTAGCTTATCTTCTGAAGAAAAAAAATAAAAAAGTGGCAATATCTTCAACGGACGTAAGAAGGCCTGCTGCAATGCTTCAGCTGCAAAGGCTGGCCGAGAAGGTGGAGGTCCCTTACTACGAGCTTGGTGTGTCTTCCGCAGTAGAGATAGCTACCAAGGCAAAGGAAATGGCTAGCAAGGAAGGTGTAGATTACCTTCTTATTGATACAGCTGGAAGGCTTCATATAGACGACGAACTCATGGAAGAACTAATAAATATAAAAAAGGCAGTAAGCCCTTCTGAGATAGTCTACGTTGCCGATGCTATGCAAGGACAGGAGGCCCTAAGAGTAGCCAAGGAGTTTCATGATAGGCTTTCTCTTACGGGTGTTGTGGTAACAAAGATGGATGGTGATGCGAGAGGTGGTGTGGCTCTTTCTGTAAAAGAATCTCTTGGTGTTCATGTAAAGTTCATAGGTGTTGGGGAGAGGGTCGAAGACCTCGAACCCCTTTATCCAGATAGGATGGCCCAAAGGATACTAGGACTGGGTGACCTTCAAACTCTGATGGAAAAAGCTCAGCAAGTTATCCCAGAGGACGAAGCACAGGTTTTAGCCACAAAGATCATGGTTGGAGGTTTTGACTTGGAGGATATGTTAAAGCAGATAAGGTTTATAAAAGGCATGGGACCTATTGATAAACTTCTTGGTATGATACCGGGCATGGGTATACAGGTTAAAGACATTAAGATAGACGATAAAAAGCTTAAGATAAGGGAAGCCATCATATTATCCATGACAAAGGTGGAGAGAAAAAACCCAAAGATAATAAACATGAGTAGGAAGGTGAGGATCGCCAAGGGGAGTGGGACAACCGTTGGAGATGTAAACAAGCTTTTGAAAGAGTACGAAGAGATGAAGAAGGTCATGAAGAAGCTAAAAGGAATGAAAGGAATTCCATCCTTTCCCAAGTTCCCCTTTAAATTCTAATTGTCTTCTATCTCTTTCAGCGTATTCCTATACTCTTTTTTGTCCTCCATGTTTATAGCCTTCTTTATAAGCACAAGGGCCTCTTCCTTTTTCCCCTGCTTGAAAAGAACGTAGGCAAGGTTGTTCAGAGTATCTGGGTCTTCTGGATTTATGTCCAGGGCTCTCCTGTAGCTCTCTTGAGCCTTTTTGTAGTTTCCTTCTTTTGCATATATATTCCCTAAGTTGTAGTAAGCAACCCAAAAGCTCTTATCCTTCTTTATAGCCTTTTGATACTCCCCCTTTGCTAAATCAAGCTCTCCTTTTTTTTCGTAGATGTAGCCTAAATTCACATGCTCCTCCGCAGTGAGGGGATCTTCCCAAACCACGATTCCTGGCATGCTACAAGAAAAAAGGGAAGATAAAAGGAGCAGGACAACCCTTCTCATACAATACCTACTCCTATCTGGTCGTATCCAAAGAGATAGCCATGTCCCAGGTCTATATCAAGCTCCTTGGCAAGTTTGAGCTTTTTTGATGTATCTATCCTCTTAAAGCAGGTTTTTGAACCAAAGAATTTTATAAATTTTACCGCTTTACTTAGGTTTGCTTTGCTTGCGTTGGTATAAAAATCATCACTGAAAAAAACATAATCAAAGGAACCAAAGAGTGTATCCTTCAATTCATAACCTAAGGTTGTAAAGTCATCCAAGGCTACTTTCAATCCACACTTCTTTGCCCTATTTCTGTAGTGAAACAGGTTTTTAAACCCCATACTGATGGGAAGATTAAGTACCAAGTTTCTACCGTAAAGAGGAAGCTCTTCTATTTCCAAAGATACAGGAAGGTTTATAAACATAACTTCAGACCTTTTAAAAGACCTAAGGGTTTCCAAAACTGATGTTTCCACCCTTACCTTTAAGCTTCTGTCTGTTATATCCCTAAAGCTAACCTCATTATCACCAAAAAAAAGCTTTGAAACTGCCCTAAAACCGTAAAGCTTTTCCTCCTTAAGGTCTATGACATACTCCAACAGAGCAAAAACTTTAATGTTCTTTCCATCTGATATATCCATGCTGTTAATTATAAATATAAAACCCTTTCTGAATCTCTCACCGAGCGTATTATTATACTTTATGGAAGCACGGATCAAAGATTATTACCAGATACTCGGAGTGGATAGGAATGCTACAAAAGAAGAAATAAAAAGGGCATACAGGAGGTTGGCAAAGGAGTATCATCCAGATGTAAACTCTGATGGAAGTGCACCTGAAAAGTTTAAGGATATAAACGAAGCCTACCATGTCCTTTCGGATGATGAGAAAAGGGATGAGTACGACAGAATACTTCAAAGTGGAGATGAGAAAAGCTACAGAGACTTTATGGAGTATGTCCAAGAGCTATTGGCAAGCATATGGCAAGGTATGAGGACACCCCCAAGGCCCAGAAGGGGTAGTGACGTAAGGTTAAAGGTGGCATTAACCCTTGAGGAGGCCGCCTTTGGATGTGAAAAAGAGATAAGTTATGAAAAGTGGACAGACTGTCCCACCTGTGAAGGGAAAGGGTTTGTTGGTAAGCCAGAAAAAGTTTTATGTCAAGCCTGCGAAGGTACAGGCAAGAAAGTGAGTGGTATTTTTAACTTTCCAAGGCCCTGTTCCGTATGCAAAGGTAGAGGATACATACTAAAAAACCAATGTGTCTCCTGCGGTGGAAGAGGAAGAGTAGCAAAACAGACTATCATCAGAGTGAGCATTCCTCCTGGTACAGACGAGGGGGATGTGCTCAAAGTACCTAAAAAAGGACACATGGGAGATAAGGGTGGGCCCCCAGGAGATCTGTACATAAGGGTTAGCCTCAAACCTCATTCACTTTTTAGGAAGGTTGGTTCTGACCTTTACATAGAGAAACTCATCTCCTTCCCTTTAGCCGTCTTAGGTGGTGTAACAAAGGTAAAAGCCTTAGACTGCACTGAGCATGAAATTTTTATACAGCCGGGGTGCGAATGTGGCTCTACAAAGAGGCTTCAGGGTCTGGGATTTCCCTCCTGTGGAAAAAGTGGGGATATGGTCATAACGTTCAGAATAGAAATTCCTAAAAACTTAAACCAGAACATGAAAATACTCTTAGAAAAGCTGGCAAGAGAAATGGGAGAGGAGGGTATAAACTATCAGCCTTCTATATTGGATAAAGTACGCACTTTATTTAAGCTTTAGATAGTCTTTTTACACCAAGATAATCTCCTATTCCAAGACGATTCCATAGTAGGTTCAAAAGTTCAATAAAAACGTATGCAGTTGTCTCGGCATCGTCTAGGGCTCTGTGCAATCTTCTGTAATGTATGTTAAAGTAGTCTGCCAGGTCTTTTAAAGAATACCTCTTGAGCTCTGGTAGTATATTCTTAGCCAAGTTTAGAGTGCATATATGCGGATGTTTAAACCTTCTGTTGTAAAGTACCCTATGGTGTTTTTCTATAAAGGCTATGTCCTTCTCTATATTGTGGCCAACTATTATACTGTCACCAACAAACCTCAAAAACAGGGGAAGAACTTCGTAGATGTCTGGCTTTCCAATAACCATAGCGTTGGTTATACCAGTCAACTTAGTTATTTTTTCTGGGAGGAAATAGCCAGGGTTTATAAGAGTGGAAAAACGTTCTGTTATCATGCCCCCTTCAACCCTTACGCATCCAAGTTCAATAATGTCCGATACTTTTTCATCAAAACCTGTAGTTTCTACATCAACGCTCACAAAAACGCTCTCAAGAAGTATATCTCTCATAGAATATAAATCTATATGAACCTTCATGAATTGATAAGCGACCTGAGGAAAGCCTCAGAAGGTAGAGCAGTTCTTGTAGAAGGGAAAAGAGATTTAAAAGCTCTCAAAAGCTTGGGCGTAAAAAACGTCTATACTATAGCCGGGAAAAGGCTAACTGACCTTCCAGACCTATTGGAAGACTTTAAGGAGGTGATTCTGCTTTTTGACCTTGATACGCACGGTGAAAGAATAAACACGAGAGTTAGAAACATACTATCTCCTCAGGGATATATTTTAATAGAAGAGTTTAGAGAGAGGTTAGGATACATAGGCATACTTTTTGTGGAGGAATTGTATGAAAAGGTCAGAAGTTCTGGCTATGGTTCTGGTCCAAGATAGGCTCATAAGGTTAAACCTCAGCTTGCTTGAGGGACTCTTACGCGAGATAAAAGCCGATATAGAAGAGAGTAAGATATTAGCTGATGAATGCCTGGAGGGAAGAGAGAGAGAGCTTTATGATAAGGCTCTTCTTCTCATTGAAGAAGTATTACTTTTAAAAGTGGCTGAAGTCATGGACCACATATACGACCTCTATGAGATATTCAACTTTGATATAACCTTTCTGGCCTCGCTGCCAGAAGAGATAGAAAAGGAAATTGAAAGGCTTGATGCCTTAAGTTCCATAAACACAAAACTTGAGATTATACTATCTGCCATAGATGAGCTCCTCCTTTTTGAAAGTGAAAGTGAGAAGCTAAAAACCATACTCATGCCTTTCAGAATTTACAGAGAAGTTATAGACCATTCTATAGCCTTCAATAAGAAGATGAATAACCTTAGCTTTCAAAGCTCCTGAAGGAGTTCAAGGGCTTTCTTTGCTGATAGCTGTTCCGCCTCTTTCTTATTACTGCCTTCTGCATAGGTCCTTATATCTCTTATCGAACACTCAACTTTAAACTTTTTATCATGCTCTGGGCCACTTACCTCAACAACTCTGTAAGTGGGTCTTTCCCTCCATCTCTTTTGAGTTATCTCCTGAAGGAGGGTCTTGTAATCTTTTTTGTGCTCTGTTTGTACTGCCATCTGGTATATTCTATATTTGTACATACTATAAAAAAGATGCCTTGTAAAGTTTAAGTCTCTGCCTGTATCTATGTAAATGGCCGCCCAAAGGGATTCAAAAGAATCTCCTAAAATGGATACGTTCGATCTGAGTTTTCCTTTTTTACCGCTGACAAGTAAGTAGTTCTCAAGGCCAAGTTCGTAGGCAAGCTGGTACAAAAAATCCTCGCTTACAAAAAAAGCTTTCATAGGTGCCAATTCCCCTTCCTTTGCGTTCGGAAACTCTGATACGAGAAGATCAACCACAAAGAGGTTTATGAGAGAGTCGCCAAGAAACTCAAGGGTCTCATAACTTTTCACTTTTCTTTCCATAGCGTAAGACTTATGTGTCAGAGCCTGCTTGAGTAAGCTTTTATCTTTGAAGGTATACCCTATCTTCTTCTCAAGTTCACCATAACTTTCTGAATAGGAGGCAAGCATTGGTTCCACCAAAGCCAAAGGAGTTAGAAAGAGCAATTCTAACTTCTTTTTTAACATATATATTGGGCGTGTAATCAAGGTCACAGTCTGGGTCAAACTTCTCAAGATTTATAGTCGGTGGTATTATACCCTCTTGTATTGTCTTCACAGTGGCGACGGCTTCAACAGCACCAGCAGCACCAAGGAGATGTCCTATCATAGATTTGTTTGAACTTATCTTTAACTTATAAGCATGCTCACCAAACAGATTCTTCACAGCCAGGGTTTCGGATTTATCGTTTAAGGGTGTGGATGTTCCATGGGCGTTTATGTAATCCACTTCCTCCGGTCTTATTCCACCATCTTCAAGAGCAAGCTTCATGCACATGTATGCTCCCTCTCCATCGGCACATGGAGCAGTTATATGGTAGGCATCGTCCGTTGCAGCATAGCCTACTAGCTCAGCATAAATCTTTGTACCCCTTGCCTTGGCGTGTTCGTACTCCTCAAGCAGAAGTATGCCAGCACCTTCACCCATCACAAAGCCATCCCTTTCTGCATCAAAGGGTCTTGATGCCTTCTGCGGTTCATTGTTCCTTGTTGACAGGGCCTTCATGGAAGCAAAGCCCGCTATGCCAAGTGGGGTTATTGCACTTTCACAACCTCCAGCCAACGCTACGTCTATATCACCTCTCTGAATTAACCTCATGGCATCGCCAATAGAATGGTTTCCAGTTGCGCAAGCAGAAACAACGCAGTAGTTTGGTCCCCTGAAGCCAAATCTTATAGAGATCAAACCAGAAGCCATGTTGGATATACCATAGGGTATAAAAAAGGGGGATACCCTCTTTGGACCCTTCTCCATAAGAACTTTTTGCTGCTCCTCTATATCCCTGAGACCACCTATACCAGTTCCTATGATAACGCCAACCCTGAATGGATCAAACTTACTCTCTAAAAGACCCCCATCCTTGACAGCTTCCTCAGCAGCAACGACAGCATACTTGATAAAATCTGAAACTCTCTGAATATCCTTCTTATCAAAGTACTTTTCTGGCTCAAGGTCTTTTACCTCAGCAGCAATGTGCACTGTAAGGCCAACTTCTACCGGGTCAAATCTCTTTATAACATCAACACCACTAGCCCCTTCTATCAAGTTTTTCCAAAACTTTTGAGTTCCAGTACCTATGGGCGAAACCACGCCCAATCCAGTAACCACCACCCTTCGCATCAATCTTTTACTTTCTCCTTTAGATAGTTAAGGACGTCTCCAACTGTCCTTATCTTTTCAGCGTCTTCATCCGGTATCTCTATCCCAAATTCTTCTTCAAATGCCATGATTAGTTCCACCACATCAAGGGAATCGGCTCCAAGGTCTTCCACAAACTTGGCCTCTGGCTCAAGTTTATCCACCTCAACACCAAGTTGATCAGCTATTATACTTTTAACCTTTTGCTCTAAGTCCATTTTTTATTACCTCCTTCAGGATAGTTTTATTATATTATACAACAGTTGGCTTGTAATAACTCAAGTAGTAAAATATTCTCGTGCATTACAAAGTAAAAGGAAAAGAGACTAAGCTCATCTTGAGCGAAGAAGAGGTCAAAAAAAGGGTTAATGAATTAGCCAAGTCAATAGAAAAAGATTTTGGAGAACCCTTTATCGTCATAGGCCTCCTTAAGGGTTCTTTTATATTCTTGGCAGACCTTGTGAGATGTTTTGACCTTCCTGTGAAGATAGATTTTATGTGGGTTTCAAGCTATGGAGGAAGTACAGAGAGCTACGGACACGTTAGGGTTCTTAAAGACATAAGCATCAACATAGAAGGGGAGAAGGTTTTGTTGGTTGATGATATTCTTGATACGGGCTACACCCTAAGGGAGATAGTTGACATCCTGAAAATAAAGGAACCGAATGTGCTTAAAACTTGTGTGCTCCTTGACAAAAAGGAGAGAAGAAAGGTAGAGGTTTGGGCAGATTACATAGGTTTTGAAGTTCCAGATGTATTTTTGGTAGGGTATGGATTAGATTGGGACGAGGAAGGTAGAAACTTAAGAGGAATTTATGCAATTGTTCCTTGACCTTTTACGTTTATAAATTATACTTTATTCACTATGAACAGAATAGATGGCAAGAAAAACCGCTGCTCCTTCTGTGGAAAATCACAGGATGACGTGCTTATTCTTATAGCAGGACCAAACGACACTTTCATCTGCGACAAGTGTGTGGAAACGTGTAGCTCTGTAATAAGAGAGCAAAAAAAACAGTACAGCCAACATAGCCTTTCTACCATACCGAAACCTGAGGAGATAAAACTCTTCTTAGACGAGTATGTTGTAGGCCAAGAGAAAGCAAAGAAGATACTATCGGTAGCTGTTTACAACCACTATAAGAGGGTAAAGGCTAAAAGTATGGGCTTTAACTTTGACGATGTGGAGATAGAGAAGAGCAACATACTCCTGATAGGACCCACCGGCTCTGGGAAAACTCTTCTGGCAAAGACCCTTGCCAAAATACTCCAAGTACCCTTTGCCATATCGGATGCTACAAGCCTTACAGAGGCTGGTTATGTGGGTGAGGACGTGGAAAACGTTCTCACACGCCTTTTACAAAGCTGTGGATATGATGCAAAACTTGCCCAAATGGGAATAGTTTACATAGACGAGATTGACAAGATAGCCAAAAAGTCTGGTATAAACCCCTCCATAACCAGAGATGTATCGGGGGAAGGTGTGCAACAGGCCCTTTTAAAGATCATAGAAGGAACAGTGGCAAATGTTCCACCGCAGGGAGGGAGAAAGCATCCTCACCAAGAGTTTATACAGATAGATACAACGGATATACTCTTCATATGTGGTGGTGCCTTTGTCGGTTTGGAGGATATAATAAGAGCAAAACTTGGTAAATCCAAGATAGGATTTGAGTCATCCATGTCAGGTAAAGAAAATAGCGAAAACATTTTACATTTGGTAGAACCAGACAACCTTATACATTACGGGCTCATACCAGAGTTTATAGGAAGGTTGCCCGTTGTAGCCGTACTCGATGAGCTCACAGAGGATGAGCTTATGATGATACTAACTGAACCCAAAAACTCTCTGACAAAACAGTATAAGAAGCTCTTTGAAATGGATAATGTGAAATTGGAGTTTACGGAGGAGGCTTTAAGAGAAATAGTGAAAGAGAGCGTAAACAGAAAAACGGGTGCCAGAGGGCTAAGAGCCATAATGGAGGAGATAATGACAGACGTTATGTTTGAAATACCATCAGCCAGAAACGTAAAGGAGGTTATAATTGACAAAGATGTGGTTATAAGCAAAATAAAGCCCAAGTATATTTACAGAGAGGCCGTATGAAAAATGGATTATAATGTAACCAGGAGGAAATTATGAAAAAGATCGCTTTTATTGTGCTTTCTGTAGCCAGTCTCTCCTTTTCTGAACAGAAGTTTGTATGCATTGATCCTGGAAGGATCCTATCGGAATCTAAGTCCGTTGCCCAAGCACAAGAGCAGCTCAGGAGTAAGGTTCAAGAGTATCAAAAAAAACTTGATGAAAAGCAGAAAAACCTTGAGGACCTGAAAAAACAGATAGAGAGCAAGGGCATAAGCCAGAAAGTAAAGGAGGAAAAGATAAAGGAATACCAAAGAATTGAAGCAGAGGGGATGGAACTCCAGCAAAAAGCTCAGAAGGAGATATCTGAACTGAAGAGCAAATTAGAAGAGGATATTCTTGTTAGAGTTAGAAGCATAGCTGAGGATATGGCAAAAGCAAAGGGCTATACTGGTATCTTTGACTGCAGTGCCCTGGTCTACAAACAGCAAGATATGGATATAACGAGCGATGTGATAAACAGCTTAGACAAAAGTAAATGAGACTTGGAGATGTAGCCAAAGTTTTAAATGGTAGACTTTTTGGGGATGAAAGCCTTGAAATCTTTGGTGTGTCATCTGTAGAAAAGCCCAAACCAGGAACGCTCGTCTTCTGTACAAGCACGGATGTAGAAAGGTTAAAAGATGCAGTGCCAATAACCGATAAAGAGGTGGAACACCCCAACTTTTTAGTCGTTGACGATATCAGATACGCTCTCGCCGTATGCTTAAACCTTTTTTACCCAGAGGAGTATCCTGTAGGAATATCCCAAAAGGCATACATTGATGAGGATGTAGAAGTAGGTCAAGGTGTTTACATAGGCCCCTTTTCTTACATAGGTAGAAGGGTAAAGCTTGGCAATGGGGTAAGGGTTTATCCCTTTTCTTTTGTAGGAGACCATACGGTCGTTGGTGATGAGAGTGTCATCTTCAGCGGAGTGCACATATATCCAAGGAGTGTAATAGGTAAGAGGGTCAGGATACACAGTGGAGCTGTGATAGGCGCAGATGGTTTTGGGTACTACATAGGAAAAGACAGCATACTTAAGCTCAACCACATTGGAAGCGTCATAATTGAGGATGATGTAGAGATAGGAGCCAACACAACCATAGACAGGGCAATGCTTGATGAAACTGTTATAGGAAAAGGGACAAAGATAGATAACTTAGTAATGGTTGGGCACAACTGCAAAGTGGGAGAGCGAAATATGATCGTATCACAATGCGGTCTTTCTGGAAGCGTCAAGACTGGAAAAAATGTGATGCTTGCAGGCCAAGTAGGTGTAGCAGACCATGTGAACATAGGAAACAATGTTAAAGTCTCTGCGAAATCTGGAGTTGCCAATGACCTGGAATCTGATAGGGTTTACGGTGCGAACCTTCCAGCTATAGAATGGATAAGGTGGAAGAGGATATACCTTTATCTTCTTAAACTTCCAGATTTATTTAAGGGGGGAAGAAGGTGAAGATAAGAATAGCTCACAGCCCAGATTCTGATGATGCATTCATGTTCTATCCTTTGGTAGCTGGAGAAATAAAAGCAGATGGTTTTCAGATAGAACACGTACTGAAGGATATAGAGACTTTGAATGAGGAAGCCTTTAGAGGTACCTATGAAGTTTCAGCCATATCCTTCCATGCCTATCCTTACGTCTCCGATAAATACCTTGTCCTTCCAAGCGGTGGAAGCGTGGGTGACGGTTACGGTCCCATTCTTGTAGCAAAGGATAGACTGGACGGCATAAGGGGTAAAAGAATAGCAGTCCCAGGAAGGCTTACCACTGCCTACTTAGTACTCAAACTCTATGAACCGAACTTTGAAGAGATGGTAGTGCCTTTCGATAAGGTCATGGATGAGATAGAATCTGGAAGAGTGGATGTGGGTCTTGTTATACATGAAGGGCAGATAAGCTACAAAGAAAGAGGCCTTGAAAAAATCCTGGACCTTGGAGGTTGGTGGAAAGAGAAGTTTAACCTTCCTCTCCCCCTTGGATGCAACGTAGTAAGAAGGGACTTAGGAAGAGGTGTTATAAAGAGAATAGAGGAACTTATGAGGGAGAGTGTAAAGTATGCCTTAACCCATATGGACAAAGCGTTGGTCTATGCAAGAGATTACGCAAGGGAAATAAAGAATAGCGAGGAGAAAACAAAAAGGTTTGTCAGCATGTACGTGAACCAGAGGACTGTGGATTATGGAGAGGATGGCAGAAAGGCAGTAAGGTTTTTGCTCAGCTTAGGTAGGGAAAGGGGTATAGTAAGGGTAGATATTCCCCATGTGATGTTCTCCGACGAGATTTAAGTTATAATTGTAGTTGAGTCCCCGTAGCTCAGAAGGACAGAGCGCGAGATTCCTAATCTCGAGGTCGGAGGTTCGAATCCTCCCGGGGACGTTTAGGTGCCATGGAGATAATAGCGTTGGAGGGAAGCCTGTTAGATGTTGATGTGGATGTTATAGTTAACCCAGCCAACTCCCTTGGATACATGGGTGGTGGTGTAGCGTGGGTGATAAAAAAATATGGTGGCAAAGATATAGAAAATGAGGCTTTGCTTAAAGCACCAATACCCGTAGGGTCTGCTGTACTCACTAAGGCTGGAAAGCTCAAATTCAAAGGGATTATACATGCTCCAACTATGGAAGAACCATCCATGAAAACAACAGAGCAGAAGGTTAGAAAGGCCACCCTCGCAGCCTTAGAACTTGCTGATAACATGGGATTTGAAAGTATAGGCATGCCAGGTATGGGGACTGGCGTAGGCAAGCTTTCAAAGAAGACAGCTGCCAAGGCGATGATAGAGGAGATAAAAGCCTTTATACCTATAAGTTTAAAGAGGGTTGTACTTGTGGACATAGACAGAGATCTTGTAGAGGAGTGGAAAAGCTTATTATCTCTTTAATTGGGTTATACTGAAGTGTATGGTTAGAGGAAGCATACCCTCACAAGAGAGGTTTTTCTCCTTTCGAGACTCTGAAAAGCTCAGGTCCTTCTTCCTAAGGTCCTGCGAAGTTTTTAAGGACTACAAGTTTGTTATGCTCCCCTCCGTGGAGATGTACGACCCAGAGATCTACACAGGCTCTTATAAGCCCGTAGTGGTAAGTACTGGTACGGATGGTGATATACTAAACTTAAGAGCAGATTGGACTATAAGCTTGGCAAGGTTCCTGTCAAGCATAAAACACTTAGAGCTTCCCATAAGGGTATACTACTGGGGTAACGTTTTTTCCTCCATTGGAGATATGGAAAGATTTCAAACTGGCATAGAACATCTGGGGACGGAAGACACGGATGCAGAAGTTGTGCAAACAATATCAGAGTACTTAAAAGCCTGCAGGATAGATGACTTTGTCGTGAGCGTGGGTCATATGGGTATAGTAAGCAAAATGGTTAAGGACTATGACCACAAAGAAAGACAAGGGTTGATTAGGGCTCTTTACGAGAAGAATTTTTCCCAACTTGAACCATACCCATCCATAAGAGACATTCTTTACTTTCAAGGGGACAAAAGTGTTGTTGAGAGTTTTTGTAAGAAAAGGCCAGAGTTTGAGAAAGAATGTTCTGAATTGCTTAAACTTGCAGAAACCTTGAAGGATATAGAGATCAGCTTTGACCTATCAGAAATTAGACTTCAGGACTATTATACGGGTCTTATCTTTGAATTCTTCCATCCCAACATCGGCCATCCAATAGCCGGCGGTGGTAGGTACGATAGGCTTTACAGTCTTTTTGGAAAGGATATAAAAGCGGTTGGTTGTGCTGTTTACTTGGACAAGCTTTTGTAAGCTTTGACATACATTATTATTGTAGCTTTTCCCTTAACTTTTCCAGTTGGCTTAGCTTTTCCCAAGAGAGCTCTTCCTTACCAAAGTGACCGTAGCATGCAGTTTTTTTGTAAATGGGTTTTCTAAGGTCTAGGAAATCTATGATCTTTTTGGGCCCAGTCGGAAATACCTCCAATAGAGCTTCTTTTATTTTCTCCTTCTCTATACTCTCCGTACCATAGACATCTATATCAAAAGCTATGACATCACTCACTCCAAAAGCGTAAGCCATCTGAACCATACACTTGCTCGCAAAACCTCCAGCCACAACATGCTTTGCCATCATCCTGGCAAGGTAAGAAGCAGACCTATCAGTTTTTGTAGGGTCTTTACCAGAGAAGGCACTTCCACCGGAATAAGCAACATCTCCGTATGCATCTGAGACTATCTTTCTGCCTGTCTGACCCACATCCGCCACAGGACCACCAAAAACAAACCTACCAGATGGGTTTATTAAGACTCTAGTTTCCTTTTTTAACATGTTCTGTGGAACTACCCTTTCTATAACTTCCTCGTGTACGAACTCCCTTAGGTTGTCCATGAATATATCGGGATCATGTTGAACAAAAACAACTAAGTCTTTAATGAATAAGGGCTCCGAACCCTCGTAGGCAACTGTTACAAAGACCTTGCCGTCTGGTCTTAGGAAAGGTGCCCTACCAGACTTTCTAAGCTCGGAAACTTCTTTTGAGATACTGTGTGCAAGGATTATGGGAAGGGGCATAAGGTTCTCTGTCTCAGTACATGCGTACCCTACAACCGTTGCTGTATCTCCTGCCCCTTCGGAAGATATACCCAAAACTATCTCTGGGCTCTGCTCCTCTATAGAGGTTATAACAGCTGATACATCCGCATCAAAACCGTACTCAGGCTTGTTGTACCCCACTTCCTTTATGGTGTTTCTTACGACTGCTGGTATGTCTACGTAGCTTTCTGTGGAAACATGACCACAAACAAAGGTCATGCCTGAGATGAGCATCACCTCAAGAGAAACCCTACTGTATGGATCCTTCCTTATGAACTCATCGAGCAAAGCATCGGCGATCAGGTCTGCCAGCTTGTCCGGATGCCCCTCCATTGGAGATTCAGCCATCTTGATCTGTCTGCTCATGCTTGTATTATACCAAGAGTTGAGACAAAATCCCCTATGACCTTATCCCTTAGAAACCTCTCTTTGAAAAGATAGAGAGAGTTTTTAGAAAAGGTTTCCCAATTTTCCAATGTTATGAGCATCTTCTCGTAGAGGTCCTTTACGTCTCCACCTTTGAAAATACAGCCGTTGTAGCCTTCAACTACTGCCTCCTTTATTCCTCCCACGTCGGAAGCAACTATGGCACAACCGCAGGACAGGGCCTCCAAGGCAACCCTTGAGATGGCTTCTGTTTCCTTTGAAGGTATAACGCATACGTGAGAAGCCTGATAGTATCTTTCCACATCCTGCACGTAACCAGTGAAGAGGACCTTATCCTCAAGGCTCCTTTCCTTTACAATGTCCTCAAGCTTTTTCCTCATTTTTCCATCACCAACAAAAAAGCATCTTAGAGAATCTTTCTCTTTCAAAAGTATGAGAAAAGCTTCTAAAAGGTCAAAGACCCCTTTCCCTTCGTCCAGCTTTCCCACAAAGAGGAAGTTCACGGAGTTCTTAGGCTTCTCTTTCCAAAAGAACCTCTCTTCATCCACAGTATTGTATATAACCTTTATCTTCTTAGGGTCCACACCTTCTTTTATTAGATTTTTTTCAACCTGATAGCTCACTGCAAAGAAGAAGTCCACATAGGGAAAGACAAAATTTCTAACTATCCACTCTTTCATCCTCTCCATATGTCTAAAGAAAACAACTCTTGTGCCAGAAAGCTTGGCAGATATTAAAGCATTGGCATACTCCTTTCCGTTGTTGGCCACTAAAAAGTCTGGTTTTTCCTCTTTTAGAACATGCATTAGCCTGTACGTGCTCAGAAGGGCTAAGCTGTTTGGGAAGGATATATAGTATTTCCTAACTCCTTTGGTATGTAAGTCAACGTAGGAGTCTCTGGCTACCACAAGGACAATGTCTACACCTTCCCTTTGAAGCTCCTTCACCATCTGCACTGTGTGTATTTCTGTTCCGCCAAAGTTGGGATTGGGATTCCCATTCAGCCACACTATCTTCATAGGAGTACCTTAAGCAGAAATTTGGGCAAAAAGTCATTCCCAAAAAGGGTGGTCCTCCTTATCTCAAAAGGGTTTGGACTTTCCTCATGCTTACCCGGTTTTGTTGTAAAGGCCATTTTGTAACCTGCCTCCATGACCATATCCCTTACACGTTCGTTATAATCACCGTAGGGATAGCAAAAGCTTTTTATCTCTACACCAAGCTTGTCCTCAAGGATTTTCTTGGAAGACTCTATCTCCTCCTTTGCTTCACCAAGGGATAGTTTGGAAAGGTAAGGATGGGACACAGTATGGGAACCTATCTCCATCCCCATCGTCAAAAGCTCTTTTATGTGCGACCAATCCATAATGGGCTTTTTAACGTTGACTCTTTCATAGTCCCATAGATTGAACTTTCCTATCAACCCTACAGGAACGAACACAAGGGCTGGAACCCTATTAGCCTTGAGCACTGGAAGGGCATTCTTCCAAAAATCCATATAAGCGTCATCAAAGGTAAGCAAAAGGCTTCTTGATACTGCCACCGTGTTTAGAAACTCTTCACTCTTTACGAATCTGTAGCCAAGGAGCTTCAGCCAAAGGATCTGCCTTCTTAACATCGACGGTTTAATATAAAGCGTTTTAAGCTTTGCCCCTCTCGGAGCTATCCCTACGTTATGATAGGTGAGAACTTTCATGCTAGCCTCCCCTTTACTATGTAGTCTATCAGCTCCATTGCTGTCCTAAACCTCTTTTTATAATCAGTATCAAGCGTTATTCTTATGATCTCCTGCGTTTCATGGGATATTCCACTGGGCATAGAGTACTCTGCCAGTTTATTCCTTCTTAACTTTTCCTTTTTATCTGCATCATCAAAGGGGTCTTTACCCGTAAGCATGAAGTAGAGGACGCAGCCCAGTGAAAATATATCACTGCTCCTGTGTATTTCGCCGTGGAATACCTCGGGTGCTATATATCCAAGCGTACCTTTTACATCCAAAACATGGCTACTTCCCCTTATTCTAACAAGTCCAAAGTCTCCAAGCTTCCAAACTATATCCTTTAGAACCCTTTTACCAAAAACATTCTCTGGTTTTATATCACCGTGTATATAACCTCTTTTGTGTAAGAATTCAAGCCCCCTTGCTATGTGGAAAAGGATTCTGAGAGCCTCCCTTTCCCCAACACTACCTTTACTTAAAAGGTAATCCTTAAGGTCTCCCGCATCCATAAATTCATAAAGAACGTAAAGCTCGTTCCTATCCTTCTCGTAGAGGTAGCTCTGCATGGACACTATATGGGGATGATTGAAAAGTAGCAATGTTTGAACTTCCTTCCAAAGGTAGGGTAAAACCTCAACGTCCTTTGCTACCTTTAGAGCCATGACCTTACCCTTGTACCTTCCTTCTAACACCTTAACTTTATAGACACTACCAAAAGCTCCCTTACCAAGGAAGGAAAGGACCTGATATGTACCAAGCACAACACTTCCTTCTTTTATCTCTTTCATTGATTATATTTTAAATTTATGCTTTACAAGGACTTAAACAGAGAGACACAAGAAAACCTCAGGAAGCAGTTTCACAACAAAGATTACATGGTAATAACCATCCCAAGGTACGAGCCCATAAGAGTTTATACATTGAGGGCCACGCGTACCCTCCAAACAGCAAAAAGGTTGCATGCACCAGAAGACGCAGACATGGTAGGTAAAGTCTTCATCTCTGCCCTCCTGCTAACCTCCTCTGTAAAACATGCCACAAAACAGAAGGTACTTCTAAAGCTAGAGTTAGAAGAGGGTATTATAGCAGCGGAGGCTGATGCTACAGGAAAGGTAAGAGGTTTCAAAGAAGGTTTTACAAGAAAGCCTCTAAAGGGAACTCTTACGGTTATAAAGGAACTAAGGCTTGGAGTACCATTCACAAGTATAGTCCCAATAGTAAGCGACGACATGAAAGAGAATATGATGTTTTACTTTGAACAATCAGAACAGGTAAGAACATTTGTTGACATGGTTGTTCTTTCGGACAGTCATAACAGCATACGTTATGCAGGTGGGTACCTAGTTCAAGCCATGGGTGGCACATCAAAGGAGGCATTAGAGTTTATAGAGCAAAGGCTAAAGGATGTAAAGATAGGAGCTTTATCTGATAATAGGCCTGAGGTAGTTGCTTACGAAATACTAAAGGACATGGAGCCAAAAATTATAGGGCTTAAAGAGGTAGAGTACTACTGTCCATGTACAGAAGACATTGCCAAATCAAGCTTGCACCTTCTTAGCCATTGGGAACTTGAGGAGCTCTTTGACAACGGTCTTGCAGAAGTTGTATGCAAATTCTGTAAAAGAGTTTATAAGTTTACGAAGGAAGAATTTATGGTATAATTCTAATACAAGTCCGCACCTTTCCCTCTTGGGTTGCCCATTGGGGTTTAGGGAAAGGGTGGCAAAACCCAAGGAGGTATATTATGGCAGTCATCTCTATGAGAGACTTACTTGAAGCAGGGGTCCATTTTGGACACTCAAAGGGTAGATGGAACCCAAAGATGTCGCCTTATCTTTACGGTGTAAGAAACGGTATACACATAATAGACCTAAACAAAACTGTTATTTATCTTGAACAAGCTTATAGCTTTATAGCTGATAGAGTTGCAGAAGGGGCTGAGGTCCTGTTCCTTGGTACAAAAAAGCAAGCGAAGGATGTGATAAGGGAAGAGGCGGAGAGGGCAGGCCTTCCATACATAAACGAAAGATGGGTGGGTGGCCTTCTTACCAATTTCAGAACAGTGAAGAAGAGCATGCAAAAGCTGAAAACCCTCGAGAGGATGGAAGCAGAGGGAGTTTTTGACGTGCTTCCCAAAAAGGAAGTCAGGTTCATGAAGAGGAAAATGGAAAGACTTCGCAAACTCTACGGAGGGATAGTTAACTTAGAGGGGTTGCCCGACATACTCTGGGTTGTGGATACGCTAAGGGAACACTTGGCTGTACAGGAAGCCAAGAAGCTTGGTATAACTATAGTGGCCATAGCGGACTCTAACTGCGACCCAGATTTTATAGATTTCCCTATACCAGGGAACGATGATGCCATAAAGTCCATAAAACTCCTCACATCAAAGGTCGCAGACGCTGTTATAGAAGGAAGGCACAGAAGAGAGAGACTGGGAGAAGAAGTAGAAAGCGTAAGAAGAAAGATCGTTACAGTTGAAGAAGAAGAGAAAGCTCTCTTTGAAAAGGCTATGGAGATGTCAGAAAAGTACGAATACATAGATAAAGGAGCGGAAGAAGCAGAGTAATGGAGGTAAAAAAAATGGTAAGCGCGCAGATGGTCAAAACCCTAAGAGAGATAACAGGAGCTGGAATGCTTGAGTGTAAGAAAGCTTTAGAGGAAGCAGAAGGGGATATGGAGAGGGCAAAGGAGATACTCAGAGTTCGTGGTCTTGCAAAGGCTGAAAAGAAAGCAGGAAGAGAAACAAAAGAAGGCATAATATACTCGTACGTATCCCAGAATAGGAAGAGTGGGGTGATAATAGAGCTAAACTGTGAAACAGATTTTGTTGCAAGAAACGAGCATTTCAGCGAGCTTGCTCTAAAACTGGCAAAACATATAGCAGATTATCCAGACAATAAAAACAAGAGTGGAACCGGTGAGGATGTTCTGGGTCAAGCCTATTACGAAGAACCAAAGGTCACCGTAGATGATGTCATAAAGTCTGCCATAGCCAAAATAGGTGAGAATATACAACTGAGAAGGTTTACAAGGTTTGACACAGATGGTTTTGTGCATGCTTACGTCCACGGTATAGGTAGAGTAGGTGTGCTCCTTGATTTTAAGGCAGATGGCTTGAGTGATGAGGCTATCAGAGTTGTTCATAACACAGCTATGCAGATAGCAGCGATGAGGGCAGAATTTGTGGATATAAGCTCAATACCAGAGGAAGTCATAGAAAGAGAGAGGAGAATACTTGCAGAACAAGCAAGGCAAGAAGGCAAACTGGAGAACCTCATAGAGAAGATAGTGGAAGGGAGGCTAAAGAGGTTCTATCAAGAAAAAGTTCTCTTAGAACAAGCTTTCATAAAGGATGAGAAAAAAACGGTAAGGGAGTATATAAGGGAAAGCGGTACAGGGGTTGAAATAAGAAGGTTTGTAAGGTATGAGCTCGGTGGTGTATGATAGAAGTAAACAAACCCAAGTATAGACGCATACTACTAAAGCTCTCTGGTGAAGCCTTTGCCAGCGATGACGAATGCGGTATAAGTCCATCTTTCCTTGATTACATATCCAGGGAGATAAAGGCCATATACGATATAGGCACGCAAGTAGCCATAGTCATAGGCGGGGGAAACATATTCAGAGGAATAGAAGGGTTAGAGATAGGCATAGACAGAGCCACAGGGGACTATATGGGTATGCTTGCCACGGTTATAAATGCATTAGCTCTACAATCTTCTCTTGAGAGGATCTCTGGAATACCCACTCGTGTTCTCTCTGCTATAGAGATGAGACAGGTAGCTGAACCTTACATAAGAAGAAGGGCAATAAGGCATCTTGAAAAAGGAAGAGCAGTCATATTTGCGGCTGGTACAGGAAACCCATTCTTTTCAACAGATACAGCATCAGCCCTAAGAGCTGCTGAAATAGAGGCTGAGCTGCTCATAAAAGCAACAAAGGTGGATGGTATATATACAGAGGACCCAAACATAAATCCAAAGGCCGAGTTCATAGAAGAGATAACCTACCTTGAGGCTATAAACCGAGGGATAAAGGTGATGGACCATACGGCAATGACCATGTGTAAGGAAAACAGCATACCAATACTCGTTATAAACATCAGGAAATCTGGAAATTTGCTAAAAGCCATAGTAGGGGAAAAGGTAGGTTCCGTTCTAAGATAAACTTAAAGGAGTAGAGACATGATAGAGGAAGTATTCAAGAGCGCAGAAGAGGACATGAAGAAGGCTATGGGCTACTTCAAAAATGAAGTATCTGGACTTCGTACTGGTAGAGCAAGCTCTTCTCTGATTGAGGAGTTAAAAGTGGATTATTATGGGTCAAAAGTACCACTAAAGCAGCTGGGAAGCATATCTGTACCGGAAGTCAATCAGATAGTTATTCAGATTTGGGATTCCAACGCTGTATCAAGCGTAGAGAAGACTATAATAGAAAATCTTAAACTAACACCCCAAAAGCAAGGGAACATACTGAGAATTGTCTTGCCACCCCTTACTCAAGAAAGGAGAAAGGAGCTTGTAAGAATGCTTCACAAGATAGCCGAAGAGGCAAGGATAGCTGTAAGGAGCATAAGAAGGGATGCAAAGGAAATAATAGAAGAGCTAGAAGGAGTATCTGAGGACGATATAAAAAGGGCGTTGGAAAAGCTTCAAAAACTTACAGACAGATACGTAGAAGAGATAAACAAGCTTACCCAAGCAAAAGAGAAAGAGATAATGGGTGAGTAAAAGCTTTATAATATAAAAGTTCGTGGAGGTACAGTATGGAGAACTTACTTAAAGAGCCTTTTGAACCTTTCATAGTAAAGCGTAAGCTTGTAAATGATTCAAAAGAGGCAAGAATTCTCGCCTTTTACATGCCAAAGGGGAGCGAAGTTCCAGCACACAAGAGCCCTTCAAGGGT
>JBKBPE010000005.1:0-32836 GCA_046293375.1 Aquificaceae bacterium
AATCGCTGTCCTGAAAGAGAGACTCTTTTGGGGCTTGTGGGAAGACCTTATGTGGGTACAAGCTCCTGCTACAGGGGGCGGTAGTCTGTGGGAAACACAGGCTATTTTTGAAAGATCATGAATAATTAATACTATGATAGAAAGTCTTTTCTTGGAGCTTTGTCCCAACTGCAAAGGAAGCATAGATGCAAAAAGGCTCGATAGAGGCCTACCCTGCGAAAGATGTATGCCATCTGAAGATAGCCCTGTATGCGAGGTATTGAAAGAAGGTGAACTGAAAAGACTTTGTGAGATTGAAGACAAAGTAAAAAAGTGGGGAGAAACCTTTGAAAGATACATAGGGTCAAGACCCTGGAGTTTGCAATCCCTTTGGGCAAAAAGAGCTTTCCTTGGCAATTCCTTTGCCCTTTTGGCTCCGACGGGAGTAGGAAAGACATCCTTTGGGTTGAGCTTTGCCCTTTACTTAGCAAAGGGGGGGAGGAAGTCTTACCTAATCTTGCCTACCAAACTCCTTGTGAATCAAATATCAAGAAAGCTAAAAAGTATGGGAGTAAGGGAAAGAGACCTTCTTATTTTTGATCAAGAGAGCAAAAAGAAAAAGGAAGAGAAGAAGAAAAGACTTAAAGATGGTAAGTTTCTCATACTCGTCTCCACCTCCATGTTTTTCTACAAGAATATTGAAATTATGCCAAAGGATATATCTTTTGTGTTTGTAGATGATGTAGACTCCTTTTTAAAAACGGCAAAGAACATAGACAAGGTTCTTTACCTGCTTGGTTTTTCAGAAGAAGATGTAAACAAAGCCATGAAACTAATAAAACTAAAAGAAAGCTTTAAAAAGAGCCAACAAGACTGGAGAGATATAGAAGAGCTATCAAAGAAAGTGGGTGAGATTTCGAAGAAGGCAAAAGGTGTTCTTGTTGTATCTTCCGCCACATCCAACCCAAGGTCAAGCAGGATAAAGCTTTTCAGAGAGCTCTTGGGTTTTGAAGTTGGAACACCAACCTTCTATCTTAGGAATGTAAAGGACCTATACTCTACTTTTCAAGAAGGGTCTTTAAGCAGTTGGGTCAAAAGATTAGGCAAGGGGGGTCTTGTTTTTCTTTCCTCTGATATGAAAAGGGAGAAGGTTTATGAAGTCATAAAAGAATTAGAAGGAAAGGGTATAAAAGCGGTTTCTTACGAGGATTTGAACGAAGAGAAGCTAAGGCTCTACGAAAAGGGTAAGATAGACGTTTTTGTTGGAATAGCATCTTACAAAAATCCTCTGGCAAGAGGTTTGGACCTTCCTCATGTGGTAAGGTATGCTCTGTTTTATGGTGTTCCAAAAATGGTCATATCTTTGGAGTTTGAAAAGAACCTATCCCATATCCTTTGGGCCTTAACATCTATAAGACCTCATATAGCTAAAAAGCTCAGCGAAAGCATAAAGAAGGTGGACCAGTGGATAAAAAGGTTCAGAAGCTACCAGTATCTGAGCGAAGACTACCTAAAGGAAAGACCAGAGCTTGAAAGTAAGATAGGAGAGTTAAGGAAAGAGATAGAGAACTTTTTAACAAGTCAAGATGTATTGGAGATCCTAAAGCTGTCTGATGAGATAACCCTCAGGTATGAAGGAGGAGAGCATTACCTTGTTGTCTCCGATGCTACTGGATATTTGCAAGCGAGCGGTAGGACTTCAAGAATGTATGCGGGAGGCATAACGGAGGGCCTGTGCATAACCTTAGTGGATGACCAAAGGGCTTTTAAACACCTTCAGAGAAAGGTAAGATGGTTCAGCGATGAGATAAGCTTTCTTCCTATAGATAGCATATCCTTAGATGAAGTCCTACGTAGGATAGACCAAGACAGAACAAAGGTAAGGAAATTTCTCAAGAGTGATGCACCAGCCCAAAACCAAGAGGTCCTAAGGCCCGTCCTCATAGTGGTAGAATCCCCTAACAAGGCAAGGACCATAGCCGGCTTCTTTGGGAAAGCCATCAGGCGTAAAGTGGAAAACCATGAAGTCCTTGAGACATCCGTAGAGGATAGGTATCTTATGATAACTTCCTCCTTTGGTCATGTTTTGGACCTTGCCAAAGATGTGGGTTTTCATGGTGTTTACGTAAATAGCTCAATAGTTCCAGTTTACACTGTCATAGAGGGTAAAAGGAATATGGTAGACAGCCTTAGGAGGCTTGCCTCCGAAGCTTCTGAGGTTCTGATAGCAACAGACCCAGACACAGAGGGCGAAAAGATAGGATGGGACATTATGGAGCTCTTAAAACCATATGCTAGGAACATAAGAAGAATGGAGTTTCATGAAGTTACAAAAAAGGCTATAATCAAGGCCTTAAAAGAACCAAGAGATTTCAACATAAACCTAGTTAGATCCCAGATAGTTAGGAGGGTATCCGACAGGTGGATAGGATTTGAATTTTCAAGGACCTTGCAGCAAGCTTTCTCCAAAAACTGGCTCTCAGCTGGTAGGGTTCAAACTCCCGTCCTTGGTTGGATAGTAGAGAGGGAAAAGGACTACAGGAAAAAGATCTACAAGGTTCTTGTAAGCATCGAAGAGAGCGATAAAAACCTAAAGTTTGGAGTTGATTTTGAAAACAGAAAAGATGCTAAAGAATTTTACGAAAAGCTTAGCACTGTGGAGGTTAAAGCAGTCAACCTTAGGGAGGAGATAAGGAACCCACCACCACCTTACAGCACGGATACGCTTTTAAAGGATGCCAACAGCAAGTATAGATTTTCTGTCCCAAAAACCATGCAGCTTGCCCAAACACTTTTTGAACTTGGCTTTATAACCTATCACAGAACTGATTCTGTAAGGGTTTCGGACTATGGAATAAACTTAGCAAGGGAATATATAAGAGAGGAGCTCGGGGAAGAGTACCTAACTCCAAGGACTTGGCAAGAGGGCGGGACTCATGAATGCATAAGGCCTACGAAGGTTATGGAAGCTGAGGAGCTAAGTTCCATTATGCTAAGCGGTCAGTTGGAAGGTATAAACAAAGAGCATGTAATGCTGTACGACCTTGTCTTTAGGAGGTTTATGGCAAGTCAAACAAGACCAGCAAGATTAAGGGTCGTAGATGTTCTGATAAAGGCTTTAGATAGAGAGATAAAGCTGACGCTAAGTACGCATGTGCTTGAAGATGGTTGGAACAAACTTCTTTATTTGGAAACACATCCACTTGTAGAGGGAACGCTAAAAGTAGAAAAGAAGCTAAAGGAATATCCAAAAGCATTTTTATACACGCAGGGAGATATAATTCACGAGATGAAAGCAAAAGGGATAGGGAGACCATCCACTTACGCCTCCACCATAGAGAAGCTCCTTGACAGAGGTTATGTGATAGAAGTAAAAGGTTTTCTAATTCCAACTAAGCTTGGAAAGGAAACTTACAGGTACATGAGCAGTAAAGAAGAGATGAAGCCTTTCATTTCGGAGGAGTTTACAAGGCGTTTGGAGGATCTGATGGACATGGTTGAAGAGGGAAGTGTAGACCATGAGAATATACTTAAGGACCTATACGATAGTATAATGTCTTTGGAATACGCTAAGTAAAATGTAAGAGCAGTTCATAAATTGCCCCTGGGTGTTAAAATATAACTAAGGAGGTGAATCCTATGGAAGAAGAAAAGAAAGAAGGACAGAACATACGTGAGGAGATCGAAAGGTTGGAAAAGGAGCTGAAGGCTCTCAAAGAGAAAATAGGTGTTGAAGAAAAGCCCCTCGTGCAGGTACCTATAGAGAAAGCAAAGGAACTGACAACTTCCCTTCTTGAATTAGCAAACAAGATTATAAAGATAGCTTCCTCCGCTGCGTCTGGTGCCATAGAAGGAGCAAAAAAAGAGCTTGAAAAGTCAAAGGAGGAGAAAAAAGAACAAGAGCAATAAGTTATGAATTATTGGCGAGGAATAGCACACAAATACAGAGAGTTATTGCCTGTAAATCCAAATACTCCTATAGTTACTCTATGCGAAGGGAACACTCCGCTCATACATGCACAGAATCTTGCAAGGGAGATAGGCTTTAAAGGAGACATATTCTTAAAGTATGAAGGCTTGAACCCGACTGGTTCCTTCAAAGACAGAGGAATGACCTTAGCCATATCAAAAGCCGTTGAGTCTGGTAAAAGGGCTGTTATCTGTGCTTCTACTGGTAACACCTCCGCATCTGCAGCGGCTTATGCCTCTAAGGCCGGCCTGAAAGCTTATGTACTCCTTCCAAAAGGTGCTGTTGCCCTTGGAAAGCTTTCACAGGCCGTGATCTATGGAGCTAAGGTCATAGCCATTCAGGGAAACTTTGACGATGCCCTTTATATAGTAAGGAAGATAGGAGAACTCCTTCCTGTTGAAATAGTAAACTCTGTAAACCCTTTCAGGATAGAGGGACAAAAGACAGCAGCCTTTGAAGTGTGTGATGCTCTCGGTGACGCTCCAGACTATCACTTCATACCAGTTGGCAATGCTGGAAACATAACAGCTTATTGGAAAGGTTACAGAGAGTACTTTAATATAGGAAAGGTCAAGAAGCTTCCAAGGATGATGGGATGGCAGGCAGAAGGTGCCGCTCCAATAGTGAAAGGCTATGTCATAAAAAACCCACAAACCATAGCCACTGCCATAAAGATAGGTAATCCTTACAGCTGGCAGTTTGCCCTTCAAGCAGCACAGGAATCTCAGGGCAAGATAGATGCTGTCAGCGATGAGAGTATATTATACGCTTACAAGCTTGTAGCGTCTAAGGAGGGAGTGTTCTGCGAGCCAGCCTCTGCCGCTTCAGTGGCTGGACTTATAAAGCTAACAAAAGAAGGGTTTTTTAAAGGTGGCGAAGTTGCTGTTTGTACTTTGACGGGAAACGGGCTCAAAGACCCGAACATTGCTATGAGTGTATGCGAAGAGCCCATGAGCTTACCACCAGATTTGGGAAAGGTGCTTGAGCTCATAGAAGTATGAAAGTTATAAAAGTTACCGATGACTATATTATAGATTACACTGTTAACACTCTTAAAAAAGGTGGGATAGTCTTTGCACCCACGGATACCATATACGGGCTTCTGGCGGATGCCACAAACAGAAAAGCTGTAGAAAGGTTGTTCCTTTTGAGAAGACAGTCACAAAGACCTTTCATAGTCTTGCTTCCAAGTAAGGAGCATATTAGGACATTTCCCGTTAAAGTGAGTTCTTTTCATTTGAACCTTTTGGACTCTGGTGTTACCCTGATCTTTTATCTTAAATACCATAGGTATGGTTACCTTACAAGGGGAAGGAAAAGCCTGGCCTTTAGATTGCCAAGGGAAGGAACCTTTGTAAGAGATGTTTTAAAGGCTATGGGTTTGCCTGTCGTTGCACCTTCTGCAAACCCAGAAGGTCTCAAACCATCTGTTGATGTAAAGATGGGGATGGATTACTTTGGAGATAACGTGGACCTGTACGTAGACGCTGGAAAAGTTGAAGGAGAACCATCCACTCTGGTAAAGCTCATAGGTAAAAGGGGTTTTAGATTGGTAAGAAGGGGGAACGTAGCCTTTGAAGATTTTATCCAATTTGCCAAAAGCTTACTTGACCCTTCTTTTTGATTGAAGCCTTTCCTTTAACGTTTTCCTCTTTGGTCCTCCCTCATCTTTCTTTCCAGGCGCACCGCTGAAGACAGCCCGCTGTAGCAACCTCTCTCTTTCCTCCTCTTCCTTCTTGACCTCTTCTTGAATATCTTCTTGGGATTTTACCTCTACCCTTAGAAGGTCTGATACAACACTCTCCTTGAAATTTAACATCATATTTTCAAATAGGTAGAACGCTTCCTTCTTATACTCAATCAATGGGTCCTTGGAAGCATACCCTCTTAGGTATATTCCTTCTCTCACTCTGTCGAGCACATGAAGGTGCTCCCTCCAAAGGTGGTCAAGGTTGTTCAAGAGTACAATCTTTGTTATCTCAAGAAAGATATCCCCACCTATTTCCTCTTCTTTTCTGTCAAGAATGCTCAGGACTTTCTCTGATAGCTTTTCTATGAGCTCTTGTTTATCTCTTACCTGTGGAATCTCTACTTTTGTCTTTGTGAGCTCATCAAGGTAATCTGCAAGGGGTTCAGTATTCCAAAGTTCTGGCTCATCTTCAACAAGAAGATTGTTCACTTTGTATTCTAAGACATCGTGCACAAACTCCTCTACATACTCTTTTAAGCCTTTGTTTTCCAATATGTCTTTCCTCACCCCATAAACTGTAAGCCTTTGGGTGTTCATTACGTTATCGTACTCAAGAAGCCTCTTCCTTACCTGAAAGTTCTGAGCTTCCACTCTCTTTTGTGCGTTCTGGATAGCCTTTGTTACCATCCTGCTTTCTATGGGCTCTCCTTGGGGTATCTTCAAAAAGTCCATCATCCTCTTTACCCTGTCTCCACCAAATATACGAAGAAGGTCATCTTCTAAGGAGAGGATAAATCTGGATTCTCCAGGGTCTCCTTGTCTTCCAGCCCTTCCTCTAAGCTGATTGTCTATCCTCCTCGATTCGTGCCTTTCTGTACCTATAACCAAAAGACCACCAAGCTCCACAACCTTTTTCTTTTCCTCCTCTGTTATCCTATAGGCTTCTTCTAAGGCTGACTTCCACTCATCTTCAGTGGCGTTTTCCAGGGTCTTTCCTTTTTTGTTGAGTATTTCCTTGGCTAAGTACTCTGGATTTCCACCGAGCAGTATGTCCGTACCCCTGCCGGCCATGTTGGTGGATATAGTGACGCTTCCAAACCTTCCAGCCTGAGCTATTATCTCGGCCTCCCTTTCATGCTGTTTTGCGTTCAGAACGTTGTAAGGTATATCCTCCTTTTTTAACAGTGAAGAGAGATGCTCAGAATCTTCTATAGACACTGTGCCAACAAGGATGGGCCTTCCTCTACCGTGCTCTTGTTTTATATACTCCACAACTGAATGCCATTTTTCCTTTTTTGTTTTGTAAACCAAATCCGGATGGTCGTACCTTCTTACTGGTTTGTGAGTTGGGATAACAACCACATCAAGTCCGTATATTTCTTTAAACTCAAGGGCTTCAGTTTCTGCAGTACCTGTCATGCCAGCAAGCTTGTTATAGAGCTTAAAGTAGTTTTGAAAGGTTATGCTTGCTAAGGTTTGATTCTCCTGCTGTACGCTAACGCCTTCTTTAACTTCAATTGCCTGATGAAGACCTTCACTCCACCTTCTTCCTGGCAGTACCCTCCCAGTGAACTCATCCACTATGAGAACTTCGCCATCTCTAACTATATAATGAACATCCCTTTTGAAGAGTTTATGAGCCCTGAGAGCTTGGTTAACAGCATGTAAAAGGTCTATGTGCTTTATGTCGTAGAGATTTTCTATGCCGAGAAGGAATTCAACCTTTCTTATTCCCTGTTCTGTAAGCAGTACGCTCTTGTTCTTTTCATCTACTATAAAGTCCTCTTCCTTGGAGAGCTTTTTAACTACATCGTTGGCACTGTAGTAAACAGCTGTATCCATCTGGGATGGTCCAGAGATGATGAGGGGAGTTCTCGACTCGTCTATGAGTATCGAGTCAACCTCGTCTATTATAGCATAGCTGTGCCCCTTCACCTGAACAATGTCATCCAAAGAAAAAGCCATGTTGTCCCTAAGATAATCAAAGCCAAATTCGTTGTTGGTTCCGTAAGTAATTTGGGCTTGGTACGCTTCCCTTCTACTACAGAGTGTCAGTTTTGTAAAGAAGGCCTTCTTAGCCCTTGCGTTTATCCTTTCCGAAGGTAAAGTGTCTTCAAAGTATCCTTCTGGCCAAACTCTTACGTTCTTATCTATGGCCTCCATGAGAGTATCATTGTTTACCCAATCAACTCTGTAAGAAGAGTAGTCTGAGTTTATTACACCCACATCAAGCCCAAGGAACTTATAGATGGGCCCCATCCACTGAGCATCCCTTCTTGCTAGGTAGTCGTTGACTGTTACCACGTGTACTCCTTGACCTGTCAGGGCATTCACGTAAACTGCTGACGTAGAAACCAATGTTTTACCCTCACCCGTTTTCATCTCGGCTATCTTACCTTGGTGGAGAACAAAACCACCTATGAGCTGTACATCAAAGAATCTAAGACCTATCGTTCTCTTACCTGCTTCTCTTACAAGAGCAAAGGCTAGTATAACCTCATCTTCCACACTGCCCTTGAGTATAACCTCTTTTAATCTCTCGTTGGTTATAACCTTTTCCCTCAAATTTTTAGCCAGTTCAAGCAGTTCCAAATTGCTAAGCCGGTCTAATTCCTTCTCTTTTTCTGTAACTTTCTTTACTAAGGAAGTTAGCCTTTTAACCTCCCTTTCGTTCTTTGTGCCTATAATCTTTTTCAATATCCAGCCTACCATAACAGTAAAATTATATCACCTCTTTAAGCTACAATTAAATGATATGAAAAAGAAATTCTATAAAAATTCTTTAGCCTTTTTTATTGGCTTTTTTACAGCAACCTTGGGTGGGCTTATAGGCCTTGGTGGTGCAGAATTTAGGCTTCCCTTTCTCATAAAGCTCTTTGACTTCCTGCCCTTACAGGCGGTTATAATAAACAAGGCTGTAAGTCTTGTTGTGGTCTCTTCAAGCTTTTTCTCAAGGCTAAGCGTTATTCCCCTCAACCTGCTTTTGGAAAACCTATACATAGTGTTAAACCTACTAAGCGGTAGCCTCTTGGGTGCTTGGATTGCCGCAGACTGGGCTATAAAGGTTCATGGCAAGACTCTCCAGAGGGTTATAGCAGTGCTTCTAGTTTTCATAGCCTTAGTTTTGTTTATGGAAGGACATATCAAAGATGAAACTTTTCGTATTGAACTTTCTGGCATACACCTTTATACAGCGGGCACCATATCTGGCTTTTTTATAGGTATGGTGGCAGGCATTATGGGCGTTGCTGGCGGAGAGCTACTCATACCAACCATAATACTACTTTACTCTTTAAACATAAAATTGGCTGGTAGCCTTTCCCTTATGGTAAGCATACCCACCATGGTCTTTGCCTTTGCAAGGTATAGTAGGGATAGGAGTTTTTCTGTTTTAAAAGAGAACCTGTTCCTTTTGCTCTTTATGGTTCTTGGGTCTTTTTTAGGTAGCTTTGTGGGTGGTCATTTGCTTCTTGGAAGGCTTTCGGAGGGTCTAATACTTAACCTTTTAATCATTGTACTTCTCCTGTCCTCTTATAAAGTCTGGCAGGGTGTTTCAAAAAGGAGTTAGGAGTTCCTGACTAAAAACTGGGTTAAGAACCCCTTGACAGAGGAGTTATTTTGTGTTATTTTATTATAACTTTAACATCGTGTGGTACCTCGTGCGCCTGACCCCTCCTTGGGGTCTTTTTTAAACTGGCTCGTACTTCATTATTCTAACTGGTATATACTCCACTCTTAGGTTGTCTCCATCCTGTATAAGCAGGGTATGCTTGAGAAAGTTTTCGTCATCTCGTCTTAGATAATCCTCCCTTGAGTGCCCCCCCCTTGATTCTTTTCTGTGCAGAGCCGCGTAAGCTACAGCTCTTGCAAGTTCTAACATGTTTCTTAGCTCTATAACTTCTATTAGGCTTGTGTTGAAAACCCTTGACTTATCAACGACTGGTATGTTTCTCCACCTTTCAAGAAGTTCGGATAACTCTTCGTAGGCAGAAAGGAGGTACTTCTCATTCCTGAATATGCCTACTCTTTCCCACATTATCTCCCCCATAGTCTTCCTCACCTTAGCAAGCTTTTCTTTGCCCTCTCTATTCATAAGCTCTTCTATGTAAACCTCACCTCTTTTGTTTTCTTCATGGCTTACGGGTAAATAATCTACATACTTGGCATACTCCCTTGCACTTATACCGCAGAACTTACCAAAAACCAGAAGTTCTATGAGAGAGTTGCCCCCAAGCCTATTGGCACCGTGCACAGAAATGCATGCACACTCACCTATAGCATAAAGCCCCTCCAAAGGAGTGGAGCTTGTCATATGATTCTCTACATGCACTCCCCCCATACAGTAATGAGCTGTTGGTCTTATAGGAACAAGCTCATAAGCAGGGTCCACGCCTTCAAAGTCTATGGCCAGCTGTCTTACCTGCGGAAGCCTCTCCTTTATCTTGTACTCTCCTAAGTGCCTCAGATCTAAATAAACGTAGGCAGAAACCCCTTCCCCTATCCCTCTACCCTCCCTTATCTCGTGCTCTATGGCCCTTGAAACTGTATCCCTGGTTGCAAGCTCCATCTTATCTGGAGAGTATCTCTGCATAAACCTCTCGCCGAGTTTGTTTATAAGGTGCCCACCTTCTCCACGACAAGCCTCGGAGAGGAGTATACCAGTTTTTGCAAGTCCAGTAGGATGAAACTGGATAAACTCTATATCCTTTAATGGTATGCCATTGCGGAGTGCCACAGCCACACCATCTCCGGTGTTTCCCACTGCGTTGGTACTCCTCTGCCAGTATACCCTTGCAAATCCGCCAGTGGCAAGTACTACGGCCTTGGACTGAAGGGTCAAAACCTCCCCGTTCTTTATATCGTATATGCACACGCCTTTGACTCTCTGTCCGTTGTGTATTAGGTCTATGAGAAAAAACTCGTTGTAGAAATCTATATTATCCTTTGCCAAGGCTTGTTCAAAGAGAGTATGCAGTATAACGTGTCCAGTTCTATCTGCAGAAAAGACGGTCCTTGGAAAGGATGCGCCACCGAAAGGCCTTTGGGCTATTCTCCCATCTGGAAGCCTGGAAAAGGGAACCCCCCATCTGTCCAGCTCGTGTATAAGCTCGGGAGCATTCTCGCACATAAAAAGGACTGCATCCTGATCGGCCAAAAAGCCAGAACCCCTTATCGTGTCGTAAGCGTGGGCCTCTGGACTGTCATCTGGCACAACGTTCCCAAGAGCTGCATTTATTCCTCCCTGAGCTGCACCGGTATGAGAACGTGTAGGATAAACCTTTGAAACCACTGCAACCCTTATGTTTGTATCCCTTGCACACTCTATGGCTGCTCTGAGTCCAGCTCCTCCAGCACCTACAACAACTATGTCATAGCTCTTCATAGATAACATTTTAAGCCTTGTTTTTTATTAGATTATTTTGAGTACATAAAAGGTGAGGACCAAGCAGGCTAAAAATATAACTGCTCCGTATGTTTTGTAAAGCCATGTGTGAGTTCTGTACCTTCCTCTGTCCACCTGCTTTATGGTCCTGTAGAAGTTTATAGCGCCTATGATCAAAGTAAGGAGCCCAACTACTATAATAAAGACCCCAACGCTTACGAGTGTCCTATGATCCCCTCTGAGATGCATGTTAAAGACCCTTTCAAGCTGCTCTAGAAAAAACTCAAACTTTTCGATTACAAATCCAAACACTATCAGGGCTATTGCAGTCCTAATCCAGGCCAGAAAGGTCCTCTCGGCCGCCATGTAGATCCTTGGGTCTGTAACCTCCTTTGAAGACACTTCTATACCTCCTTCTATATAGCTTATATCAAGGTAAAAGGTTATTATACCAACGACCACTAATAAACTTCCCAAAGTAGCTAAAAGGATGGCTACGTTATGTACAAGCACAGAGACATGTATCTTTTGGGTGATATCGGCCAGTATTTCCAGTTTTCCCAAAAAAACTGAAAAGGAGAGTGTGTAGAGGGAAAGCTTCATATATCCAAGGTATGTTCTCTCAATGGACATGTATATACGAGCGTCTTTTGCTGATGGCAACCCTTTAGCTATGAGCATACTCCTTAATTATAATCCTATAGAGTACGTTTGAAAAGACATGGACCATGCTTACAAATATTAAAGAATCAGTCTTTTTGTAGATAAGACCAAAAAGTAGTGAAGGGAAAAAGGTAAGAGCGGACAGGAGGTTTTGATAGAGCAGAAGGTGAGGAAACATGAACAAAAAAGATACAATAAGGTTTGAGTACCTTCTCATCAGGAAGCCCCTAAAGAAGAGCTCTTCGGCAAATGCAGAAAAGGAAAGGTTGAAAAGGCTATACATATCTCCATCCAGGAGAAGAAAAAGGGGAAGGAAAAGGATAGAGAGGTCCCATAAGCTTCCCCTCCATATGGAAATATCAGAAAAGAGTAATGGAAGAAGAAGAAAAAGTCCGGAGAAGTTAGGAACATAAGAAAACCTATGCAAAACAATGCTAAAAAGTAGGAAAAAGTAAAGGAGTATTTCAAAGTAACTTTTTATAAACGACCTCATTGTTCTGCCTATCGTATATGGCTTCAAACCTTGATGAAAAGCCACCAGACCTTATATCCATAACTATATGAAAGTATCTGCTTTTTACGTCAACTATGTCTTTCACGGTGTAAAGCATATCAAAGGTGAAACCATCTACAAGAACAAGGTCATCAACTCTTTTAAAAGGTTCCCTATTCCTCCTTTCTATGATTTTGCTTGCCAAACCTTCATCTATCCTTGGTTCCAAAGCCATGAGTATATACTTGCTTGCCGTGTTTATGTTTATCTTCCCAGAAGAGTATACGGTTGTAAGGCTTTCAAGCCCCGGGTAAAAGTCGTTTCCTATGGTTTTGCCATGAAGGTCTTCTTCTCTAAACCCCATGTACCTTAACTCTTCCTTTGAATCCAGTGGAGCCCTTTTGATGGGATATGGGACATCTATTTTTTTGTCTCTTTTACCTTCCCAGGCAAGAAGGTTCTCTTTGTAATATGTATCTATTCTAAGCAGGTTTAAGAGTCTCTCAAAGAGCTTACCGTAAGCCCCACCATCCACATAGTTTAGGTTAAGAAACCTCTCCTCGTCGTAAATGCTTACGGAAAGCTCTCCCTTTTCTGTTTTGAAATCTTTGGCGTAAGCCCATGCATCCCAAAGGCTATCGTAAGAAGGGTCATCCCTCTTTATGGTATCCAAGGCCAAAGGAAGAGCAGATAAAAAGATGTGGTAAGCCTGCTCTTTCGCGTAAAATTCCTGAATAATAGAATTAGAAGACTTAAGGCTTGAATACATGCTTACAACATAGTAGGCTGAGGTTAGAAAGATAAAGAGAACCAACAAAACTATCATCTTAAAATCAACTCTACGTCAAAAATGCCTTCCCCTGTGTTATCAACTGCTTTAAACCTAACAACTTTTATACCTTTCTCCTCTATGGAGTACAAAAGCTTTGATATACCTTGACCGTATATCTTCCTTGCCTTGACTTCGTAGCCTACATCCGTCTGTCTTAGGGATAGAAACTCACCCCCGCTTTGGGATATTAGTCTTCTTAAAAGCTCTTCGCTTGGCTCCTCTCTGCTCATTCCTCTGTAGTTCTCCATCAACAGCATAATCTCTTTATGCCTTAAGTAATCCTTGTAGTATTCGTTCCTGAGCTTGTAATAGTTAGAAATGAGAAGATAGAACATAAGAAATGTTAGCACAAGAGAGAAAAGGGTTATGTTCCTTTTGGTCAAATACTCCCTCATCTTATTTCTACCTCAAACTCTAAGCTTCCTGTAGGTGTTCTCTTTATCCTCTTGGCCCCAATACCCATAACTAAATCTTCTTTACCTTCTCCCTTTACAGTAAGAACGCCGTCAGAGTATTCTATGGAGTATACCTTCATACCTTCTTTGAGTATATGCTGGAGTTTGGATATCTTTTTTGTCACTTGGTATCTCTCACCAGTAGAGACCTTTGACCTTACCTGGTCGTACAACGCCACCATGGGTGTGTTTGGAAAAACAGCTTTAAAACGTTCTCTTTCTTCATATTTCAAACTTCCTGAGGAGAGGAGCTTCCCCATTCCCAGGTAAACGAAGAGGAACAAGAATGCACCAATGCCAACCGACATCCCAACCCTTTTTAGTTCCTCTTCTGAGAGTTCTCTTTTGATAAAGTCTGGATATGGGTTTTTGAGTATGTACCTGAGGCTTGCACCAAAAGCACTAGTCAGCTCTGATTCACAGTAGGGATTTTCTATTACGCTTTTAAACATGTCTTTTATGCCCTTAAGCCTTGAAAGCCCACCGCTCAAAAGTATTGGTATATTAGTGTCCAAGCTTATGGAAGAAAAAATGTCCATAAGTCCTTCTCGGATCTCTTCCACATCAAGCCCCTTTGTCTTTTTGAGACGGTTTGCTTCTTCGACACTCAGACCCTTCTTAAGCTTTATGACCTCTGTAATGTAGTTGCCACCTTTGAGCACAACACGGTAGCTCTTTAGTAAGCCCTCTTGGACCTCCACAAGGGTAGACTTCCTCCTCCCTAAGTCAAGAACGTAGCCATCAATACCCAAAACCATAAGAACCCTTGCCAATGCAAAAACTTCCAGTTCTACCTCTTGGCAATCTCTTTCTGAAAAGTCTCTGTATACACCCAAGAAGGCTTTGTCCCTGTAAAGGGAGGTGTCCCACTTTACATCCCCAAACTTTTCTTCTACGTAAAGGGAATAAAGGCTCCTTATCTCATGCTTCTTTTTTGAAAAAGCATCTTCTACTTTAATAAAGCAAAGGTCGGACGGTACGATGCAGACCTTTCTTCCTTGCCTTTCTGTAGGTTCCCATTTTCTTTTCAAATAAGAGTATCTGACACTAAAGCTTTTGTTTCCATCAACGCCTGTGTATATCATTCCTCCATCCTTACAGCTCTGAGAAGCTCTTGGGTGGTCGTTATACCTTTCAGAACCTTCCCTATTCCATCCTCTTGCATAGTCCTAAAGCCTCTCTCCTTTGCCTTCTTTCTTATCAGGTTAGCATCCTGAACCTTTGTTATTAAGCTCTTTAACTCATCATCCAGCTCAAGAACTTCGTATATGCCGGTCCTTCCTCTGTATCCAGTTCCCATGCACATGTCGCATCCACTCCCTCTGTAGAGAATATGCTCACCTTCAAGACCCAGCTCTTTCAGTTCCTCCTTCGTTGGTTTGTAGGGTTCTTTACAGTATGGGCATATTTTCCTTACAAGTCTTTGGGCTATGACACCTTCTAAGGATGAGGATATCAGAAAAGGTTCTACGCCCAGATCCGAAAGCCTTGTTATAGCAGATGGAGCGTCGTTTGTGTGAAGAGTGGATAGGACAAGATGCCCAGTCAAGGCTGCATGGACAGCTATCTCGGCAGTTTCTGAATCTCTTATCTCACCTACCATTATTATGTCTGGGTCTTGTCTCAGGATGGCACGAAGGCCGTGCGCAAAGGTCAGGCCAACCTTTGGGTTTACCTGTATCTGACTCACGCCTTTAACCTGATACTCTGGTGGGTCTTCTATGGTTATTATGTTTTTCTCTGGGCTTTTTATGTGAAGAAGCATGGCATAAAGGGTTGTGCTCTTTCCAGCTCCTGTTGGACCAGTAGCAAGCACGATACCGTAAGGCTTCTTTGCCAGTTCTTTTACAGTATCCAGGTCTTCTCCCGAAAGTCCAAGCTCTTCTAATGTTAGCATGCTTCCAGACCTGTCTAAGAGCCTTAAGACCACCCTTTCGCCAAAGGTTGTTGGCACAACAGACACCCTTATATCTAAGTCCCTTCCACCTATCCTTACCCTTATCTTACCATCCTGTGGAACTCTCCTCTCTGCCACGTTCAGGTTGGCAAGGACCTTTATACGAGAGACAACAGACTCGTGTAAAGATATAGGGATGCTCATATAATCGTGCAGCATACCATCAAGCCTGAACCTAACAGAAGATATACCTTCGTAAGGTTCTATGTGTATATCAGAAGCAGAAAGGGCAGTAGCCTTTATCAGGGAGGAGTTCACAAAACTCACCGTTGGCCCCTCCCCTTCTTCCAAAAGAAGGTCTTTCTTGCTTTCCGCGTCTCCATGGAAGCTGTCTATGATGACCTCCTCTTCAGCGAGTCTTTTTTGAAGCTCCTGGGTAAACTCTTCCTGCCGTACAAACACAGCCTCCACACGCTTTTTTGTCAAAAACCTTATCTCCTCAAGGACAAATGGGTCTGCATTCTTGGGGACCATCAGCCTGATGCTTTCCTCTGTCTCATCCAAGGGTATAAGTCTATAGCTTTTAAGCAGGTCCATAAGTATATTTTAATCCTGGCAGATGCCACAAGGAACCAACTGGAAGCTTTACGCCTGGGGCGTACATTTACTTAGAGGGGCGTGGGGATGGAATATTTTCTAATAGCGCCACTCTTAGTTTTGTTAGCGTTTGTCTTTTATGAGTATATAAGAGATAGGCTTGAGTACTACAGGTCTTTGGGGGCAGAGGTTATAGGTTATAGATATCTTATAAATCCCGTTGTTCGTCTTCCTTATAGAGGTATGGATATTATACTTTTCACGGAGGGACCAAGGGGTATGCACAGCCTTGTGGCTCAATTACCAGTGGATACACTTGGCTATATGAGGTTAAGAAAAAGGGATATTTTGGATAAGATCCTTTTTCAAAAAAAATATAAGGACTTAGCCCTTGAGTATGAGGATGAGGCTTGGGTTAATAGGCTTTTTGAGACTGCAGGGTTTGAAGAACTGGTGCATAGGCTTTTTGAAGAATTTCGTATAAATTGGCTTGAGATAAAGGGGAATTTACTTAGGATAGGTTGGTATATAAAGAGAGAGCCCGGAGAGGTGGGAGGGGAAAGGCTTTTGGGTGCCCTTTCTGTAGCCCAAGAGTTGCTAAACTTGTTGAAGGGCGTAGCTCCATCGGAAAACTACAGAGAAGATTTAAGAAACTGGCTAACCTTTAAGCTTCCTGTAGCCTTAGCCATCTTTTTGTCCGTGGTTGGTATTTTGGGAGGCTTTTACAAGTATAGTCCCACCTGTTCTTTGAATATGCTTTTTGTGGGCTTTAAGCTCCTCTTTCCTATTATCCTTTTTTACCTTATCTTCTGTCTTTTTATGGTTGGCGGAGCTACTATGACACAAAGGGTGCTTTTAAAGAGCTTTCTTGTTTTGTTTTCATGTGCCTTTTTTATAAACTTGTTTTTCCTGACTTACGTAAATGGGATGTTGTGAAACATAAGTATGTATCCTTTAAAAAAGGCCCAATGTTGGTACTTGTGGATTTTCACAATAAAAACCCTTGGTGCGAAAGATTTAAAGTTTCCAAGGAGTTCTATGACAGGGTGCAGGTGGGAAGCCTCGTTGAGTATAAAACCAAGAGGGGCTTTTTGGGTGTGGAATGGTTTTATTCTGGCTTGAGCCTTGTGGAATGCAAAATGATAAAAGAGAAAAACAGAGCTTGCATTCACATAATTGTGAGCTCTTTTTCTAATCCAAGTCTTTCAAGCTCTCCGCAAAGGGGGTTTACAGTGGATGTTGAGCTAAATAATATGTATCAATGCTTAGAAGTGTTTTGACATTTTATATCAATACATAACTGGAGGTTTGCGGAAAAATAACTTTATTTGAACTACTGAGGCTTTTTCAAAAACATGAAGCTTTTGTATGATCCTTTTCCTATGAGAATAGCTAACTTAGATATCCACCTCCCATCCCTTAAAGAAATGGTAGATTAAGCAGGAGGTGGTAGTGTATGGATAGTAAAAGTTGTTTGCTTCTGGGATTTTTGATACAGCCTCGATTCTATTTGCGAAACACCGAAAAATTTTGTATAATAAATGGCTTGTTAAGTGAGAGGTGAAGAGCTATGATACAGAGGCAAGGTTATGCGAACGTGGCTGATAACTCTGGTGCCAAGAGGGTACAGCTTATAGGTATACCTTACGCACCGAGAAAGTATGCTACCTTGGGTGATGTTGTTACCGTTACCGTTAAGGAAGCCGCACCAAACAGTCCAGCCAAAAAAGGTAAAGTTTACAGAGCTGTTATAGTTAGGACTAAGAAAGAAGTGAGACGCCCTGATGGTAGCTACATAAAGTTTGATGATAACGCTGTAGTGCTTCTGAACCAGTATGGAGAGCCGTTGGGAACTCGTATACTTGGCCCTATAGCTAGAGAGGTAAGAAACAGAGGATTCACCAAGATAGCATCCTTAGCTCCGGAGGTGGTTTGAAATGGCATCAAGGATAAAAAAAGGGGATAGTGTCGTTGTGGTTAGAGGAAAAGAGAGAGGAAAGACTGGAGAAGTTATCGAGGTTATGAAAGATGAGCTTGTGGTCAAAGACACAAACATAGTTAAAAAGCATGTTAAAGGTGTACCCAACGTTAGGGAAGGTGGTATATACGAGATGGAAGCCCCTATACATATAAGCAACGTTATGCTTGTGTGTCCAAAATGCGAAAAGCCTACAAGAGTGGGTTTTAGGATCGAGGGAGATGGAAACACCTTCAAAAAGTACAGGTACTGTAAGAAGTGCAATGAAAGTTTAGACTTAGTAACATCAAAAGAGAGGGCAAAGGCATGAGTACAGAAACCAAGTACATTCCAAGGCTTTATACAAGGTATGTGAATGAGGTAGTTCCAAAGCTTGTAAACAGGTTTAGTTACAAAAACCCACTGGAAGTTCCCCAGATAGTGAAGATAGTTGTGAACATGGGTGTAGGAGAAGCTGTGCAGGATATCAAATATTTGGAAAAGGCCATAGAAGATATAAAAGCCATAACAGGACAGCATCCTGCTGTGAGAAGGGCAAAAAAGTCAGAAGCTGGCTTTAAGCTTAGGAAAGGGATGCCAGTGGGTATAAAGGTCACTTTAAGGAAAGAGAGGATGTGGGATTTTTTGGATAAGCTCATATCTGTAGCCCTTCCAAGGGTGAAGGACTTTAAGGGATTAAGTCCCAGGTCCTTCGATGGAAGGGGAAACTATGCCTTTGGCATCTCAGAGCAGATAGTCTTTCCTGAAATAGATTACGAAAAGGTTGATGCTATTAGGGGTATGGACATAATTATAAACACCACAGCAGAAACGGATGAGGAAGCTTTCTGGCTTCTATCTCTTCTTGGACTACCCATAAGGAGCATGTAAAGGAGGAAATGATGGCAAGGAAGGCAAAGGTTGCTAAGGATATTAAAGATTTTCCCAAGTACGATGTAAGGAGGAAAAACAGGTGTCCACTTTGCGGAAGGCCAAGGGGCTTTGTAAGGTATTTTGGGATGTGCAGACTCTGTTTTAGAGAGCTTGCTCTAAAGGGCGAGATCCCAGGTGTAAGAAAAGCAAGCTGGTAAGGAGGTAATATATGGATACTGTAGCAGATATGTTTTCGGCCATCAAGAACGCCATAGAAAGGAGGAAGGATCACGTGGATGTTCCGTCCTCAAAGATGAAGGAGTCCATCCTAGATATACTAAAGGAAGAGGGCTATATAAAAGGATGGGAAAGATTAGAGGATAAGGCTCATAGAAAAGGAACCCAGTACACTCTCCGAATATATCTCAAGTACTTAGACCAAAGAAAGCAAAACAATGCTATAAAAGAGCTTTTAAAGGTTTCCAAACCAGGAAGGAGAGTCTATGTTCCAAGGCACAGAATGCTTCATGTTCAAAAAGGTCTTGGCATAGCCATACTCTCAACTGATGCAGGTATAGTAACAGACCATAAAGCAAGAAGCCTGGGAAAGGGTGGAGAGGTAATAGCTTATGTTTGGTGAGGTGAGACATGTCAAGAGTAGGTAAAAACCCTATCAAAGTACCAGATAAGGTGAAGGTGAGTGTTGAAGGTAACCTCATAACGGTTGAGGGACCAAAAGGAAAGCTTTCTATGGATTTTCATCCTGAAATAAAGGTATACACAGACGGAGGTTACATAAAAGTGGAAAGACCGAAGGATGAACCTTTTTACAGAGCCATCCATGGGACCACGGCTGCATTGATAAAGAATATGGTAAAAGGGGTAACAGATGGCTTTACTGTTGTTTTAGAAGTATTTGGCTTGGGATACAGAGGAGCAATAAAAGGTGGGAGCTTGGAGCTCAACCTAGGGTACTCTCATCCAGTAGTCTATCCCATCCCTCCAGATGTAAAAATAGAGGTCAAGGAGAACAGGATATACATAAGCGGTATAGACAAACAGAGAGTTGGCCAAGTAGCAGCCCATATAAGGTCTTTCAGAAAGCCAGACGTATACAAAGGGAAGGGTATAAGGTACGAAGGTGAAGTTTTAAAGCTGAAAGCCGGTAAGGCAGCAGGAAAAGGCAAAAAGTAAGGAGGCAAGAATGGCAAGGTTGAAAAGTAGCGAGAGAAGAGAAAGAAGGCATAAGAGGTTAAGAAAGAAGATATTTGGGACAGCGGAGAGGCCAAGGTTATGCGTATACAGAAGCCTACATAACTTCTATGCACAGGTAGTAGATGATACAAAGGGGAGCACTTTAGTCTCTGCTTCCTCTATAGACCCAGAGTTTGTGAAGTTAACAGGCAAAAGGGGTGGAAAATCCATAGATGACGTATGTAAGGTAGCGGAAACCTTGGTAAGCAGGATGAAAGAGAAGGGTATAACTAAAGTGGTCTTTGATAGAGGTGGTTTTCTTTACCATGGGAAGATAAGAGCTTTTGCGGAGAAGTGCAGAGAACTTGGGCTTGAATTCTAAAGGAGGTTATTATGGGCGGTGTAGATTTGGAAAAGCTTGTTGATGAAAGGAGGAAAGTGCAAGGTATATTGGGCATAAGCGATGAGCTTCAGATTGAGGAAAGATTGATATATGCCAAAAGGACCACAAGGGTAACAAAAGGTGGTAAAAGGTTTTCCTTTGGTGCATTAGTCATAGTAGGTGACAAAAGAGGTTACGTGGGTTTTGGTCTTGGAAAAGCAAGGGAGGTTCCTATCGCAATAGCCAAAGCGATAGAAGACGGAAAAAAACATATCATCAAAGTTCCTATAGTGGAAGGGACAGTTCCCCACGATGTAGTTGGCAAATATGGACCAACGCAAATAAAGGTACTGCCAGCAAGGAAAGGGACTGGTATAGTTGCAGGTGGTGCTGCAAAGCCAATATTTGAACTTGCTGGATACACAGACGTTCTTACAAAGCTTCAAGGAAGTACTAATCCTAACAACGTTGTTAGAGCTGTTTTTGATGCTCTTTTGAAGCTTAAGTTCATAGAAGAGGTGGCAAGAGAAAGGGGTATAGACCTTGGGGAGTTAAGGAGGAGATATCATATATATGCGAGGTGAAAAGAGATGTTAAAAGTTACGCTTTTTAGAGGACTTGCTGGAAAACCAGAAGCTCAGATAAAGGCTGTAAAAAGCCTTGGTCTTAGAAAGGTCGGTCAGACTAAATTATTGCAGGATAATCCAATGGTAAGGGGGAACATAAAAAAGGCTTGGAGCCTTATCAAAGTCGAGGAGGTTCAACATGAGATTGTATGAGCTTGCACCCAACGAAGGAGCTACCAAGAAGAGGAAAAGGGTGGGAAGGGGGATAGGTTCTGGTCTTGGGAAAACCTGCGGGAAGGGGCATAAAGGCCAGAAAACAAGGTCTGGAGACAGAAGACTTCCTTCTTGGTTTGAGGGAGGACAAACGCCACTCCACAAAAGGGTACCAAAAAGAGGTTTTAGAAGTTTCAATAGGATAGAGTACTCTGTGGTAAATTTAAAAACTCTTGAGAAGAATTTTCAAGATGGTCAGGAGATAAACCTTGAAACTCTTTACGAAAAGGGACTCGTTAAAAAGGGCATGCCCATAAAGGTCCTTGGGGATGGAGAGCTTACTAAAAAGCTAAGGATAAAGGCTCATGCTTTTTCTTCCTCAGCCAGGCAGAAAATAGAATCTGCTGGTGGTTCCTGCGAGGTTCTAACGTGATAGAGTACATAAAACAGATATTTACACTTGAAGATTTCAGGAAGAGGTTTGTATACACACTGCTCATGTTCTCTATATACAGAATGGGTAGCCATATACCCCTTCCCGGTATAGATACCACAGCTCTCGAGGACTTCTTCAGAAGCTTTCAGGGGACCATATTCTACCTTTATGATATATTCTCCGGTGGGAATTTGGGGCGTATGACCTTATTTGCTCTTGGTGTGATGCCCTATATATCTGCATCTATAATGATGCAACTTTTAACAGTAGCTCTTCCAGAGCTTCAGAGGTTAGCAAAAGAAGAAGGTGACTATGGGAGATACAAGATAAATCAGTATACAAGGTATTTGACAGTTTTTGTTGCCTTTGTGCAATCCATAGGTATATCTGTATGGCTTCAAAATCAGGTTTCTCCAAGGGGTATGCCTATAGTACCAGATGGTGGTTTTGTTTTCACCTTTACTACCGTAATAGCTCTTGTTTCTTCAACCATGTTCCTCGTATGGGTAGGAGATAGGATAACAGAGAGGGGAATAGGGAATGGGATGTCGCTCCTCATATTTGCAGGTATAGTGGCTGGATTCCCAAATGCTTCCATAAGAGTGATAGAGATGCTAAGAAACGGTGACCTATCACCCTTTACCTTTGTGGGAGCCATAGTATTTGTAGTAGCTGTTATAGTTGGCATAGTGTTTATGCAGGAGGCAGAGAGAAGAATACCCATCCAGTACCCAAGAAGACAGGTGGGAAAGCACGAGACGGCTGGAGGATCCACCTATCTTCCCATAAAGATAAACCCCGCAGGTGTAATACCGATAATATTTGCCCAATCCCTTCTTATAATACCATCAACAGTAATAGGCTTTATAAACCATCCCATAGCTCATACGCTTCATGATGCTTTTAACCCAACCACCATCCTTTATAATTTCCTCTACGTACTTTTCATAGTGTTCTTCACATACTTCTATACTGCAGTACTTATAAATCCAGTTGATGTGGCGGACAACCTAAAAAAGAGTGGAGCCTTCATACCTGGAGTTAGGCCAGGTCAAGACACACAAAAGCTTATGGAGAGCATAATAAACAAGCTGGCCTTCATAGGTGCTATATTCTTAAGCGTGGTAGCTACTATCCCCATTTTCATAAGCTTATGGCTAAAGGTACCCTTTTACTTTGGTGGGACAACAGCCTTGATAGTTGTTGGCGTTGCTCTTGACACTCTTAACAAGATAGAAGCTCAGATTATACAGAAAAAGTACACAGGTTATATGAGAAGGAGGGTAAGATGATACTTGTCTTCCTTGGACCTCCTGGTGCAGGGAAAGGGACACAGGCAAAGCTCTTATCCCAAGACCTAAAACTTAAGCATATTTCCACAGGAGACCTTCTCAGAGAATCTGTCAGAGAGAGAACTCCGTTGGGTTTAAAAGCTAAGGGTTATATGGATAGAGGAGAGCTTGTTCCGGATGACCTTATAATAGCCATGATAGAAGAGGTTATGCCAGAGGACGGCGGTGCCATCCTGGATGGATTTCCCAGGACGATAAAGCAAGCGCAAGCTCTCCAGGACATGCTGAATAAGCATGGCAAGCATCTGTGTAAAGTCTTCTTCTTTGACTTGGATGATAACACAATAGTAAATAGACTTTCTGGAAGAAGGGTTTGTCCCAACTGTGGTACCCTTTATCACACAGATTTCAAGCCACCCAAGAAGGATGAGGTATGCGACTTATGTGGTACAAGGCTCATTCAAAGGGAGGATGATAAGGAGGAAGTGGTCAGAAAGAGGTTGGATGTTTACAGAAGACAGACGGCGGAAGTTATTGACTTCTACAATAAAGGGAATAAATTAATTCATTTGGACGCTGGACAAGATATTAAAAAGGTGTACCAGGAACTTAGAAAGGCTTTAAAGGATGGTTGTTGAACTTTATTCTTTTAAGGAAATAGAAAAGATAAAAAGGGCGTGTGATGTTGTGGTTGAAGTTCTCCAAGTTGTATCGGAGCATGTAAAGCCAGGCGTGTCCACATGGGAGTTGGACATCGTTGCAAGGGAAGAGACAAAAAAGAGAGGAGCACGTCCAGCCTTTCTTAACTACAAACCCCCTTTCAGCAAGAGGGCTTATCCGGCAGCCATATGCACTTCTTTAAACTCGGCGGTAGTTCACGGTCTTCCCAAAAAAGGTCAGACCATAAAGGAGGAAGATTTGGTAAGTTTGGACTTTGGTGCTATAATAGATGGATACGCTGGAGATTCTGCTTTAACTCTGCCTGTAGGAAAAGTTGATAATAAGAAGGAGGCTCTTTTGAGAGCTACAAAGGAGGCATTGGAAGAAGCTGTGAAGGTGTGTGTTGTAGGCAATTGGCTGAGTGATGTGGTGGAAGCTATACATAAAACGGCGGAGAAGTATGGCATGCACCCTGTGAGAGGGCTTGGTGGTCATGGTATAGGTAGGAAAATACATGAGGAGCCCTTTATACCTAATAACAGAAAGGACATGGAAAGAAGAAACGTAAAATTAAGACAGGGTATGGTAATTGCAATAGAGCCCATGTTTGCCCTTGGGACAGAGGAGACAACGAGCGATAGCGATGGATGGACAGTGCTTACAGCCGATGGGAGTCCATCTGCTCACTTTGAGTATACCGTAGCCATAACCAAGGAGGGACCCATGGTTCTCACGGAGTTTAAAGATGGGTAAGAGAAAGGAGGAAAAACAGCACAAAGAAAAGGGCATAGTGCTTGAAGGGACTATTTTAGAAGCCCTTCCCAATGCCATGTTTAGGGTAAAGTTGGATACAGACCATGAAGTGCTTGCTCATGTCTCTGGTAAGATGAGGGTTCATTTTATAAGAATACTTCCAGGAGACAGGGTAAAGGTAGAGCTATCCCCTTATGATCTGACAAGGGGAAGGATAGTCTACAGAGCATGAGAATTATTATTAGGAGGTTAGAATATGAAGGTAAGGCCATCGGTAAAACCCATATGTGCTAAATGTAAAGTTATAAGAAGGAAAGGAAGAGTTATGGTTATATGTGAGAATCCCAAGCACAAGCAGAGGCAAGGAAGCTAAGGAGGTAAAAAATGGCAAGAATAGCAGGAGTTGACCTTCCAGACAATAAAAGATTGGAAGTAGCTTTAACGTATTTATACGGTGTTGGTTGGTCTAGGGCAAGAGAGATATGTAACGGTACTGGCATTCCATATGTAAAGAAGCTTGGAGAGTTAACTCCAGATGAGCTAAATACAATAAGGAAGTATATAGAGCAGAACTACAAGGTAGAAGGAGACCTAAGAAGGGAAGTACAGATGAACATAAAGAAGCTCATAGATATGGGATGCTATAGGGGCATAAGACATGCGAGGGGGCTTCCTGTTAGAGGTCAACAGACAAAAACCAATTCAAGAACTAGGAAGGGTAAAAAGAAAACAGTGGGTGGTACAAAAAAGAAGATAGTCAAATAAGGAGGTTATAGATGGCCAACAGAAAGAGACAAGCTAAAAAGTCAAAAAGGACTGTAGGCAGTGGCATTGTAAACATACTAAGTACCTTTAACAACACTATAATAAACATAACGGACCAGCAAGGAAACACTCTCTCATGGGAAAGCGGTGGTACAGTTGGTTTTAAAGGTACGAGAAAGAGCACTCCTTACGCAGCACAGCTTGCCGCACAAAAAGCTGCCAAAAGAGCTATGCAAGAATTCGGTTTGCAAGAAGTAGAAGTAAGGATAAAGGGTGCTGGAGCTGGTAGAGAGTCCGCCTTAAGGGCTATACATGCGTCTGGATTGAAGATAAAGCTCATCAGAGATGTAACTCCCATACCCCATAATGGTTGCAGGCCGCCAGCGAGGAGGAGGGTGTGAGATGAGTAGGTACATAGGTCCATGGTCAAAGGTAGATAGAAGGTTTGGTGTCGCTGTTTCTAACAAAAGGGGGAGTAGCAAGATTTTAGCAAGAAGGAACTTCCCTCCAGGACAGCATGGAAGGTTAAAAGGAAGGAGGAGAAAGCTCACAGAATTCGGCATACGCCTAATGGAAAAACAGAAGTTAAAGTTCTTTTACGGTGGTATTAGGGAAAAGCAATTTAGGAAATACTTTGAAGAAGCATCAAAAGCAAAGGGAGACACAGGACAGGTTCTTATACAACTTCTTGAGAGGAGGCTTGACAACGTAGTCTACAGGCTTGGAATGGCATCCACAAGAAGACAAGCCAGACAACTAATCTCCCATGGCCATATACTCCTGAATGGAAAGACTATGGATATACCATCTTACAGAGTCAGACCAGGGGAAATAATAGAGATAAAACCATCCTCCAGAGATATACCCCAGGTAAGGGAAAACATAGAAAACATAGACCCAAGGGGTATCCCATCCTGGCTCGAGTTGGATAAGGAAAACTTTAGGGGCAAGGTTATCGATATACCTAAGGATGTGCAAGTGGAAATACCCGTTAACGTTCAGTACATTATTGAGTTTTATTCGAGAGTTTAAGGAGGTTTGTAATGCAAAGAGAGTTTCTTTTTCCCTCAAAAGTTTATTGGGAGGAGAAGAATAAAAAGTATGGTAGATTTGTTGTAGAACCCTTAGAGAGAGGGTTTGGCATAACATTAGGAAACTCACTGAGAAGGACTCTTCTCTCTTCCGTAGAAGGAGTGGCTGTTACTGGCGTAAAGATATACGGAGTTTATCATGAGTTTTCTGCCATCGAAGGTGTTATGGAAGATGTGCTTGAGGTTATAGCAAACATAAAAAAAATAAGGTTTAACCTAAAAAACAGTGATGTGGAGATTTTGTATTTGAGGAAGGGTGGTGAGGGTGTGATCACGGCCAAAGACATTACATTACCACCCAGCGTACAGCTTGTAAATCCAGACCAAAAGATAGCTACCATAACAGACCCACAGAAAGAGCTTAACATAGAGATAAGAATTGAGAGAGGATTTGGATATATGCCCACTGAAGAGATGGAAGTTCTTGGTGAAGTAGGATGGGTATTGGTTGATGCTGATTTCTCACCTGTTCGTCAAGTGAGTTTTAAAGTTGAAAAGACAAGAGTAGGTAAAAGAAGCGATTATGACAGATTGATCATGGAAGTGTACACGGATGGGACCAAGAGTCCAGAAGAAGTTATAAAGGAGGCCATCTCTATACTAATAAGGTACTTTTCAAGCTTAGAACACATCTCCTACGAACTACCAACGGTAGAAGAACATGTTGTTGTAGATGAACTTACTGAGAAGCTTAGCCTTCCCATAGAAGAGCTGGACGTATCTCAAAGGTCGCTTAACTCTATAAAAAGAATAGGCATAAGTACCATAGGCGACCTTGTAAGACTCTCCGAAGAAGACCTGAAAAGTACAAAAAACGTGGGAAGGAAAGCTATAAATGAGATAAAGGAAGCCCTCAAACAGATGGGGTTATACTTAGGTATGGATGTGGAAAGCAGGAGGTAAACATGAGACATAGAGTGAAGAAAAAGCGCTTTGATAGAACCAGAGAACAAAGGATAGCTCTCTATAGGTCCCTTGCAGCTTCTCTCATAAAAGAAGAGAGGATAGAAACTTCTCTTCAGAAGGCAAAGGCGGTTAAACCCTTTGTTGAAAGGCTCATAACCCTTGCTAAGAGGGGAGATCTCTCTTCAAGGAGGAGGGCACTTGCTCTTCTGTCTGACAAGGATACAGTGAAGAAGCTTTTTGAGGATATAGCTGCAAGGTTTGAAAACAGAAAGGGCGGATACATAAGGATAATGAAGCTTCCAACAAGACGTGCAGGTGATGGATGTGAGCTTGCCGTGCTTGAGTTTGTAGAGTGAAGGGTATACTGTCTTTAATAATAAACCTGCTCACTTTTGCAGTGATCTTTCATGCCATAGGTTCCTGGTTTCCATCCATTAGGAGAAGCAAGTTTTATCAGCATGTAGACAACTTGCTGTATCCTATGCTTGAGCCCATAAGGTCAGTTGTGAAACCCATAAATGGGATTGACTTCTCACCGATGGTTCTTCTTTTTATTCTCTACCTAATAAAGTATCTGCTCAGGCTCTGATGCAACGTGAAAGGATTGATAAAAAGCTGATACAGCTCGGTTTTGCACCTACAAGAGAAAAGGCACAGGCCCTTATCATGGCTGGGTCTGTCTTTGTTGATGGTAGACTTGTGGACAAACCAGGCCTTTTGGTGAAGGAAGGACAAAGGGTAGAAGTAAAGGAGAGGGCAAAGTATGTATCCAGGGGAGGGTACAAGCTTGAGAACGCTCTTAAACACTTTGGTATAGATGTGAGAGGTTATACGGTACTTGATGTTGGCTCTTCAACGGGAGGATTCACAGACTGCCTTCTTCAAGCTGGTGCAAATAAAGTTTACGCAGTTGATGTAGGAAAGTTTCAAATGGACATAAAGCTAAGGTCTGACCCAAGGGTGGTGCTTCATGAAGAGACAGACGCCAGAGAAATTACGCAAAAGCATGTGCAAGATAAAGTAGACCTTATAACTGTAGATGTTTCCTTTATATCAGTTGTAAAGGTCCTTCCTAATATAGTGAAGTTTTTGAAAGAAGAGGGCATACTGCTGATTCTCGTAAAACCCCAGTTTGAGCTTACACCAGACAAAGTAAGGAAAGGTATAGTTAGAAAGGATGAATACAAAGAGGAAGCTGTTCTTAAAGTATCACAACATATTATGAATTTGGGTTTTAACATATACGATATTGTCAAAGCTAAGCCAAAAGGCACAAAGGGAAATGAGGAGTTTTTTATACTCTCGGGCAAAAACGTCGCTCAGATAAAAAACCCTAAAGAGATCATAAAGGAAGCTGTTAAACAGAACAGTTTTTGATATACTATATTTATGAGCATGGATAAAAGGGGGGAAGTTCTGAACCTTGCGAAGGAGTTACAGCGTAAATTGCTTGAATTTGGAACGGAGACTGACGAATATTACAGGAAGTTCAGGGAGGTCAGGTTAGGAGTTGACGACCTATCTTTTCAAGGAGCCCTTATAAATGTAGAACATGCTTTCTTTATGCTGGTTCAATCTTTAAACATACTCAAGGAACAGCTAAAGCTCCTTGAAGTGGCATCAAAGAAAAAGGAGATATACTAACATGGGAGTCAAGTTTTTACTTTTGGATGAAGAGAGAAGGTTTTTCCCCTTAGTCAGTGATATCTTTGACGTAACTGGTCACAAGCTTATGGTTTCCTTGGATGAGGTAAAGGCTAAGGAGCTTTTGAATGCGGTTCAGTTTGATGTAGTTCTTTTAGAAAAAAAACATTTCAACTTTTGGATGGATATGATAAAAGAGGGCAAGTATGCATTACCCATATTCCTTATTGAGGATTATGAGTACGCTCAAAAGCTTAAAGATATGGGTTTTGTAGACCTTAACTACATTCTGTTACCCTTCAACCCTCTTGACCTTCTTACAAAGGCTGTACGGCTTAGCAGATTAGAAAAGGAACCCAAGACACTATCATCTTTAGGGCCTATAAATACGCTTGTTCATCTCCTCAAGTTGAACATTTCGACTGTTATGAAGCTCTATAATGATTCTACCGCTTGCAGTTTGTACATAAAAGAAGGTGAAGTTTTAGGTTCCTCCTGTCATATCTCTGCCTTGAAGTTTCTTTTTACTTCGGGGGATACAAGCATAGAACTCCTGCCTTACACTGATGAAGAGTACCTTGAGGAACTTTTCAGTGGAAGTTGGGATCTTTTCTCAAGAGTAGTTTTCACTGAAGAGACCCTTACCATTCCAGCCGTAAAAGAAACCCCACCTACCTTAAAAAAGATTGACCTAAACCAGCCTGTTGAAATACGCACTGGCGTATTTTGGGTGGGTGTGCCAGACAAGAAGTCCTTACTCCAGTCAAACTCTTACCTTAGAATCTATGAAAAGGGTGATATAAGGGTCCTATTTCTTATCCACGCCGGTGGACCTAACGAATACGCAAGGATCAGAGCAAAGGTGGAGGAAATAATAAGCAGTATGGAAATGATAAAAGCAGTAGTCGTTATGGGCTATGATCCTTATGACTACATGAATGCCATAACTATGCTTCAGAGCAATCCAAAGCTTCAACTTATCACCTCCTTTGACATTGCATCCATCTTAGTTCAGGCAGGCATACCCCTTCCTAGGGTCAGGCTTATTGAAGGTTTGCCAAACATGAAGCTTAAGCTTGCTACTGGCAACACCATTAGTTTAATACCTATTCCCTTCTTACCAGGGAAAGGCAGTTATATGCTCTACGAGGAGGATACGGGTTTTCTTTTCAGCTCTCATCTTTTTAGCTCCTTTTCAACTCCAGAAGACTTCTTCTTGGATAAGAACCCAGACGTAGAAGATGTGATCATGTACGTTTCTTTGAACATGCCTTGTTCAAAGGCACTGCAAAGAGTTCTGAAAGTGCTGTATAAGCTCGATATAAGTACTGTGTTTCCACTTTATGGAAACCCTATAAAGGGGGAGCTTCTCAGAGACTTGATCCAGCTGATGCAAAAGACCAACGTCGGTGTAGACATGATATCAACTGTAAACAAGGAACTATACATAAAGAAGGTCAGTGAGATCCTAGATGATTTAAGAAGAGACTTAGAAGAAGGTACCTTCTTGAATCTAAAAGAGGAGCTTGAGAATTACGCTTACTTTGAGGAGCATGGCCTGAAAGATATGCTCACCTTTCCTGGTTCCTTTTCCAAGCTTTTGTTGAACAGCATGAAGTCTGCAGGCGTAGAACCATCCCTTATAAAGAAGGTACTCAAAGAACTCTTTCGCAATGAGCTCCTTCTTTTACCATATGATGGGTTTACCGAGCCTTTCTAATCTTGGATGTAGCAAGGCTAAAAAGAGCTGTCTAAAGCCTGTTAGAAAGCTTACATCGGTGCTTTCAAGTGGTGGTATGTCTCCAGAAAAATAGACAACAAAGGCTTTACCTATGACATTCTCCGTTGGAAGAAAGCCCCAATACCTGCTATCCTCGCTGTTATCTCTGTTGTCTCCCATTACAAAGTAGTTGCCTTCTGGTACGATAGTGGGAGGAAAGTCTCTTCTTGGTATTGGTGGGTCTTCATAGATGGATATTTTATGCTTTACACCGTTGGGAAGCGTCTCTTCAAAGATCAGCTTTCTATTCATGTCTTCGTAAACTTCATCAACCTTCTTGAGTGGTAAAGGTTTACCATTTATATAAACTTGATAGCCTCTGACTTCTACCGTATCCCCTGGCATACCTATGACCCTTTTTATGAAGTCTATTTTAGGGTTTACTGGCCACTTGAACACAACTATGTCTCCCCTTTTGGGTTCTGAAAGGTCATAAACCAGCTTATTCACAAGTATAAAATCCCCAACAAGAAGTGTTGGCTTCATGGAGCCGGATGGTATGTTATAAGCCTGTACAACAAAAGCCCTTAGCAGAAGAACTACAAAAACTACCGATACAAATTCAATAACCCAGCCTTTTCTTCCCATTTGCTTAATTTTATCATATTTTCCTTACTTCTCAGTTGTCCACATGCTCCAAAGATCTCGAATCCTTTGCTTATCCTTACGAAAGCAGATATACCTCTATCCAAAAGAACCCTTTGAAACTCATAAACCCTGTCCATGGCTGGTCTTTCGTACGCTATACCCAGGGATGGATTGTAGGGTATCAGGTTGACTTTGAACTTTCTCTTGTACTCACCAATAAGATTTACAAGCATCTGAGCATGCTTCACCGAATCGTTAACGTCCTTTATCATAACATACTCAAGCATTATCTTCCTACCTTTGGGATAGGGATAGTTCTTTAGAACTTCCATAAGCTCTCCAAGGGTGTTTGTCTTTGATATAGGCATGAGAGATGCTCTCAGAAACTCAAAGGGTGCGTTTATGGAAACAGCTAAGTTTATATCCCTCATTACTTGGTCTTGTATCATCCTTTTTATCTGAGGGATGAGCCCGCTTGTGGATATGCTCACTCTTCTTTTTGATAAGTCTAATCCCCAAGGGCTTATGAAAATTTCAATAGCTTTTCTTATATTTTCATAATTGGCAAGGGGTTCTCCCATACCCATAAAGACTACATTCCTTATTCTTTCAGGCAGAATTCTAAGTTGAACTTGAAGAAGCTGGTCTAAAATCTCTTCCACCCTTAGGTTTCTAATGAGTCCATCCATAGCAGTGGCGCAGAACTTACATCCCACTGCACAGCCTATTTGGGAAGATACGCAGAGAGTTAGATGGTCCCTTTCTTTTATCAAGACAGTCTCTACAGCGTGCCCATCCAGCGTTCTAAAGATGTACTTTGTAGAATCTTCCGCTTCTACTTTTGTTTCAAGCTCAATGGGATGGACCAGAAAGCTCTCCCTTAAAAGCTTTCTGTGCTCTTTTGATATATCTGTCATAGCATCAAAGTCTGTTTGGAACTTTTTGTAAATCCATTTGAAAACCTGAAAGGCTCTGAACCTTTCCATTCCGGACCTTTCCATTTCCTTGGCTAATTCATCAATGGTGTAAGAAGTCAAGACCTTCATATTACTGTTTTGTTGCTTCCGGCTTTACATCCACCTTTATATCAACAGAAACTTCCGTATGTAACTTTACACGTACCGTGTATATACCCACGTTCTTTATGGGAGCTGTTATGATGATACGCTTTCTATCTATATCAAAGCCTTTCTCTTTTAACAGGTTGGATATGTCCGCTGGAGTAACGGACCCAAAGAGTTTACCCTTCTCACCTACTGGTCTTGAAATCTCCAACACCAAACCGTCCAGTTTTTTAGCAATGTTCATGGCATTTTCTTTTTCTTTCTGTAGTCTTCTCGCCTTTTGTTGTATTATATCCTGTACATGTCTTATGTTGCCATCAGTGGCAGGAAGGGCTATCCCCCTTGGTATCAGGTAGTTGTTAGCAAAGCCGTTCTTTACATTTATAATTTCGCCAAAAAGACCGCAACCTTCAAAATCCTGAATTAGGATCACCTTCATGTATATACCTCCTTAGGCTACAAGGTATGGCAAAAGAGCTAACTGTCTTGCTCTTTTTATCTCCCTTGATAGTATTCTTTGATGTTTTGAACAAACACCTGTCTGCCTTCTGCTTACCATTTTACCCCTCTCGCTTATGAAACGACCAAGCTCTGCATAGTTCTTATAGCTTGGGTCCTTTTTCTCTTCACAGAAAAGACAAGCTTTTTTTGCAGTTTTTTTTATCTCCATGCTGTACCTCCTTAAAAGGGCATTTCGTCATCCTGTGAGCTCC
>JBKBPE010000006.1:0-9840 GCA_046293375.1 Aquificaceae bacterium
AAAGGCTCGGAGATATAAACCCACACCTTGTACTGAACCTTTTATCCTCTGCCTTATCCAAGCAGGCTTACCTTTACGAAGTTCTTACAGCAATTTCTACATACAAAGCAACAGATAGAATAAGAAATATCTTGTACCTTCTGGGAAGAGTAGCCGAAGAGAAAGACATAAACATAACTATGAAGAAAAAACATATAGCCGGTATGGCAGGACTCAGCTATGAAAGCACTGTACGAACTATGAGGGGTGTAAGAAGTTTAGAAAGCAGGAGGATAAGATTATGGTAACAAAAGAAGGTTTGGGAGAGATCCTTTTGAAAGAGATAGTGAATCAAGTAAGGGCTTATGATACTTATGGAGCATGGGAGAAAAAGAGCAACGAGGATTTACTAAAGGAGTTCTTGAAGAGTGGAAGTAAGAAATCCTTGTCCCTTGTTGGGCACTGTGAAGTAGACCCAAAGGCTACGCTTAAAGCGTACGCTTACTTTAAAGCTATTGGCGCTACCATAGAAAAGCTTTCCGGTTTTATAACCTCGGTAATGATAAACTTGGACGATGAAGGGAATGGTACCGTTCTAATATATACAGGAAGGCTTATACTTGTGTACAGAACAATAAGGAATGTAAACATATTTGGCTTTAACTCTATTGAAGATATAAAGTCTCAGGGTGAAAAGCTCATCTCCCAGGCCTTGCATGTTCTAGAAAGCTACGAGAGGAAGAAAGATGATAATCTCCTTCAAACCTAGTGGTTATTCAAGGGAGGAAATGGTCTCCGCTGTCGAGGCAATGGGACATCCTTATGCATTTTCTGGTCTTAAGAGGCGAGAGATAGAGGATTTTTTCTGTCAGCATACTGGAAGGGGCTATGCCTTGGCAGTTAGAGACCTCATAACTCCCATACTTGTGCTTTTAAAGTACTTGGGCATGGGTCATAAAACAAGAGCCCTTCTCTCTCCACTGTCTTACTTTAAGCACTTTTCTCCTTATTTAAGGCTTTTGGGGATCGAACCCCTGTACACAGATGTGGAAAGATGGTCTCTAAACATGGATGTAAAAAGGTTATCCAACGTGCTGAGTGATGATATAAGGCTGTTGATGGTAAACAACTCCTTAGGAATTCCATCGGATTGGGACTCCATAAAGAACATACCTGTTTCCAAAGAGACCTTCTTGATAGAGGATTCAAGAGAAACAATTTTTACAGAATACAAAGGAGAAAGAGCTGGATCTTTTGGTTACGTTTCATTGTTTAGTTTCTCTGAGAGTTCTATTGTGAGGGGATATGGGGGAATTGTTTTAACGGATGATCTAAGCATTCACAAGGAACTTGAAGAGAAAGTAGAGCCCATGGATGACACTATGTCTGCTATAATACTCTCGCAGCTGAATAATCTAGAAGAAAATCTAAAAAGGAGATATGCTTTAGCTGACCTTTATTCTCGTCTTCTATTGGGTATAGAGGGGATAAAGCCCATCTTTATCCCCAATTATGTTACAAAGATGTACTGGTCATACTTTTGCGTGCATCTTGGTAAAAGGTATAGTGAAGATGCAAGAGCACTGGTGACAAGCCTTATGGCGGATGATGGTATAGAGGTCATAGAATATCCAGTACCCCAGGATATAAAGGAAGGCACACCACTAAACCATCTTCATATAGCCCACGAGGTGGGTACGAGAGCCTTACTCTTGCCATTTCACGAAGACCTTGAGGAGGAAGATGTTTACTTTATATGTGAGAGACTGAAAGAACACACTGTACAGGTAGGAGCCGGTAGCAGGGATCATTGAAGGAGGTAGAATATGAAAAACTTAGAAGAATTTTTCTTAGAGCCTGCTTGCAACCATAACAAAGAGAAAAGCAAAGAAGAAAGGAAGAAGGGATGTTCCAAACCAATGCCAGGAAATGCCTCAGGAGGTTGTGCCTTTGATGGAGCACAGATAGCTCTACTTCCCATTGCTGATGCAATACACCTTGTTCATGGTCCTATACCCTGCTCAGGAAACACATGGGATAACAGAGGGACACGTTCCTCTATATCAGACTATTACAGGATAGGTTTCACAACAGACATGTCAGAGATGGATGTGATACATGGGGGTGAAAAAAAGCTTTATAGAGCTATAAAACATGCATTGGAAAAATATAGGCCTCCAGCTGTCTTTGTCTATCAGACATGTGTTCCAGCGATGATAGGCGACGATATGGTGAATATTTGTAAAAAGGCATCAGAAGAGTTTGGTACACCTATAATACCGGTAGAATCTCCTGGTTTTGTGGGAAGTAAGAACCTGGGTAATAAGTTGGCTGGTGACAGTCTTTTCAAGTATGTTATAGGAACGAAAGAGCCAGAGTACACAACACCTTACGATGTAAATCTTCTTGGTGAGTATAACATAGCTGGAGAACTTTGGCAAGTAATGCCGCTCTTTGAAGAACTTGGTCTAAGGGTACTGGCCTGTATAAGTGGAGATGCGAGATACAAAGAGGTTGCTATGGCACACAGGGCAAAGGTGAATATGGTTGTTTGCTCTAAAGCCTTGCTTAACCTTGCAAGGAAAATGGAGGAGAAATATGGCATACCATACTTTGAAGGTTCTTTCTATGGTATTGAGAATACAAGTGAAGCTTTAAGAAAGTTTGCGTATCTCCTTGGTGATGCAGAGCTTATGAACAGAACAGAGAGAATAATAAGGGAAAAGGAAGAGGAAACAAAGAGGAGGCTAGAGCCTTACATTGAAAAGTTAAGAGGCAAAAGAGTTCTTATAAACACGGGTGGGGTTAAGAGCTGGTCTATGGTTTCTCAGGTTCAAGAACTTGGCATGTTGGTTGTTGGAACAAGCTCCAAAAAAAGCACACCTGAAGACAAAGAAAGGATGCTTGGGCTTTTAGGGGAAGGAGGAAAGATGATAGACGACCCTAATCCAAAGGAGCTTTTATACATGATTAAGGAATTGAAAGTAGATATTCTCATGGCGGGTGGAAGGAGCAAGTTTGTAGCATTGAAGGAAGGAGTCCCCTTCTTAGATACAAATCAGGAGAGGATAAAGGCTTATGCTGGTTATGATGGTATGGTCATCCTGGCTCAGGAAATTGCGAGAACGCTTTTTTCTCCAGTATGGAAGCTTTACCGGGAGGTATCACCATGGCAGAGGTAAAGGTGTCAGAAAAGGCATGTTCAGTGTATCCACTAAAGCTCAGCCAGCCATTAGGTGCCGTATATGCTTTACTAGGAATTAAGGATTCTATGCCAATAGTTCATGGTTCTCAGGGATGCGCAGCTTTTATAAAAACCTTTCTCACGAGACACTTTTCTGAGAACATTCCCATACAAACCACAGCACTTTCTGAGATAGCAACTGTGTTGGGCAGAGACGATGAATTACACATTGCTTTGAAAACAATTATGGAAAAACATAATCCAGAACTGGTTGGTGTAATAACTACAGGTGTCAGTGAAACGCGAGGAGATGATGTAGAAAGCTCAATAAAGAGGTTTAAGGAGATATACACTGATTATACCTATAAAAAGATAGTCTGTGTTTCAACCCCTGATTACCAAGGATCGTTCCACGATGGATATAGGAAAGCCCTACTATCTCTTGTAAAGGGGCTAGTGGTCCAGCCATACAGAAAGAACCATGGGTATGTAAACCTTCTTGTGAGCTATGCTTTAACAGCTAAAGACATTGATACTTTAAGAGAAGTTATAGAAAGCTTTGGACTGAAGCCTATAATCCTGCCAGACCTTTCTTCTATGGATGGAGCCTGCAAGGGTTTCTCCAGTATAACGCCTGATGGTACAGAGTTAAAAAAAATTGAGACTATGTCTTCTTCGATGGTTACCATTGCAGTGGGAGAAAGTACTAAGGAGGCAGGAGAATACCTGGAGAAAAAGTTTATGATACCTATGTTTTTCTTCAACAGCCTTCTGGGACTCGAAAACTTCGACAGGTTTCTCAAGCTTCTCATGAACATAAGCGGGAAGGAACCAAGTATGAATCTAAAGAGGTGGAGGAACAGATTACTCGATGCCATGGTGGATGGACATTTTTACCTTACAGGCAAAAGGTTAGCGGTTGCTGGTGAGCCAGACATTGTATACGCAATTGTTGATTTGTTAGTGAGAGAGCTTGGTGTAGAAATTCCTATTGCAGTAGTTCCAACAAACTCCGAGCATATAAGATCCTTACCAATAGGACATATAATGTTAGGCGACCTTGAGGATATATTACTCAGCGAAGTTGAGAACATAGACCTTCTTTTGGGTAATACTAACCTTAGGCATGTAGCTAATAAGATGAAAGCCCCCCATTACAGAGTAGGCATCCCTATATTCGACAAGCTTGGACACTTCCTGAAAGGTTATATAGGATACGAGGGAACAGCAAACCTTCTTTTCGAACTTTCAAACTTACTAATGGAGAGGGACGAAGAGATGTCTTACGAAGTTCCAGAACATATAAAAGGGAGGAAAGCATGATGAAAGTAGCCTTCGCTACAAAGAGCCTTGATAGGGTAGATGATCATTTTGGGCATGCAAGAACAATGGCCATTTACGAAGTAGATGAAGATGGGTATAGATTCCTTGAGTATAGGAACTTTGAGGATGTACCCGATGAAGAGTATGATAAAATAAACTCAAAGATCGAAGCTATAAAAGACTGTACTATTGTTTTTACCATAGCCATAGGAGCTACTGCCGCTGCAAGAATAGTAAAGGCTAAAATACATCCAGTAAAAGTAAACGAGGCAAAACCCATTGAAGATATTTTGAAGGAGCTTTTACAAGCACTTAAAACCAATCCACCACCATGGCTCAAAAAGGCCCTCTACGATAGCGAAAGAAAGATTGGTGATAACATGCTTTAACCCTTACCATTGGGAAGAGATCTTCGCTCTTTTGTTTACGTACTTGTCTACTGCTAAAGCAGCTTTTACACCATCAGCTGCAGCTATAACAGCCTGCTTTATATTTGTACATAGGATATCGCCAGCTGCAAAGACTCCTGGAACTGATGTCATCATCTCCTCGTCAACTCTTATACAATTACCCTCTGTCATTTCCACTTGATTCATGAGAAAATCTACAGAAGGCTTATTTCCACCCAAGAATATAAAAACTCCATCCACTGGAAGGAGCTTTTTTTCCTTTGTATCTATGCTTTGAAGACTCAAGGCCTCAACTAGAGATGAACCTATAATTTCTAAGACCCTATGATGCATGAGTACTTCTACATTCTTGTGGGCCTCTATCTCTTCTACCATATTTTTGGGAGCTTTGATCCTACTTGATGGAACAATAAGGTAGACTTTACTGGCAAACCTGGAGATGAACTCTGTCTCTTCCAGAGCGTAATCATCCTCACCTAAGACTGCAACTGGCTTGTTTTTGAAAAAAGCTGCATCGCAAACGCCACAGTAAGAGACTCCTTTCCCCAACAGCTCCTCCTCACCCTTGTACTTGTTAGTTCTCTCCATGGCTCCAGATGCTACGATTACAACCTTTCCCTTGAACTCTCTCCCGTCAACAGTGTAAACCTTTTTTATCTCATTCAAAAGGTCTGTGGCTATAACCTTCCCCCTGACAAACTTTGCACCAAAGGATTTCGCTTGTTCTCTAATGAGTTTTAGAAGCTCATATCCAGATATGGGTCCTTTTATACCAGGATAGTTCTCGATCTGCTGAGTAACACCCAAAGCACCGTCTAACTCCGACCTGTAGAGAACAAGTGTAGAAAGCCTTGCCCTAGATGTGTATATGGCTGCAGAGGAACCAGCAGGGCCAGCTCCTATAATGACCACATCGTAAATTTCGCCTGGTCTATAGTCAAGAGTTAGCTCCATCCTTTACCTCCATTATTGAAAAATATAATTATTTAAGAGCTTCGTGTACTCTACCTACAAGCTCTTCGGAAGGCTTTAGAGTCTTCTCTCCCTTTTTCCATTTGGCTGGACACACTTCCTCTGGATGTTCCCTCAGATAGATGAAAGCTTCTACCTTCCTTACTAGCTCCTCTGCGTTCCTTCCTACGTTATAGAAGTTTACCTCAGAACCTACCAAAATCCCTTCAGGGTTTACTATAAAAGTACCTCTTAAAGCAAGACCGCTTTCTTCATCATAAACACCGAAAAGTCTTGATACGTTACCTGTTGGGTCGGCACCCATGGGGAATTTTATGTTTTCAATGAGCTTCTCCTGAGAATGCCATGCCAGATGAACGTATTTGGTGTCTGTCGAGACGGAAACAACCTCAATACCCATCTTCTTAAGCTCCTCATACCACAAGGCCAAATCTGCAAGCTCTGTGGGACATACAAAGGTAAAGTCTGCTGGATAGAAGAAAAGTACAATCCATTTTCCTTCCTCCAAAGCTTTCTCAGAAGAAAACCTTCCAAAGGAACCAGTGGATGGGTCGTATACATCCATCTCAAAGCTTGGAACCTTCTGTCCTATTCTCATGCTTTTTTACCTCCTTTCTCATTCTATTAAGTATAATAATTATTATACGATAATTATTTTCAATGACTAATGTCATATCAATGACAACAGCCTTTCTTCCCTCCTTTCCTTTTCCACCAGAGAGAACCCAAGAAAAGAACAAAAAATAAAAGAGAGAGATAAACCCAGGTCATAGAAGGGCCCCCAGTTTATAGATTACGAAAGCTAAAAGCCAAGCTACTGAGAAACTGTAAAGTAAAAAGCCAATTGCAAACTTCTTACCTGCCTCTCTCCACATAACTGCAACCGTCCCAAGGCATGATGTATACACCAGCATGAATATCATAAAAGATAAGGCAGAGTGTCCATCCATACTCTTAGATATGACACTCCTTAGCCCTTCATGAGTTTCAGAAACCTCAAAGGTTTTAGGCAGTGGGTTGAGGACAGATAGTACACCCTCTTTGAATGCCATAACCAACCCCATGGCTTGTTCCTTTGCCCTTTGAAGAAGATGAAAACCTTCTTTTCTTTCCTCTATCTCCACTGCATATATGGTCCCCATAGAGCTAAGGACTATTTCCCTTGCGAGGAAGGCTGGTATGAGGGATGTGGAGATTCTCCAATCTTTTATCCCAATTGGCTTAAAGATGGGGGTTATTGACCTTCCTATCTTACCAGCTACACTCTCTGAAGGATCTTTAACTCCAGGTGGCAAGTTCATAAGAAGCCATATAGCTATGGAAGCTGCAAAGATGAGAGTCCCCGCTCTGTAAAGGAAGTCTTTTAGATACACCCAAACGACCCTGAAAAGAAGTCTAAGGGTTGGTAATCTATAGGTTGGAAGCTCCATGACAAAATGATAGAGTCCACCTTTGAAGCGCGTTCTTCTGAGGAAAAAGGCTGTTAAAAGAGCTACCAAAATTCCCAGTACATAAAGAGAGAATATAACGAAAGTTGGATCTTTAAAGAATATTGAAGCAAAGAAGGAAAAGACTACAAGTCTGGCTGGACAGCTCATAAAAGGTATCATGGATATGACAAGCAGCTTGTCTCTCCTACTCTCCATGGTCCTTGTAGCTACTATGGCTGGTACGTTACAACCAAAACCCAAAAGCAGGGGGATGATGCTTTTACCATGAAGTCCCAACCTGTGCATAAACCTATCCATGAGAAAAGCTACCCTTGGGAGATATCCCGAGAACTCAAGGATTGCCAATAGAAAGTAAATGGTAACTATGAGCGGTGTGAATGTGAGCACAAACCCAACACCACCTATAATGGCTTCTGAGAAGAATTTCCCAAACCACTCTGGCATTCCGAGCTTTTCAAAGGCAAGTAAAGCCAATGGTGAGATAAAGCTGTTTATAAACCCATCTATCCAATCCATAAGGGGTGAAGATAAGTCAAAGGAGAATTTAAAAAGAAGAAACATAACTAAAAGGAAGATAACAACCCCAACGTGTGGGTGCAGTAGTAAACTATCCAAAAGAGTCGTTATGTCTTTAGAGGTTAAGACTTTCCTTGTAACTACCTCACTGTAAAGGCCATGGGCGATGGCGAACCTATCCTCCTTTATAAGTTCGTACAAGGTCTTTCCTTGGTATCTTTCTAACTCCTTTCTGTGCTCTACGGATTCAGAAAGTCTTTTAATAAGCTGATGTTTGGTTTCTAAAGAGCCTTTCCCCATCGCATCCAAAACTTTCTCCACATCCTCCCTATAGCTAACAGGTTTTGGTTTTATGCCTTTCTCATAGGTCTCTATCAATGCTGGTAGTATGTCTCTAACTCCCAAACCTGTCCTTCCGTTTGTTTTTACAACTTTTACCCCTAAAAGACCTTCTATTTTTTTTGTGTCCACCTCTATACTCAGCTTTTGAGCTTCGTCTATCATGTTGAGGACTATGAGCATTGGAAGTTCAAGCTCCAAAAGCTCAACTGTTAAAAGCAGGTCTCTTTCCATATTGGGAGTTTCTATTATGTTCACTAGCACATGGGGTTTTTCCTTCGTTAAAAAGCTGTAAGCTATCCACTCATCTTCAGATATGGGCTCTAATGTATACACGCCTGGTAGGTCAACAACCAAAATCTCATAATCTCCATACGTGGCTTTTCCTTCTCTTCTCTCAACAGTTACCCCAGGCCAATTTCCTACCTTAAAGTTGGAACCAACTATGTGGTTCAGTATACTTGTCTTCCCTACATTTGGATTTCCAGCTAAGGCTACTTTTATAGTTTTTTTCATTTCACAAGTATGTCCCTTGCCACATCTTTACTTATAATAAGCTTTGAATTGTTAAGCTTTAAAAGCATGTTCCTTCCGACCTTCTGTAATACTTCCACTCTCTTACCCTTTCTGAGACCCATGGCCTCAACTTTCCTGATTATTTCTTTATTGCCTACCAGCTCATGGATAAGAACCTTGGCACCCACCTGTACCTCTTCCAAGTTCATCTTCTTCCTCCTTAAAGTAATAGAAATTAATATACAATCTCAAAAAAGACCTGTCAAGCTTTTACTCTATAGGACAGCGGGCATAGGGAGTGTAGTCTATGGTGTATAATAAAGACCATGGGTTATTTTTCAAGTACTCCAATAGTAAAACCTTATAAGGACATGAGTCCAAGGATAGCTTCTTCAGTTTTTCTTGCAGATAACGTAGTTGTTATAGGACAGGTGGAAATAGGTGAGGATTCGAGCGTATGGTATGGGACCGTAATAAGAGGGGATGTGAACTACATAAGAATAGGGGAAAGGACGAACATACAGGATAACTCAGTTATTCATGTGACACATGATACATATCCCACAGTTATAGGTAATAACGTTACAGTTGGACATAGAGTAGTGCTTCATGGATGTATCATCAAAGACCATGTGCTTGTAGGTATGGGCGCTGTGATTATGGATGGTGTGGAAGTGGACAGCTATGTAATCGTTGGGGCTGGTGCTATTCTAACACCTGGCAAAAAGATACCATCTGGAGTTCTTGTAACAGGATTCCCAGCAAAGGTTGTAAGAGAGTTGCGGCCGGAGGAGATAAAACTGATAGAAGAATCTTCTCTGAACTATGTAAGGTACAAAAATTCCTACATGGGGAATAAACTATGAGAACTTTGGCCATTAGGCATGTAAAGATAGAGCATCTGGGAATGCTTGAACCTTTACTAAAGAGAAAGGGCTTTCAGGTAGATTATGTAGATACTGCTGAGGGACAATTTCTCAGAAGACCCTTGGAAGATTACTCCCTTGTTGTGGTTTTGGGTGGTTACATGGGAGCTTACGAAGAGGAGAAATTTCCATTTCTTTCTTACGAGTTTAGACTTATGGAGGAAGCAATAAAAAGAGGTGTTCCCATGTTGGGCATATGTCTTGGCTGTCAGATGTTGGCAAAA
>JBKBPE010000006.1:9850-25536 GCA_046293375.1 Aquificaceae bacterium
ACAGAGGGGATAAGGGTAAGGAGATAGGTTGGTTTAAAGTGTTTAAGAGTGGTACACACAACTACTTTGAAAATTTTCCAGAAGAAGTCTTAGTTTTTCAGTGGCATGGAGATACCTTTGAGCTTCCAAAGAATGCGATTAGGGTCTATTCATCAGAAAAATACGAAAACCAAGCTTTTGTTTATGAAAAGGTTGTTGGATTGCAGTTTCATATAGAGGTTACTAAAGGGATGGTAGCAGAATGGACAATGACATATAAGAAGGAGCTTAACAAGGAAGGCTTAAACCCAAAGGACCTTCTCAACATAGATGGTAAGCACACGTACTTTTTAAGAGGTTTGATAAACAAACTAATTTCAAGACTGGTCCATTGATCTCCTCCTTACCCTTTGCAAGAGATTGTGTGCCAATCTTGTGGGTTCGGGTATACGGTATAGAGAAGTCTTTAAAACTAATTCTATGGCTGTTTTTAGGCTTATCCTATGCCCTACCGAGACAAAGATGGGCTCTGTTGAGTCTTTGGTTCTTAGTGCTGCACCTACTATGCTACCTCTGTGTTTGAGGTATGCATAGCTTCCTCTCTTTTGTCCTATATATGCGTAAGAACCAAAGAGCCTTTTCTTAGCCACACCTACGCTTACAGTTCCAGTACTTACGCCAAAGTGGGATGCTATGCCGCAACCTCTTGGATGGGCAATACCTTGACCATCTATAAAGTACACATCTGGTTTCACCTTTGCTCTATTGTAAAGTTCGAGTATGAGGGGGAGCTCTCTAAAAGCCAAAAAGGTTGGTATGTACGGAAAGTCTACTGCTCCATCTACCACTTCCTCGTATATGGGTTTTAGGGTGTTTACATCTATGACCACCATACATGCCCAGGCTCTTGTTGGATTTTTTTTAACATCTTCAAAGGTTAGGTCCATACCTCCGATGGTTTTTATCTTTCCAAAGTCATCTCTTTGGATAACTTTCTTTGCACACTCTATCTGAACCCTTTCCAACTGTTCTTTTTCCATGAGACATCATTTAAATCTACCCGATGGTTTACTATCAAGCAGCTCCTGTAAGGGTGGCGGTGCACCTCGGTTCTCTTGCCTTTGCCCTTTATCGGCGGACTTTCTTGCAAATTTAAACCTCACAGATTCTACTCTTTTATCTCTTTTGATGTACATCTTCCCCCTTTTTATATCCAATATTTGACCAAAAGGCTCCTTTTTCAATTTTCCGCCCTCTTCATAAAAGACATATCCCTTTTTACCTATTTTTACATATCCAAAAATTTCTCTGCTGGCATCTGTCTTTCCAGAAAGTTCGGGGAAAATATCCTTTTTCATTATGCTTTCCACATTACCACCATTAGAAAAGCTCAGAAGGGTTAAAAGAAAGAGCAAAAGGTTCATGTTTGATAATTATAAAACATACACACGTCTGGTGAGAAATTAGACATCATCAAACCAAATCCAATAGCATAAGCATATTGGATGTCTGTCAGTATAGGCTTTCTGCCTGCTTATAGCTTTACCACTTTTTTATTGATAGGCTTGTGTCTGAGCTTTTCACCTGGCGTATGTTTTTATTATTATACTAAGCTATGCTGATAATTTCAATTCTGTTTGCGTACTTGTAAAGGAGAAGTTTTTTGATATCAGTGGGGATGTTTGAGCTTTCTATAAGATTTTTAGCATCTTCTTTTGCAATGTGAAGCATGTTTCTATCTTCTTCTCTTGCCAGATTGGCTACGGTAAAACCAAAGTATCCTGATTGAGAAATCCCCATAAGCTCTCCTGGACCTCTCAACTTTAGGTCCTCTTCCGCTATTTTAAAACCATCGTTTGTTTTCACAAGAACGCTAAGCCTCTTTATAGCCTCTGCTTCCATGTTTTTGACCTCATCGGGCACCGTGAGAAAACAATATCCCTGTCTTTCTGACCTTCCAACCCTACCTCTGAGCTGGTGTATCTGTGAAAGCCCAAATCTATGGGCTGATTCTATCAGCATAACTGTTGCCAATGGGACGTCAACGCCTACCTCAACGACTGTTGTAGATACTAAGATGTCCCCATCCCTTTTGAACTCTTCCATTATACTTCTTTTTTCAGTGTCCTTTAGTTTTCCATGCATCAGCAGAACCTTCTTATCGTTAAAGATGGACTTCCATCTTTCGTACTCAGCAGTAGCAGCTTTTAGCTCAAGCTTATCAGACTCCTCTATAAGAGGGTATATCACGTACGCTTTGCCCCCCTTGTTTATCTCATTACGTATGAAGTTTATGTACTTTTCCGCTTCACTTTCAAAGAATACCTTAGTGATTATAGGCTTCCTTCCCTCCGGCATCTGGTCAAGAAGTGAAACATCCAAGTCCCCATAAAGGGAAAGGGCTAAAGTTCTTGGTATGGGTGTGGCACTCATTACTAAGCAGTGTGGATAAAAACCCCTCCCTTTCTCCAGAAGCAGCTTCCTTTGCATAACGCCAAATCTGTGCTGTTCGTCTACAACAACAAAAGCCAAAGATTTAAAACTGAGCTCCTCTTGAAGCAAGGCATGAGTACCTATGAGAACCTTTATATCCCCTCGAGCTACATGCCTGTAAATGTTCTCCCTTGTAGAACCTCTAACTGAGCCTGTTAGCAATCCGACCTCAGTGCCAGTAAACCCGAGGAATTTTTTAAAGTTTTCGTAATGCTGATGGGCCAGTATTTCTGTTGGTGCCAGTATTGCGCTCTGATACCCTTCTTTTGCCAATATGTAAGCTACTGCCATTGCCACGACCGTTTTTCCACTTCCCACATCTCCCTGTAGCAATCTGTTCATAGGTTTTCCACTGCTAAGATCCTTTAGTATCTCACCTACCACTCTCCTTTGTGCTTCCGTCAGGCGAAAGGGAAGTTTGGATAAGAAATATTCAAGATGTCTTTCCCCATCTTTTATAACAACTGCTGGAAGTTTTTGTATGCCCTTTCTTTTTAACCCTAAGGCCAGTTGGAATAGAAAGAGCTCTTCGTAAATTAACCTTTTCTGAAAGGGTAAGCGAAAAGCGTTAAGCTCTTCCTCGTTTCCATCCAAAGGTTTATGTACCATATAAAGGCTCTCCCCTATCTTGGGAAAGCTATGCTTTTCCAATATTTCCTTTGGTATGTATTCGGGAATGTGCTTTGTCTCTTCAAGGAGCTTTTCTATTATGTTCCTTATTTTTCTGTGTCTAGTTTTTGATGATGTGTTTACTCTCTCTCCCTTTGACCTTACATAATAGAAGGGTAGTATCTTCCCATACTCTCCATCCTTAGTTATTATCTCAGGATGCACCATATACTTTTCTCCCTTGAACTCCTTTAGTCTCCCATAAACTACCACAAGGCCTCCCTCTCTAAAATGGTAAAGGGGCCTCTCATCCTTGAATCTGAAGCGCAAATACAGAGTACCTGTGGCGTCTTCACACTTTACAAAAGCTGGATACTTCTCCTGTGGGGAGTAGCCCTTTCCTACTACCTTTACCCTCAGTGCAACTTTTTGTCCAGGCATTGTAGTTCTTATAGAGGTGTTTATTCTTCTATCCTCGTACCTAATTGGTATGTACCAAAGAGCAGAGTAAAGGTCTTTTATTCCAAGGTTTTCTAGTATTTTTTTCTCTTCTTTTTTCAAAAAGCTTATGTTTTCCACACTTACAAAGAAGCTTTCTATGAGCTTTTTCTCGTAAGGGTCAAAATTAACCATTAAAACAGATGAGGGTTTTCTAACTTGCTCTTTTACACTCTTTAAAATGGCTATCCTTTTTCCTATGCTCAGCCTGTCAAACTCCTTTAGCATATTAAGGTGTGCCTGGTCTAAATGGTCCTTGAGAAGATTAAAAAGGTAAAGACCAACCCCCATGCTTCTTTTGAGCTTTAGGTAGTTCTGGTTTTCAAGCTCTTGGATAAGCTTCTTTGCCTTTTCAAGTTTTTCCATCTTTCAAAGCGGGCGACGGGACTTGAACCCGCGACCTTCTGCTTGGGAAGCAGACGCTCCACCACTGAGCTACGCCCGCTTATTATTAAATTATATAGAGCTTTCGTTCCAGTATGTACTCTTCAACTTTTTCTGGTACTAACCATTTTATACTTTTGCCCTCTTTTAGCCTTTTTCTTATCTCTGTAGATGACACATCCACATTCCTCGTTCTTAGTATTATAAGATCCTTTCCAGGCTTGAGATGGGGAAAGTTTTCCCTTATGTACCTTTCAACTTCTTCTGCCTTTTCTTCTCTGTCGGCTATCACAAAGGTGGCCATCTTTACAAGCTCATAGGGCTCTTTCCACATATGAAGCGTCAGTATACTATCGGCACCTACAAGGAATGTGGGTTTTTTACCAAGGAGTCCAAGCAGTTCCCTTGCTGTATCAACTGTATAGGATATCCCACCTCTTTCTATCTCCATCTTACTAAACTCAAAGAGAGGCTCTCCTCCTATGGCAAGAGTTAACATGGTAAGCCTATCCTTTGGGTCTGCCTTATGAGATTCCTTAAGGGGTGACTGAGAGGCTGGTATAAAAACAACCTTCTCCACTCTTAGTCCTTCGGCCACATCCCTTGCAGTTATAAGATGTCCTATGTGAATTGGGTCAAAGCTCCCACCGAAGAATATCAAATTCATGTTTGAAGTATTTTCACCTCATTCTTGGGATTTGCCAACCCTCTCAATAGCCCCTTTTCTATTGCTTTGATGATACTCTGGGACACTTTTCTGTCTTTGAACCTCATAAAGTGATGGAAGAGGACTCCAGAGGCCTCAAGCCCAAGCCCTTTGCTTTTTAGTAACCTGCTTTCGAAGTTCCCAAGCTCAAGCATGCCTATAAATCTGTTCTTTTTGTTTAGAGTTCTATCTTTTGGAACACCTACAAATTGATAACCGCATACCCTGCTATCCTTAAAAAATATTTTCATAAGGTAGTTTTCGTACTCTACGGTAAAGGAACTTTCTGCATCTTCAAAGGTCCCACCACTTCCAGCTGTCACGCTTCTTGTTTTTACTGCGTTGTAATCAACTAAACCTGGTGTTTTGACTGCAAGTCCAGCCATGTTGTATCCAGCTATGGCTCCACCCTGCTGAGCTGTTGGGAAAAGGGCTATCCATCTGTAATTTCCCCACGCATCCTTTCCAGAGCATACATCACCAGCGGCGTAAACATCTGGGTCCGAAGTCCTCTGATGCTCATCCACCAAAATTCCCCCAACCACTCTGTTTTTTGCCTCATCTATATGGAGCTTTATGTCTGTATCTTGAACAAGGTAAGTCCTTGGTCTTACGCCAGTAGAGAGTATTACCATATCTGCCCTTATAAACTTCCTTTGGTCTGTTCCGTTTTTTACAACCTCAACAGCTTCCACCCATCCATCCTCTCCATGTATGGCCAAAACCTGATGGTTCAGATAAAACTCTATACTCTCCTCTTGCAAGTACCTCATGTACCTGTCCGCCATATACTTGTCAAGCATTCTGGGAAGAACTCTATCAAAGAATTCTACAACATGGACCTCAAGCCCCATATGTTTTAAAGTTTCTGCATCCTCAACCCCAATGGGTCCTGCCCCAACTATAACAGCCTTGTTCACTTTACCAGAAACTATCCACTCTCTTATCTTCTTTGCATCGTATATGTTCTTTGCAGTTGTCACACCGCCAAGCTCTGTCCCATGGAGGGGGGGTATAAAGCTTGAAGCACCTGCAGCTATCAGACACTTGTCGTAAGATATCTCCTCACCCTTTGTTATCACAACCTTTCTTTTGTTGTCAATGCTAAACACTTCCTTTCCTGGTCTGAAATCTACCTTATACTTTTCATAAAAAGAATAACCACCTTTGTAAAAGAGAGCATCATCACTTATGTCCCCTCTTATGACATTTTCCATACAGTTTGGTGCGTAAGTTGGGTAATCTTCGTCTGAAAGCATTATTATATCTGAGCTGTTATCCACCCTTCTGAAGGCTTCCACAGCACTGGCGGCAGCAGGCCCATTTCCAACTATCACAACCCTCATAGGTTTTTAATTATAAACCCGTTAAAATTAATCTTATGAGGTTCTATGGAATAGCTTCTGAGGAAAGAGTAAAAGAGATAATAGAGAGCATAGAAGGTGGAGTGTGGTTTTTTGAAGACACAAAGCAAGGGTTAAAGGAAAGATTGAATCATCAAGAAGCAAAGGAAAGACTGAAAAAGATACTACTTGAAATTCAAAATTGGAAATCAAGCATGAGCTTACTTCCCAAGAGCACCATATTTGTTTTTGTGCACGAACCGTCTTGCCCAAAGGCTTTTAAAATCTATGACACCACATCTTTGGGATGTTCTTCCGAGTTGACACCACCAAGATGGAAGGTTTACATAGATGATGTGATTTTTATTGACAGAATATAGGTATTAATTAAGTTAAAATAGTATTTCCTCTTAGAGGTGTATGGGAATGAGAGAGTATGATTCTTGTGGAGTAGGATTTGTATGCAACATAAAGGGAGAAGCGAGCAATAAGATAGTCAAATGGGGGATAGAGGCTGTCAAAAACCTAACTCACAGAGGTGCCATAGGGGGTGATGGAAAAACTGGAGATGGCGCCGGTATCCTTATAAGCATACCAAGGAGGTTCTTTTCTGACTATATAAAGGATAGGGGGCTGAGTGCTGATGCAGAAAGCCTGGCAGTGGGTGTTTTTTTTCTATACGAGGATGTGAGAAGTCAGATAGAGCATTATATAAAAGATTCCCCTTTTAAGCTTTTAGCATGGAGGGAGGTTCCTGTAGAAAGGTCGGCGGTAGGTGAGACTGCTCTCAAGGTCATGCCTAAAATATTCCATCTTTTACTGGATGCTAGCCATGTTGGGGAAGAGAGGAAGGAAGTTCAACTTTACTTGCTAAGAAGGCTTATAGAAAGAGATGAGAAGATAAATGAAAAGGTATATATAGCCTCTCTTTCTTCCAGAACTATGGTTTACAAGGGCATGATGGTTGCCCTTCAGCTTGACAACTTTTATGCAGACTTAAAGGATGAAAGGATAGAATCTCACTTCTGTCTTTTTCATCAAAGATACTCAACCAACACTTTTCCCAATTGGAAGTTGGCCCAGCCCTTTAGGTATTTGGCTCATAACGGAGAGATAAACACAATACAAGGAAACAGAAATTGGATGAATGCCCTTCAGAGTGAATTGGAGCATGAGATCTTTGGGGAAAAAATAAAGCTCATCAGCCCTCTTGTTTCCTACGATGAAAGCGACTCTGCATCCTTAGATAGGGTCTTTGAGCTTATGTGTCTTGTTGGATATTCTCCGGAACATTCTATAAATATGCTCATACCGCCAGCGTGGGAAATGGTGCACAACATTCCAAAGGATGTAAAGTCCTTCTTTGAGTTTCAATCTCTTTTGATGAAGCCATGGGATGGTCCTGCATCTGTAGCCTTTACAGATGGAAATGTGATAGGAGCTCATCTGGACAGGAACGGGCTAAGGCCCGCAAGGTACATGCTTACAGCTGACGGTTTTTTGGTGCTGGGGTCTGAAGTGGGTATAGTGGATTTAGAAGGTAGGAAAGTAAAAGAGAAAGGAAGGCTCGGTCCTGGAGACACATTGCTTGTGGACTTTAAAGCTGGACAGATAAAGAAGACGGATACCATACTGAAGGAGCTCTCGTCAAAAAAACCATATGCTGAGTGGCTCAGCAAACACCTTGTTAGACTCTCGCATATAGTAAAAGAAAGCACTGTAGAGGAGCCGCAAGAAGACCCAGATATAATAAGGAAGCAGATAGCCTTTGGCTACACACAGGAGGAGATCAAGAACGTCCTTTCTCATATGGCCGAAGAAGGGAAAGAGATTACCTTTTCCATGGGAGACGATGCACCCATTCCACCCCTTTCAGAGAAACCACCTTTGTTATTTAGGTACTTCAAGCAGAGGTTTGCTCAGGTTACCAACCCACCCATAGACCCCATAAGAGAAAGGTCTGTGATGTCTTTGAGGATGAACTTGGGACACAAAAGAAACTTTCTCAAAGAAACGGAGACACATGCAAGGCGTTTTCAAATAGATAGCCCCATACTCTTACCCTATCAGTTAAAAGCTATAGAAAGTCAGAAGCACTTCAAAGTAGTTAGGATCCCTATGACCTACCCAAAGGAAAGGAGTTACTGTGTGGTTGAGCTCCAGGACATTGCCGGTGAAAGAAGGATAACAGATATACTCTACGATGCTATGTACGAAGGTATTCAGATATGCGACCTTAGATTGGGTATGGAAATACTCTGCAGGCGAGTAGAGTATGCCGTGAGGGAAGGAGCTGAAATAATAATACTCTCTGACAAGAACGTTTCCAAGTATAGGCTTGCCATACCAAGCCTTCTTGCCGTTTCTGGCGTCTTCAAATGGCTTTCAGATAAGGGGCTTTCCACAAAAGTTTCCCTTATAGTGGAGACTGGAGAGGCACGGGACAGCCATCATATGGCATGTCTTATAGGCTACGGAGCGTCTGCCATCTGTCCTTATCTGGCTTATGAGACAATATATGAAACCTGCAAGTCTGGAGGCATAAAATACCCCTATCAACAAGCTCTACTCAATTACAAGAAGGCTCTTGAGGATGGATTACTCAAGATCATGTCCAAGATGGGCATATCTACACTCAATTCTTATCAAGGGGCTAAGATATTCGATACTGTGTGTCTTAGCAGGGACTTTGTGGAAGAGTACTTTCCTGGAACACCTTTAACGATTGAAGCTGATGGGATATTTGAAGTTCAAGAAAGCTTGCTCAAAAGGCACAGTGCTGGTTTTGACACAGAAAAGCCCCAGCCTGACTATGGTGGTGATATGAAATTTAGGAAAAGCGGTGAGTGGCACGCATGGTCTCCCTTTGTAGTAAGAGCACTTCATAAATTCTTAGAGACAAAAGATTATGAGGATTACAAAAGCTTCTCCCGCATAGCCAACGAAGAGCATCCAACCTTCATCAGACACCTTTTAACTTACAGAAAGGCAGAGAATCCTGTACCAATAGAAGATGTGGAACCTGTGGAGAGCATATTAAAGAGATTTGTCACGGGTGGTATGTCTTTGGGGGCTCTTTCTCCAGAGGCTCACGAGATAATTGCAGAAGCTTGCAACAGGCTTGGCATGAAAAGCAACTCTGGAGAGGGTGGAGAAGACCCAGAAAGATACTGGACTATTAGAAGCTCGGCCATAAAACAAGTTGCAAGCGGTAGGTTTGGGGTCACACCCACATATCTTGCTTCAGCAAAGGATTTGGAGATAAAGATAGCCCAGGGCGCAAAGCCTGGAGAGGGCGGACAACTTCCTGGACACAAAGTTAGCGACTATATTGCAAAGCTCAGACATGCTCAACCTGGTATAACGCTCATATCACCACCGCCTCATCATGACATATACTCCATAGAAGACCTGGCCCAGCTTATAAACGACCTAAAGGAGGCAAATCCCCAGGCGAGGGTTTGTGTAAAGTTGGTTGCGGAGACTGGTGTAGGCACTATTGCTGCTGGAGTTGCAAAGGCTTATGCAGACATAGTTCAGATAAGTGGAGCTGAAGGTGGTACTGGAGCAAGCCCATACTCTTCCATAAAGAATGCAGGGAATTACTGGGAAATAGGGCTTGCAGAAACGCAAAAAGTTCTTATAGAAAACGGTCTTAGAGAAAAGGTAAAAATAAGGGTGGATGGTGGTATGAGGACTGGGAAAGACGTTGTAGTAGCTGCCCTTCTTGGAGCTGAAGAGTTTGGTTTTGGGACAGCCGCTATGCTCGCCGAAGGTTGTGTTATGGCAAGGATGTGCCATACTAATCAATGTCCCACTGGAGTGGCAACGCAGGATCCCAAATACAGGGAGAAGTTTAAGGGAAAGGTTGAAGATGTTATGGCCTACTTTAGGGCTGTGGCTCAAGAAGTTAGGGAGATATTGGCCCTTATGGGCATTAGAAGGCTTGATGATATTATAGGAAGGAGGGACTTGCTCGAGATAAAGCACTTTGAATCTTTTCCAGCTTCAAAGAGGATAAAGCTTAAAGAGTTTCTAAAGGACGTCTATCCGCAGGATGGGACGCTAAGATGCATGACAGACAAAAACGAAAATCCAAGGCCCTCTTCCAACGAGAAGATACTCAACGATGTCCTTCCTTATATAGAGAAAGGGGAGAAAGTTTTCAAAGAGTATGACATTAGAAATACAGACAGGAGCATGCCCATAAGACTGAATTACTACATAGCACTCAAGTACAGAGATGTGGGGTTGCCCGAGGATACTGTAAACATAACCTTTAGAGGAACTGCAGGACAGAGCTTTGGAGCTTTTAACCACAAGGGTCTTTCTCTGACTCTTATAGGTGATGCCAACGATTATGTAGGTAAGGGTATGTACGGTGGTAGGATAGTGATAAGGCCTGATGTACCAGAAGACACCCAAAACCATGTTATAATGGGCAACACATGCCTCTACGGTGCTACTGGTGGCGAGCTCTACGCTGCAGGGAAAGCTGGGGAGAGATTTGCAGTTAGGAACAGTGGAGCTTTGGCAGTTATTGAAGGTGCTGGTCTTCACTGCTGTGAGTATATGACCGGTGGAAAGGTTGTTGTCCTTGGAGAGGTAGGCTTCAACCTTGGCGCTGGCATGACTGGAGGATACGCGTACATTTTAGACGAAGATGTACAAAGCAAGATCAACCCTCACTATGTAACTGTAAGAAAATTGAAGCATGACTCAGAGACCAAAGAACTTCTTTCCCTGATCAAGAAGCATTACTTTTACACCAAAAGCAAGTGGGCAAAGTACATAATTGACAACTGGAGAGAATACGTAGGCAGGTTTTACAAGCTATTGCCTATAGAACAGTGCAAAAGGGACTTGTACGGAGAAACAGACGAGTGTAAAGTGGAGCTGACCCCTGAGAAGAAGGCTTAACATAGCATCCTTTGCCCTTTACGATGCGGGGGAAACCATACTGGGTGCTCTTGTATACTCTACCTTTTTTCCTCTTTTCATAACAAAGTACGTTGATACTAAGGTCTATTCTATGGTTTACGGAACGGCCTTCCTGTTATCCTTCTTTGTAGCTTTATACCTTGGAAAGATAGCAGACAGGTATGGAGTCAGAAAAGCCTTTTTCGTAAGCTTTAGCCTTGCTACAACCCTTTTGGGCACCTCCCTCACTCCTCTGTCAGAAACTCCCCTTCTGGCTCTTTTCCTTTATTCTCTCATGGCTATATCCCATCAGCAGGCTCTTGTTTTTTATAACTCTATGTTACTTTCCTTTGAAAAGAAAGGCATAGCTTCGGGGGTTGGTGTGGCTATGGGGTACGTTGGCTCTGCAGTAGCCCTGATCTTTCTTGCAAGGTACATGAGCGTTCCTTACGTTTTCCTTCATTCATCCATGATCTTCCTTTTACTATCCCTCCCCTCCCTTATCCTCCTTGAGAATCCACCCATGAAAGAGAAAATACTGCTCAGAGAAATATTCAAGGATAAAAGGTTCATCTACACAGTTCTGTCTATCCTTTCTCTTACAGAGGTTGCAAATACCCTAATAGCCATGATGAGCATATATCTCAAGAAGGTCTACGGGCTTGTTGATACGGAAATTTACAAAGTAATAGGTTTATCGGCTGTTGGCGGAGTTCTTGGTGGTCTTTTCTTTGGTAGGTTGGTGGATAAGGTTGGTATTTATACTCTTTTCTCTTTTGGCTTTATCTTTTGGTCCATGTTCCTTACCTTTTTGTACATTGTACCCAGAGAGCTCATACTTTTAATAGGTATTTTTGGTGGCTTCTCCTTGGCTCATCTTTGGACCACATCAAGGGTTTTGGTTTTAGAAGCCTTCCCAAAGGCTCAAGCCTCCGTTAGACTTTCTTTTCTTTCCCTTAGTGAACGTATAGCCTCTACCAGTGGACTTTTTGTATGGTCCCTTTTCCTCACACTCACAGGAGATAACTATAAGCTTTCTGCACTTCTTATGATCATCTTTCCCCTCCTTGGTGCTTTTCTATTTATAAAAAGGTAGGGGCAAAGGCCCCTTAAACCTTCTTAATTATCCTTCTTACCATGATGCCAAAGGGGACAAGGAGCCAGGCTGCTAAAGCAAAAGCATTACCAGTACCTAAGCTGCACCCACCAGAACCAACAGATGGAAGCGTGGGCGGTGTGGTGGGTGGGGTAGCAACGGCTACTTGGGCAGTCATGGGGATAGTTATTACTTGAACCTGCGTATCAAACACAAGAACTCCGCCGAGAGTTCCCCTCGCAGTAAGTGGGGGTGAGAAGCCTACGGCTACGGAGCATACTTCTCCTGGCCTTAGATTTCCTGAACAACTATCTGCTGAGATGAAAAATCCACTACCAACTACGTATGCATTGAACTCAAGAGTAGAAGAAGTTATGTTTCTGACAACCTCAACCCTACCTACGCTTGAAAACCTTGGAACATTACCAAAGTCCATGGAATCAGTGCTCAGATTCAGAAAGCTCTGCGATGTTGGTCCACCCCTTCCCACCAAGGTCCTTTCTATAGGATTTCCTAAGGGCGGTGCCACTATAACCCTTCCCACAAACACACCCGCAGTGGAGGGTTGAAACCTAACGATAACGTTACAGTTGACAGGTTGATTTTCTATGCATGTTGTAGGACAATAAGAATCACCAAGAGAAAAGTAAGTACCAGAGACACTAACAAGGGACGGAGGAAGATCTATGGTTTCACCGGGAGTTGCGTTCCCGTTGTCTGGACATGTAAAGGATACATTCAAGGATCTGTCTATAAAACTACCCAGGGGAACTGTTCCAAAGTCAATGTCTGCAGCTGGTATCCTTCCCCTTCCCCTTAGGAATATACCAACATTGGATGGTTGGTTGCCAGGTCCACCGTTGGTGTCGTTTATCTTTACAGTCCCAAAGTAGTTCTTGTCAGACTGAGGGGAGAAGGTCAGGTCAAGTTCGCAGTAGTTTTCCACACAGTCATTGGTATTGTTAGCAGAATAGTTCAGAGTTGCACCGTTGCAGTTAGTGGTTAGGATCCCATAAACCTGTACATCACCTGGTGGGTTTTCTATAAGACCGAAGGCTGGGTTGAGAAGAAAGAGAGGACTACCGCTGGCATTGCATACTTTAACAGTTTTGGGCGCGTTATTACCTATGTCCACATCGCCAAAGTCGCATACAAACCTGGAGGGATCGCATCCAGGTCCTGATATTTTGACTGCCACACCCATACCCCCAAGGTCTACCGTGGCTGTGTTTTGCGTATTGCATGAGGAAGAATCCCCATCATCGTCGTAAACTACAGCAAGGGTTCCAGAGTATGACGTCTTCTGCCTTGGTTCAAACCTGACAGACAGAGTGCAAGAGTCACCGTAGTTTAAGCTTCTCCCCGTGCAGCTATTTGCTACTATTTTAAAGTTTTCAAAACCTGATGGTATTGATGTACCGCATATTCTAAGAGGTCCAGCTGTCTGGTCACCTATGTTGGTGATGGCAAAATCCGTTGTCTTAGTGGTATCTATAGTGGTAGGCCCGTAGTTGTAAGGAGAAGATGGAAATATCCTTATCTTGGGCTGTAGGGAGAAAGAAAGGCCAAAGGTTACAAAAAGCGCCGTCAAAGCAAGATACTTTTTCATCCCACTACCTCCTTATACAAACCTGGCTATCTTCCACACAGTCTTCTGCACCGCAGGCATTACCTTTGTTATAGTCCGCAAACTGTATATTGAAGGATGCCCTTATTACCTTTTCTCTTCCTGTGAGGACCTCCCTTCCATGAAGCTCAAGCACAGCATTGTATATGCAGTTGTCCAAGGAGGATACGCAGTACTGGCTGAGTACGCTTGACTTCCAAGAAGCCAAAGCAACAACAAGCCCATCGACCGCCACTTCGCTGTCAGGTGGAACTGTTATACCGATAAGCTGTGCAAAGGGTGTGGCAAATATCTGTCTACACTCGGGTGCCCCTTCACAGGTGTTGTTGGATACAGCACTTGTCCATATAACCCTGTAGCTGTCAAAGTAAACGGGTGAGGGGTTGGAAGTTACTGGTTTGCCTGCAGCATCTTTTATGGTCTCACTCTTGATCTTTATGTTAATGGCATCGTCTTGAAAGGATATGCTGCATAGCTGACCTGCTTCCCCGACCCATATGAGAGTGTCGCTGTTTACCTTTGTAGGTGTTAAACTTGTTATACCCACAAGGACCGTACCAAAAGACCCATAAATACCAGAGCCACCCCCACCACAGGAATAAAGTATAGCTGCTGCGGAGCAAAACAGAAATATCTTCTTCATATCCTCCTCCTTAAAATATATAGGTATAGTATAACACAATGCTTGAGCATGCCATAAACTATTAGTGGTATGAGAACAGCAATCGTTCATGATTGGCTTGTATCCTACGCAGGAGCAGAGAGGGTGCTTGAAGAGATCTATAAACTTTTCCCTTCTCCCGTATATGCACTCGTACACTGTAAGGAAGCCCTCAAAGAAAGTCCACTTAGTCAAGCGAAGGTTTATACCTCATTCATACAGAAGCTTCCCAGGTCAACAAAATGGTACAGATACTATCTGCCCCTTTTCCCGATGGCCATAGAAGACTTTGACCTTTCACACTACGACCTAATAATATCTTCATCCCATGCCGTGGCAAAGGGTGTTCTAAGAAATGCCAAGCAGGTCCACATATGCTACTGTCACACGCCAATGAGGTATGCATGGGACTTGTATTATCAGTACTTAGGAAGTTCAAACCTTAGCAAAGGTATGAAGGGTTTTTTTGCCAAACTCTTTTTGCATTACATAAGACTTTGGGATTATTCAAGCTCTCAAAGGGTAGACTACTTTGTAGCCAACTCCAACCCTGTTGCTGATAGAATAAGGAAGGTCTATGGAAGGCATGCAGAGGTCATACACCCACCCGTTGATGTGGATCATTTTGATATCTCTACCGACAGGGAGGATTACTACATAACAGTTTCAAGGCTTGTACCCTACAAAAGAGTAGACCTTATAATAAAAGCCTTTTCTATGCAAAAGTGGAGAAAACTGCTGATCGTAGGGGATGGGCCTGAGTATAAAAAGCTAAAGGAAATAGCCTCTAAAAACATAGAGTTTCTTGGAAGTTTAAAGAACGATGAGCTCAAAAAGTATCTTATGAAGGCAAAAGCCTTTGTTTACATGGGGGAGGAGGATTTTGGTATAGCCATGGTTGAAGCTCAAGCTTGTGGAATACCAGTGATAGCTTACGGTTTTGGTGGCGCGAGGGATATAGTTCAGGATGGGAAAACTGGGATACTGTTCTATGAGCAAAGCGAGGACGCGTTCTTAGGAGCATTAGACCATTTTGAAAAAAAACAAGAAGGGTTTTTGCCAGAAAAGATAAGGGAGAACGCCAAGAGGTTCAGCAAAGAAGCCTTTAGAGAAAAGTTTAAAACTTTTGTTGACAGGGTTGTCAACGAGACAATCTGACTAATTCCTCAAATAGTTTTACATGCTTCTTCTTAGAATCTTCCCAAGAGAAGAGTTTAGCCCTATCTAATCCCATAGTCCTAAGCTTTTCCCTTGTTCCTTTCTCATTCCAAACCTTATAAAGTGCCCCCGCCAAGTCGTCCACGTTGTATGGGTCTATGTAATAAGCAGCATCCCCACACACCTCTCGAAGTGATGAGGTTTTTGAGGTT
>JBKBPE010000007.1:0-20885 GCA_046293375.1 Aquificaceae bacterium
AGCTTTGAGAGCATTTATTCTTCTACTTTTACCTCTTTTTTCTTTCTCTGAGGTCATAAGGATAGACAATGAAACACAGAAAAAGCTTGGTATCAAACTTTGGGAGGTTAGACTGCAGGAAGTGGAGGAGGAGATGAGGCTTCCAGCACAGGTAAGTGAGTACTCTGACCTCGTGTCTCAAGTTTACTCACCAGTTGCTGGCATTGTAAGGAAAATTTTTGTGAAGCAAGGAGATTATGTAAACAGGGGTAAAGTATTGGCATCTGTGTATTCTCCACAAGTAGCAGACTTGCAAGCTCAGATAAGGATGGTCCAAGTGAGATTAAAAGTGGCAGAAGAAACACTCAAGAGAGAAGATATGCTCTACAAAGAAGAAGTCATACCCTATGCAAGGTATTACGGCGCAAAGATAGAGTACGAGAAGGCAAAGGGTGAGTATCAAGCTCTTTTGCAATCCCTAAGGTCCTTTGGGGAAGTAAAAGGGGATGAGGTACTAATAAGGTCACCCATAAGGGGATACGTTATAGAGCAGAAGGTTTTCACAGGTTCTGGTGTAGACGTTTCTAAAGAGATGTTCAAGGTTCACTCACACGAAAAGCTATGGGTCTACTCCTACGCCAGGCCTGAAGAGGTAGGCAGGGTTTGGAAAGGAATGAAAGGATATATCCTCTGGAAGGACCAAAGAGTATGGGGTTACGTAGATTACATATCCCACGAGGTAGACCCTAACACAAAAAGGGTTCCTGTAAGGCTTCTTGTGGATAACAGGAAGGACCTTCTCAGACCAGGACTGATGGTTGACATATTCCTTTGGATTGGGAGCGTAGAAGGTTTCTGGATACCTACCCAAGGTGTCCAGAAGGTCAAGGGAGGTCACATAGTTTTTGTGAAAACTAATGATGGTTTTGAAACAAGGAAAGTTAAAAAGGTCAAGGAAGAGAAAGATATGGTTTTGGTGAGTGGAAATTTTAAGGAAAAAGAGAGGGTTGCAGTAAGCGGTGTCATATTCTTAAAAAATCAGATAGAAAGATGAAGAAGATCCTTCAATACAGACTCCTTATGCTTATACTTTTGATAGGAAGCATGTTTTTGGGCCTTTGGTCTTTCAAAGAGCTACCCATAGACACCTTTCCAGACCCAACACCCGTACAGGTGGTCGTATACACAGAAACGCCAGGTCTTTCTGCAGAGGAAACTGAATTAATAGTGACAAAGCCCATAGAGTTTGTACTGTCTGGATTAAAAGGTGTAGAGCTTGTTAGGTCTGTTAGTCTTCCTGGGCTTTCTTACGTAAGCGTGTTCTTCAAGGATGGTACGGATATCTACTTTGCCAGAAATCTTGTGGCTCAAAAGCTTTCTGAAGCTCAGGCTCAAATACCGCAGGGATACGTGCCAAGGATGGGACCAAACACTTCTGGACTTGGGAACGTACTCTTCTATGCTCTTCTGGATGAAGGTGGAAATTACTCCCTAGAAGACCTTAAGACCATCCAAATGTGGAAGGTAAAGCCCATGGTTAGGTCCATGGATGGCGTTGAGGATATCTCCCAATGGGGGCCAGAAAGGGCTTATCTGATAGAGTTAAAGCCTGAAAGGATGGTGCTTTACGGAATAACCTTGGGGGATGTTATAAAGTCTCTGGAAGAGTATAATCAGATAGCTGGTGGGGGATTTTTACAGTCTCCTCAAGGAGATATGGTCATAAGGGGTCTCGGAAGGCTAAAAAGCATAGAGCAAGTAGAGAACATACCCATTAAGAAAGAAGATAGTATAAGCTTGGTATTGAAGGATATAGCCGATGTGCTTCCCTCTGAACTTCCCAACAGGAGGGGAGCCTTCACACTTAACGGTAAGGAGGTCCAAGGGAACATAGTTCTGAAGAGGGTTCAGACCAATACCATGGAGCTTGTTCAAGGTCTAAAGGAGGAGCTGAAAAGGATTCAAAGAGTCCTACCACCAGGCATTAAGGTTGAGATACTCTACGATCAATCCTACCTGACACAGAAGGCATTGTCAACTGTAGAAAAAGCCCTTTTGGAGGGAATTTTGCTTGTATCTGTGGCAATAGCCCTTTACATGTGGAACCTGAGGGTAGCCCTTCTGGTAGCCCTTTCTGTGCCTCTTACACTCCTTTACACCTTCATACTTCTAAAGCAGATTGGTATTTCTGGAAACCTGATGACCCTTGGAGGGCTTGCCATAGGCATAGGTCTATTTGCAGATGCTACTGTAGTAGTAGTGGAGAACGTATATAGACATATATCCGAAAATAGGCAAGGATACAAGTTATCCATCATCGTCGATTCTGTTATGGAAGTCATAAGACCACTAACATTTGCGGTAGGGATCCTAATGGTTGTTTTTATTCCCATATTTACCTTTGAGTCAGTAGAAGGCAAGTACTACAAGCCTTTGGCCATTACCATTATACTGGCCATCCTTTCTTCTCTTGTTGTTGCATTTCTCCTTATGCCCGTTCTCTCCTATTACATTATCAAGCCGGGTACGGAAGAGACCTACTTTTTCAGAAGGCTAAGGAGTGTGTATTTGAAGCTTTTAGAGAGTGCCTTTGGAGTAAGATGGTTGCTTTTGGGAATTACTCTCTTATCCTTTGTTTTTTCTATATTCTTGCTTTCTCGAGTAGGTACAGAGTTTTCACCACAGATTGAGGAGGGTGCAGTTCTGGTCAAGTCCTTCTTAAACCCAAATGTCTCCTTGGATGAGGCAAAAAGAGTGGCAAAGCTGGTTGAGGAGACGGCCCTAAGTTATCCTGAAGTCCTAAGAGCGTTTTCTAATATAGGGAGGGCGGAAGTTGGAGAGCCAGAGGATATTAGCTACATTGAAACCTTTATAATCCTTAAATCGACCAGAAGTAGGGGGGAGTTTGTAGAACTTCTTAGAAAAAGGCTTGAACATGTACCTGGTGTGGAGTTTAGCTTTACACAGCCCATCCAGATGAGGATAGATGAGCTTCTCTCTGGGGTAAAGTCTACTGTGGCTATAAAAGTCTTCGGTGATGACCTCAATAGGATAAACCAGATAGCCTATAGGATAGAAAGCTTAGTTAAGAATACAAGGGGCGCCGTGGACGTTGAGACAGAAGCTCAGTCTGGCAAACTCCAACTGAGGATAGTCCCAAAGATGGAAGCTCTCAAAAGGTACAACATAACAACTGCGGAATTGATGAACCTGGTAGCTTATGCCTTTGGAGGGAAAGATGCAGGTTATATGGAAAAGGACAGCATACTGTTCCCTATAGTCTTAGGTCTTGAAAAAAGGGATCTGGAGAGCGTAAAGGATATGCCACTGCTCACCAAGGATGGTACCATACTTACCCTTTCGCAGGTGGCGGATATTCAGATGGCCCAAGGTTTCTTAAAGATAAGGAGAGAGAACGGTATGAGGTTTGCCCTTGTGCAGTCTAACCTTCAGGGAAGAGACTTGGGAGGTTTTGTAAAAGAACTCAAGGATAGGATATCTAAGGAGGTAAGGCTTCCTCCTGGATACTTTATAACCTTTGGTGGACAGTTTGAAAACCAGGAGAGAGCTATGAAGAAGCTATCCATAGTTGTTCCCATGTCCATACTCCTTATCCTGCTCCTCCTTTACCTAAACTACAACTCACTCAGAGATGCTACCATAGTTATCTTAAACGTACCCTTTGCAACCATAGGCGGTGTAATATCTCTCTATCTATCTGGCTATAACCTTTCAGTACCCTCAGCTATAGGTTTTATAGCTCTCTTTGGCATTGCGACATTGAACGGTGTTGTTCTAATATCCTATATAAGGTCTCTATTTGATGATGGATACAGCGTGAGGGAGGCCGTACTTATGGGAGTGTCAAGAAGGCTAAGACCAATACTCATAACAGCCAGTGCTGCTTCCCTTGGCCTTCTTCCTATGCTCTTTGCTTCGGGAATAGGTGCGGAGCTTCAAAAACCCTTGGCTGTGGTAGTTATAGGTGGTATCTTTACGTCTACCATGCTAACTTTGCTTATACTTCCACTCGTCTATGAAAAGTTTGGTGGAAAGAAGGCATGAGAATATATTTATAATTCCATGAAGGATAAGGTTTTTGTGTACGATACTACGCTGAGGGATGGTTCTCAGGCTGAGGGCGTCAATTTCTCCATAGATGATAAACTACGTATAATTGAAAAACTTGATGAGTTTGGGATCCACTATTTAGAGTGTGGATGGCCAGGTTCAAATCCAAAGGATACTGCCCTTTTTGAAAAACTCAAAAACATAAAACTGAAGAACTCCAAAGTTGTGGCTTTTGGATCAACAAAGAGACCAAACAAAAAACCTCATGAGGACAAACAGTTGGAGAACCTCTTAAGGTCTGGGTCTCGAGTAATAACTATCTTTGGGAAGAGCTGGGATTTCCATGTTACCCAAGCCATGTCCATTACCTTAGAAGAGAACTTGAACATGGTTTACCAAACAGTCCAGTACCTCAAGAAACATGTGGATGAAGTGATCTTTGACGCAGAACATTTTTTTGATGGATACAAAAGTAATCCAAACTATGCCTTAGAAGTCCTAAATGCTGCTCTTCAAGGTGGTTCGGATTGGATAGTGCTGTGTGACACAAATGGTGGAAGCCTGCCCCATGAAGTTTACAATATAACAAAGGCAGTAAAAGAAAAGTTTTTGCAAGCCAACATTGGCATACATACCCATAATGATTCGGATAACGCGGTGGCAAACTCCCTTATGGCTGTTCTCGCGGGAGCCAGACAGGTCCATGGTACTATAAACGGCATAGGGGAGAGAACTGGCAATGCAAACCTTTGTTCCATAATACCCAACTTGCAGATTAAGATGGGCTTTGATGTCATTTTTCCAGAAAGTATAAAGAGGCTCACAGAGATTGCCAACTTTGTTTCCGAACTCTCAAACATACCCCTTCCCAAGAACATCCCTTACGTGGGAGAAAGTGCTTTTGCGCACAAAGCTGGGATCCATGCCTCAGCCATCATGAGAGAAACAAAGACTTATGAACACGTTGACCCTTTTCTTGTGGGAAACAAAAGGAAAGTCGTCATATCCGACCTATCTGGAAGAAGCAATCTACTTTATAAGCTCAGAGAGCTTGACATGGAAGTAAACGAGAGCGAGCTTATAAGACTCTTAGAAAAAATAAAGGAGCTTGAGAAGGAAGGGTACCATTTTGAAGCGGCTGAGGCGTCCTTTGAGCTTCTGTGTAAAAGACATTTTGGACTTGTAAAGAACTACTTTGAGCTCGATGCCTACAGGGTGCTCATAGCTCGCAGGAGCAGCGATGAGTTTCCAGTGTCCGAGGCTACGGTGAGGCTTTATGTAAACGGTGTTAGGGAACATACGGCAGCTTTGGGCAATGGCCCAGTAAACGCTCTTGATAGAGCAATAAGGAAAGCTTTGGAAACATTTTATCCCAATCTAAGGGAAGTACAGCTGATAGATTACAAAGTCAGAATAGTGAACGAATCTGAAGGAACTCTGGCCAAAGTTAGGGTTCTAATAGAGTCCACAGACGGTAAAAGAAGATGGGGCACGGTTGGTGTGTCAGAAAACATCATAGAAGCCTCTTGGATAGCTCTTACGGATGGCCTGATTTACAAGCTTTTAAAGGATGAGGAAGAAAACAGGAAAAGTTAGTTTAAAATTTCTTCTTATGAAGAGGGTGTTGCTCTTAGTACCAACTGTATTACTGTTCTCCATGGCAGAGCCTGTAAAACCTAGCAAAGATCTGATGGTAGAGGTCATAGATAGAGAAGGTATAGAGCACAACCTAAGAGGGATGGTTTGCAATGGAAAGGATTATCTGAGGGTTAAAGAGGGCAATTTAGATTACACCATACCTTTTGACATGATAAAACACATAAGCCTTCTAACCCAGAACGGTGGACTGCTTATCTTGCAAATTGAGTTTGTAAACAATAGAAAAGAGAATGTATCTATAAATGCTAACACTTACTGCACATCCATATGGGAGTTTGGTAAAGTGGGTTTTTATATGAGGGATATAAAAGATATATTTATAAAAAAGGAGAAATGATATGAAGAAAGTTAAGCTTCTGGTCCTAGTACTCGCAACTTTCAGCATAGGCTTTATACTTGGAACTGCTGGCGGTTATACAAAAAACAAGGAAAGCGAAGACGATTATAGGTATTTTAGGCTTTTTACCGATGTCTTTAAAGTTGTAAAAGAGAACTATGTGGAGAATGTAAGCACCAAGGAGCTTGTATACGGTGCCCTTAACGGTATGATGAGGTCTTTAGACCCCTTCTCTGCTTTCTTCACACCCCAGCAGTACAAAGAATTCAAAGAAGAAACGGAGGGTGAGTTTGGCGGTGTGGGTATTGAAATAAGTATGGAAAAGGGGAGACCAATCGTGATCTCACCCATAGAAGGCACACCAGCCTACAAAGCAGGAGTAAAGCCGGGTGATATCATCATAGAGATAAACGGGGAGGAAACATCAAATATGATGCTCACGGATGTCATACAGAAGATAAGGGGGGTTCCGGGGACAAAGGTTAACCTAACTATAATAAGAAAGGGTGTTGATAAACCAATAAAGTTTGAGTTGGAAAGAGCCTTGATAAAAATAGAAAGCGTCAAATGGACAAAAGTTGGAGACATAGGATACATAAGGCTCTCCCAGTTTAACGATGGTGTGGGTAAAGATATGGAAAAGGCATTGAAAAGTCTTCTATCTGAAAATGTCAAGGGTTTGATCTTAGACCTTAGGAATGACCCTGGGGGGTTGCTGACAGAGGCTGTAAACGTAGCAGAGCTCTTCATTCCAGATGGGAAGCTCTTGGTTTACACAAGGTCAAGGGATGGTGAGACAAACAAGTACTTCTCAAAAAGAAAGCCTTTGGTTCCTGAGAATATGCCCCTTGTGGTTATGATAAACAAAGGTTCAGCCAGTGCTTCAGAGATCGTAACGGGAGCTTTACAAGATTACAAGAGGGCCCTGGTGGTAGGAGAGAAAAGCTATGGCAAAGCCTCTGTTCAAAACATAATTCCCCTTGAGGATGGTTCTGCCATAAAGCTTACCATAGCTTACTATTACACTCCTCTTGGTAGACTCATACACAAAAAGGGCATAACGCCGGACCTCCAAGTCTCCATGGATGAAAAACAGGAAGAGAAACTTCAAGAAGCCATAAGAGAGAGAAAACTGCACGGAGACAATCACTCGCTTATAATCCTTCCAGACCTTGACCTACAGCTAAAAAAAGCTATAGAAGTGATAGAAGAGGGACGAGCCTCTAAAAAGGCGGCATGATCTGTCTTGCAGTAGAGACCTCCTGTGACGAGACCGCTCTTGCCGTGTACTCCTCTGAGTATGGAGTGGTAGGGGAGGTCCTTTTATCCCAAGCAGTTCACTCTACCTTTGGTGGTATTGTTCCAGAACTCTCTGCGAGAGAGCATACAAGAAATCTCCTGCCTTTATTTGATAGACTCATAAGGACATCTAAGTTTGATATAAAAAACATCGATTTTGTAGCTGTTACCGTAACACCAGGCCTTATCCTATCCCTTGTTGTAGGAGTAGCCTTTGCCAAAAGCATAGCTTATGCCCTGGGAAAGCCCCTGGTGCCTGTCCATCACTTAGAGGGGCATCTGTACTCTGTCTTCATACAGAGACCTGTAGAGTATCCCTTCGTTGCCCTAATAGTCTCTGGTGGACACACAGACCTATACTTGGTTGAAGGCTTTTGCAGGTACACCTTCGTGGGTGGCACGTTAGATGATGCTGTTGGAGAGAGTTATGACAAGGTAGCCAAGCTTATGGGGTTTACTTATCCTGGTGGTCCAGTTATTGATAAGTTAGCCAAAGAGGGTAAGGATATATATCATCTTCCAAGGCCCTTGCTAAAGGATGATAACCTCAACATGTCCTTTAGCGGTTTGAAAACGGCAGTAAAGCAATTGGTAGAAAAAGGAAATTATGACCCTAAGGACATGTCATGCTCCTTCCAAACTGCGGTGATAGATGTTTTGGAACAAAAGCTCCTGAAAGCCCTTCATCTCACAAAGGTTAAAAGGATGGTGGTAGTTGGAGGGGTATCGGCAAACTCAGAGCTGAGAAAGAGGCTAAGTTCTTCTTCTGAAAGGATGAAGTACGAGCTTTATCTTCCTCATCCAAGATATACAACTGATAATGCTGTTATGGTAGCTTATGCTGGTATGGAAAGGTTCAAAAGAGGTATAGTTGCACCCGTTGATATAAACCCAGAGCCTAACGTCCCATTGGAAGTTTTTTGTAGCAAATGGGGTTGCGGCTAACAATCCTGGGATATTCCTAAGGTACGAAGAGCCTTGCTAAAAATGTCCTTGTCTCCTCTGTACCTTAGCAATCCCTTTGCTTCGTGCAGGGGAAAAAATTTAACATCTACAACTTCCCAAGATGGTTTTGTTTCCCCCTCCGTGTACTTCATTATAAAGTACGTTACCTTTTTCTTTAGCTTTTTACCATCTCTATGATACCAATACTCTATATCTCCCACCTTTTGGAGAACCTCCCCTTTTATACCAGTCTCTTCCCAAACTTCCCTAACAGCGGTTTGGCTTGGGTCTTCTCCCTCCTCAACAAGACCTTTGGGAAAGGTCCAGACACCGGATGGGCTCTTTATTAACAGCACTTGCTTCCCTTTGAAGAGAACTCCACCGGCGGAAAATTCATAAAGCATTCCAGGTTTCATAGCCCGTATATGATATCTAAAAGCTCACTGGCTTTTTCTATATCCAGCTCCTTGATCTTTTTGTAAACCTCCCTTGCTTGGTTCACCTTTTTTACCCTTGCATAAGCCAAGCCCAACTTAAAAAGAAGGTCTACATCGTTAGGCTTCTTATCAAGCTCTCCTTTTATATCTTCTATGTATCTCTCTATCAGCGCATCTCCCATCCTGCTAAATATGCCTCTGTAATTCTCTTCCATAAAGATATTTTGATGTGCTTGGCTATTTTTGTCAACTCATACTATCAAAGAGAAAGATAAAAGCCCCCCAGAGAGGGGGTAGGATTGTTATTTTCTGAAGAGTCTTCTAACGGCCACGAGGAGAGGTAAGAACAAGTAAAGGAAGGTGTTGACAGGGCTTGCACCAGCAGACATGGAGCATCCTCCTCCACCACCAGCTGTGGTTGCCCCACCAGTACTGCCTCCAGAGCCATCACCAGGTGGGGGTGGAGATGGTTGTTGACTGCTTGCGGTTCTAGTTCCCGTAGCGTAATTCAGTTGTTAACTTCTAACTCCTTTTTCAAACACCCTGAATGAAGGAGCATAGATTTTTAAAGCAGGAGGTGGCCTATGATAAAGCGTACTTTAGCCGAGCTAAGCAGAAAGCTGAATGGTAACTTTTGCTTTGAGTTGCCGAATGGTAGTGTTATAGGTCAAGGCAGCTATAAGGTAAGAATAAAAAGCTGGAAGGCTCTTAGGTCAGCGATAAAAGACCCAGAGATGGGCTTTGGGGAAAGCTATACAAAGGGAGACATACAGGTTGAAGGTGACTTGGAGAGGTTCATCGCGGCCTGTTTTGAGCATCTAAAGGATAAAGGTGATTTTAAAAATAGTGTTCTCAGGCCAGTTTTCAAGCATTTGGGGCTTTTAAAGTTCATTGAAGGGATAAAGGTAAGAAGGCACTATGACCTTGGTAATGGCTTTTATAAACTCTGGCTTGATTCATCTATGACTTACTCCTGTGCCTTTTTCTCTAAAAAGGATATGAGTTTGGAAGAAGCTCAGGCTGAAAAGAGATGGGTCATATACCAGAAGTTACAGCTGAGGGACGACGACAGACTTTTGGATATAGGGTGTGGTTGGGGATCGCTGATCATCGAGGCCGCTAAGCTCTACAATATAAAGGCTGTGGGAATAAGCCTATCTAAGAACCAGTATGAGTATACTAAATCAAAGATAGAAGAGGAGGGTATCAAGGATAGGGTACGTGTCTACCTTATGCACTACGAAGATTTACCAAACCTTGGGCAAAAGTGGAACAAGGTGGTTTCTGTTGGTATGTTTGAGCATGTGGGTAAAGGTAGACATAGGAGGTTCTTCCAGATTATAAGCAGGATTATGGAGGATGGTGGTATTTTTTTACTCCATACTATAGGGAAGGTGTTGCCAGAAAAGCAGAGCCGATGGATAAGGAAGTATATCTTTCCTGGTGGATACATTCCAGCTTTGACTGAAATATTGGAAACGTCAGGCGGTCTTGGGTTTAACCTTATAGACATAGATAATTGGAGAGTACATTATTACCTTACTCTTAGAGAATGGAGAAAAAGGTTTTACGAAAGAGCCGAGGATGTAAAAGCTCTTTATGGTGAGAGGTTCTTTAGAATGTGGGAGCTCTATCTTGTAGCTTCTGCCGTATCCTTTATAACTGGTAGCAATCATCTTTTTCAAGTTCTTTTCTCAAAGGGCGTGGTTAACTATTATCCTGTTATGATGAGAAAGTTTTTAGCTTCTCCTTTTGCAGACGCTAAACTTTTAGATCTTCAAGGTCTCCAAGCCCCTTTTTAAGAAATTCCCTGACAAAAGGCACAACCGACCTAAGCAGGTCGGAAGGAGACCCTACTTGAGCCATTTCTCCATCTCTCAGCACCATTATTCTGTTTGATATACTAAAAGCGGATACTAAATCGTGGGATACAACTATGGATGTTGTATTCGTTTTGTTCCTCAGGGAAACAATGAGGCCATCTATTATTCTGCTGGTTATGGGGTCAAGTCCTGAAGTTGGCTCATCGTATATGATGAGCTTAGGGTCTGTTGCTATCGCTCTTGCTATACCTACCCTTTTTCTCATACCACCAGAAAGCTCTGATGGATAAAGGTCAAGTACAGACTCATCAAGCCCGACAAGCTGAAGCTTCTCAAGAGCCAACTTCTTCATCCTGTCTTCTTCCATGTTTGAACGTTCCATGTAATAAAAAGCCACATTCTCCCAGACTTTTAAACTGTCAAAGAGTGCAGCTCCTTGAAAAACATAACCTATGCTTCTTCTTAGTTCATCAAGTTCCATTATGCTCAAGGTGTTTATGTCTTTACCAAAAACTTCAACCCTACCGCCTGTCGGTTTCCAAAGTCCCATGATACACTTTGTTATGGAAGTCTTACCGCTACCGCTCCCCCCTATTATCGTAAATACCTCTCCTTCGTAAACTTGAAAGTTTATATCTTTGAGTATCTGCCTATCTCCTATGTTCAGGTACAGGTGCTCTACCTTTACAAGCTCCTTCATAGGTTTTTCATAGCTTCTATAACTGTTACGTCAAGCTCTACCATATTGATAAGATTGCCAGTATGAGCAAAGGGGATAGTACCAATCACAGTACCACCAGGAAAAAGGTTGTTCTCTGCCCTTTCTATGTTCATCTCAAATACAGAGACATGGAACTTGACTTCTTCTATACTGTCGGAAACCATCTGTGTGCTTCCATAACATGCAAATGCCATATCTTGAGCAAAGAACATAATGGATGCTATCCCAGTCTGCTGTATGTTTTTGGAGCTTTTTGCACCAGAACTCAGGGCAAACCTGATGGTCCTTTCATCAACCGGATACACCCAAGTTATAAAAGTGAGATGTATATTACCTTCTTTATCCACAGTACCCAAAACTGCTGGGAAAACCCAAAGATTTCTCATAAGGTCCATCAGACTCTTAGGTAACATGCTCTACCTCCTAATGACATTATAAAGGTTTTTATAAACCCTGAGGAGGATCTCGTTTATGAGGACCATCTTGTCTTCCTTTATCCTTATGCTTTCTTCATTCCTCTCAAAGAACTCCCAAAGGTCTTCTGGTATCAGATGAGAGTAGCTCAAGGGAATACCCCATTTGGTTCTCAGCCTTGTAAAGAGAAAGTCTTCCAAAGACCTTTCATCTCTGAGTACATCCTCATATTGGATGGGCTTTCTCCCCGCTTTTATACTTTCTGTGTAATTCCTCATGCTTTTTGTGTTTCCAAACCTTACTCCCTCTGAGAAACTCCAAGCTGAGACTCCAACACCGATAAACTCTTTCCCTATCCAATAAGCTATGTTATGCTTGCACTCGTACCCATCGAGAGCAAAGTTTGATACTTCATAGTGAACAAAGCCCATAGTCCTGAGTTTTTCCGTTGAAAAAGTATACATGTCGGCCACCGTATCTTCATCTGGCAGGGATATTCTTCCATGTGCATGAAGGTGTCCCAGCATAGTATCTTCATAAGGGGTCAGAAGGTACAAAGATACGTGCTTTATTGGTAGGTCTTCCAAAAGGCTGAGCTCCTCCTCAAGGTTCCTGATCCCCTGCCCTTGATAACCATAGATAAGGTCTACGTTTATGTTGGTTATTCCAGCCTTGTATGCTGAGAAGATACACGAGAGAGCGTCTTCCACCTTATGCCTTCTCCCCAACGCTTCTAAGCCCTCTCTTCTAAAGCTCTGAACACCAATGCTCACTCTGTTTACACCTATATCTTTTATTCTTCTAAACTCCTCCTCTCTGTAAGTCTCTGGATTACACTCAACAGTTGCCTCTTCCACCTTATCTGTGTTGACAAGCTCAGAAAGGCCTTTAAATAGCTTCTCATAAAGCCTTGGGTCCATCAAAGATGGGGTTCCACCCCCAAGGTAGATGGTTTTAAGGTCCCAAGATAGGTCAGTGTACAGGCTTACCTCTTTAAGCAGAAATTCTATGTATTCTTCATGGGATATCTCAGGATTTGTAAAGGATATAAAGTCGCAGTAAAAGCATTTGTAAGAGCAAAAGGGTATATGAACGTAGAGCGCTTCAACCATATTCAAAGTATATTTTTCTCAGCTTGTACTCCCTGATTATAGAAAGGCATACACCCAAGGCTAAACTAAAGGTTATTATACTGCTTCCGCCATAACTTACAAAAGGGATGGGTATACCAACAACGGGCATAAACCCCATCGTCATCATAAGGTTCACAAAGACCTGAAATATAAAAAGGGATGCAACACCTCCCAAGAAGAGCCTTTCTGCATCATCGTAGACCTTTTTGCCAAAACTCACCAGCCTATAAATGAGGAAGAGGTAAGCAGATATCAAAAAAGCACTAAGCCAGAAGCCCCATTCCTCAGCTATTACAGAAAACATAAAATCTGTGTGTTTTTCTGGAAGGAAGAGAAGATGGGATTGGGTGCCTTTTAAAAAACCTTTGCCCATCAAGCCGCCAGAACCTACAGCTATGATGGACTGTATCAGCTGGTATCCACTACCCGAGTAGTCTGAGTACGGATCAAGGAGGGCAAGTATGCGTTCCTTTTGGTAACCCTTTAGAAAATGCCATATAAAAGGGGATAAGAGCAGGAGAAAAAAGGCAGAAAGAAAGAAGAATCTAAGCCTTACACCTTTTAAGAAGAGGAGCGAAGCTAATATAACAGAGTAGCATATGCTTGTTCCCAAGTCCGGTTGTTTTAAGGTTAAAAAAACTGGCATGAGAAAGGATAGGATAACGATAAGAGATTCCTTACTTAGCGCTTTTTTTGTATGTGTTAATGTGTATGTGATAAAAAGGAGCAATGAAAACTTCATGAACTCAGAAGGCTGGAGATTGACTGGTCCAATGTCTAACCATCTTTTGGCTCCATAAACACCTTTTCCAAAAAGGGGAACGAGGATAAGAAGAAAGAGGTTAAACATATAAATGGCTGTGGATAGGTCGTAAACTATACGAAAGTTTACCCTAAGAGCAAACAGTATTATGAGCCATCCGTAAAGTACATAAAGAAACTGTTTTACGAAGAGAGGAGACAAACTTCCCTTGTAGGTTGCGCTGAATACACCTATGAGACCGATGACTTGAATGAGCATCAGCGTAAAAACTGCAGGCATATCAAGACCTTTGAAAAATTCAAGTTTCATAACAGACAAACCTTCCACAGTTGGGACATCTTACTATCTCACCCATCATTAGCTTTGAGTATAAAGCAGCAGGTAGCTTCATAAAACATCCACCACAGACCCCAGAGTTGATAGCCCTAACTATCACCTCTCCTCCAAATTCTCTTCTAAGATTATCATACTCTAACAGCACGTCGCCAGGTATAGCATTTCTTAATTTACCAACCTGTTCTTTAAGTTCGTACAGCTTTTTGACTGTTTTATCTGCTTGGAGGTTTACATCTTCCATATTATCCTTTATCTCCCTGTATCTTCTTTTAAGCTCTCTTGTTGTTTCTTGGTGCTTGGCTTGTGCCTCTTTTTTTTCCATCTCCATTCTCCTCAACTTTTCTGTTAGCTTTATTACACAATCTTCATACTTGGCTTTTTCTCTCAAGAGTGCCTTGTACTCGTTAGCTTTTTTAACCAAGTTAAGCCTGTTTTCAGTCCTCTTTATCCCATCCTTACACTTAACTATCTCTTCTCTGGTAGATTCTATATCTTCATCTACTCTACGGATGTTAATGAGCAGATGAGCTTCTTCCTGTTCAAGGTTTAACAGCTCCATCCTCAAAAGGTCCTCCTCCTCCTTTAGCTTTATTAGGCTTGTTTCTAATCTTTCTATGCTTATCTCTTTCTCTTGTAAGTCCAAAAGTATAGGTATGTACTTTTTTTCTATCATCTTGAAAGGTCAACTTAAGGTTTCAATTATAAAGCTGCTGTTTGTGTATATGCATATCTGACTTGCTATGTTCAAAGCTTCTCTTACTATTTCTTCTGCTGGCATATCAGTGTTCTTGTAAAGGGCCAAGGCCGCAGCTCTTGCGTAATCCCCTCCAGAACCTATAGCTATTATGGGTTCATCAGGCTCTATAACATCGCCGTTTCCAGAGATAAGAAGCATGTTTTCCCTATCAGCCACAAGAAGGAGGGCCTCTAACCTCCTTAAGGCCTTGTCCATTCTCCACTCCTTCGCAAGCTCCACACAAGAGCGTAAAAGGTTTCCCCTTAGCTCCTCAAGCTTGGATTCTAACCTTTCCATAAGGGCAAGGCCATCAGCTGCAGAACCGGCAAAACCAACAAGAACTCTGTTATTGTACAGCTTTCTTATTTTTTTTGCCCCGTGCTTGACAACCGAGCTGCCTAAGGTTACTTGCCCATCGCCACCCATAGCAATCAGGCCATACTTTTTCACTGCTATGATGGTAGTAGAATGGAGTTTCATAGTAAACATTTTATTCCAAAGTTTATAATATGAGCTAATGGAGGATATTAGGTCTTTTATCATTCCAGCTATAGACAGAAAGGGAGGAAAGGTTGTAAGACTCTTCAAGGGGGAATTTGAGCATTTGAAAGACTACGGAAAACTACCAGAGGATATGGCAAGGTTTTACAATGATGTCGGCTTCAGAAGGGTCCATGTGGTTGACCTCGATGGAACCCTTGAGGGAATTCCTAAGAATTTGGAAAGCATAAGAAAAATAAGGAAAGCTTTTTATGGTAAAGTGCAGATGGGTGGTGGGATAAGAGCCTTAGAGACGTGCAGACTTCTATACGATGAAGGTATAGATTTCTTTGTCGTTGGAACTCTGGCCGTTAAAGAGCCAAAGACCTTTGAGCTCATGGTAGAAAGCTTTCCCTTTCGTGTCATTCTTTCTGTAGATTCAAGGCATGGGAAGGTTGCTATAAGCGGATGGAAAGAAGAAAGTAAGGCGGGTCCAGAAGACCTAGCTATGGAGTGGGACAAAGAACCCATATGGGGCTACCTCTACACAGATATAAAGAGAGATGGTACTCTTGAGGGTGTAAATGTGAATGTGTACAAAAGATTTAGGAAGCATACACAAAAGCCTATTATAGCCTCTGGAGGCGTTGCTAGCTTAGAAGATGTAAAAAAGCTCTTTGGGGTTGTGGAAGGGGTTATTGTAGGCAAAGCTATATACGAAGGTCTTATAGATATAAAAAGCTTGGAGATAAAATAAGGACATGAACAGAATGGAAAAAGTAAGGCCCTTTATAGTTATGGACATACTCAAAGAAGCCAAGGCTTTAGACGATGTTGTGCATTTAGAAATAGGAGAACCAGACTTAGATCCGCCACCTTCTGTGCTTGAAGCCCTGGAGGAAGCCGTAAAACAGAGAAGGTATTTTTACACACCAAGCTTAGGTATAGATGAGCTCAGGTATAAGATAGCGGAGCACTACTATAAAAAGTACAGAGTTGATGTATCACCCGAGCGTGTTGTTATAACTACAGGGACATCTGGAGCCTTCCTGGTTGCTTACAGTATTCTATTGAATGCAGGAGAGAAGATAGCCATTGCGGACCCATCTTACCCGTGTTATAAAAACTTTGCCTACCTTCTTGATATACAGCCCCTCTTAGTACCAGTGGATGAAAAAACGGACTATAAAATAACGCCGGACATGCTAAAAGAGCAAAAAGATATAAAAGCGGTTCACGTATCATCTCCATCAAACCCAACTGGGAGTCTATACGATGAGAAGAGTCTCAAGGAACTTGTAATTTACTGTAACGAAAGGGATCTTTTCCTAATCTCTGATGAAATATACCATGGGCTTGTGTACGAGAAGAAAGAGAGCACAGCTCTTGAGTTCTCTGACAGAGCTATAGTTATAAGCGGTTTTTCCAAATGGTTTTGCATGCCAGGGTTCAGGATAGGTTGGATGGTTCTTCCTCAAGAACTAGTTAGGAAATCTGAAATAGTAATCCAGAACCTTTTCATATCTGCACCAACCCTCAGCCAGTATGCGGCACTGGGAGCCTTTGATTATGAGTATTTAGAAAAAGTTAGGGAGGTTTTTAGAAAAAGGAGGGATACAGTGTACGAGTACCTAAAAGACATGTTTGAGATCTCATCAAAACCAGAGGGGGCATTCTATTACTGGCTTGACGTGAGTAAGTTTACAGATGATTCTTATACTCTATCTATGGAGCTTTTAAGAAAGGCCAAAGTGGCTGTTACGCCAGGTATGGATTTTGGTAGCAACAGAACATATAAATTCATAAGGATAACTTATACAAGGGAGGAAAGGACCCTCAGAGAGGGCTTGAAAAGGCTTAAAGCTTACTTAATGAAATAAACTCTAACAGCTCTTTGCTCTGCATACTTTGGACTGATGAGCTCTGCCACCTCTTTACCGTAGGAGGCTATCCTCATTCTGCCTATGTCGACTCCTTTTTTAGCAAGGTAAGAAGCTACCATCTGTGCCCTGTACATAGACAGGTTGAAGTTGTACTTACTTGTTCCCCTAGTATCTGCAAAACCAACTATGAATATTTCTCTTGTGTCCCCTTTTATCTTCTGAACTATGTCATCAAGCTTTTTTGCCTCCTGAGGCTTGATGTTAAACTTGTCAAAGTCAAAGTGAACAGCCCCTATCTCCTCAAGCTGCCATTTAGGAAATTCCTTTTCCTCAAGAGCCTTTATCCTTTTTTCATGGTCTTGGACGGTATCCTCAAGCTTCCCAACCCTTCCCTCGAGGTTTTTTGTCTTATCCAAGGCTTCGTTAGCCTTATCCAGTGCCTCTTCGGATTTCTTCTTTGCATCAATGATAGCATCAAAGTACCCCTTGTAACACTTGTCTAAGAGGTACTTGCTGTATACTTCCTTTGGACTGCCGCATGGGTCAAGCTTCTCCTCCGCAAAGCTGATTCCTCCTGCAAGTACCAATGAGAGAAGTAAGACTCTTCTCATCTTTTCACCTCCTTATAGATTTTTTACTTTCCTTTTATTATACACCTTCACTATGAATTTTGCATGAAAATTAGCTCGCCTTTGCACCTTCTTTTAGATCCTTGTCTGGAATGATCAAGGAAAGCTTCTCCCCATCTGAAAGAGCAAGTAACATACCCTGAGACTCTATACCAAAGATCTTTCTAGGCTTTAAATTTGCCAAAAGCATTATCTTTTTACCCACTATCTCCTCGAGTGTATAGTGTTTTGCTATTCCTGCGACGATGATCCTCTCCTCGTCACCTAATGATACCCTCAGCTTTATGAGCTTATCTGAACCTTCCACTTTCTGAGCTTCCAACACTTTCGCAAGCCTTAGGTCCAGCTTTAGAAAATCCTCTATGCCTATTGGTTCCATGTTTATTATCTTACAATATTTTTGATGGAGCTTGACTTAGAAAAGGCTACAGTTGTTCCCAAGCTAAAGGATTGGAAAAAGACTGCCCTTGTATACAAGGGTATAGAGATATCTTATTTTGAGCTTATAGAAAGAATAAAAGCTTTTTCCTACCTTTTGGATATAGCCCCTGACGAAAAAGTGGTTATAATCTCAGAAAACTGCCCTGAGTGGGTGTGTGCCTTTTTTTCCATCTGGCAGAGGGGAGGGATAGTGGTTCCTGTGGATTTTATGTCATCGCCAGAAGAGATAGAGTACATACTTGCGGAGGTGGAGCCTTCTGCCCTGTTTTACTCAGACCTTACATGGACTGGCGTATCGAAGGCTCTTGAAAAGCTCAAGATTAAACCTCAGCTGTACAATTTGGATAGGATAGCTTTTCAAGAAAAGCTTGAGAACCACTCTGTAAGAAGTATACACCATACTGCTGTTATACTTTATACGTCGGGTACAACTGGACAACCAAAGGGTGTAATGCTGAGTTTTAAAAACCTTATCTCCAATATAAAGGCTATAGAGAAATTAGGTATAGCTACAAAGGAGGATGTAACAGTAGCTTTGCTTCCCTTCCACCATGCTTATCCCCTTATGGTTACACTCCTTGTACCCCTGCATATAGGTGCGAGTATAGTCTTTTTGGAAAAGCTGAGCTCAGAAGAGCTGATGAATGTCTTAAAAAGGCATGGAGTGACCATACTTGTAGGGGTTCCAAGGCTCTACCAGTTGCTTCAGAAGAGGATAATAGAAAGGTTAACATCGAGCGTTCTTGGAAGAGTGCTGTTTGAACTCTCTTGGTGGATACCAGAAAAGTTCAGAAAGCTTCTTTTTTGGAAAGTTCATAAGGCTTTTGGTGGAAGGCTCAAGCTCTTGGTGAGCGGCGGAGCCAAGCTTCCTGTTGATACAGCACAGGATTTTCACAGGCTTGGTTTTAAGGTCATTGAGGGGTATGGCCTTACTGAAACATCTCCCATAGTCTCTTTCAATCCACCCTGGAAGGTAAAACTTGGCTCTGTTGGTATTCCCATAGAAGAGGTTCATGTGAAGATAGACAAGGATGGAGAGGTTCTCGTACGGGGTGTCAACGTTATGCAAGGCTACTACAAGAAACCAGATGAGACAGAAAGAGCCTTTGTTGATGGTTACTTGGCCACAGGTGATTTGGGATATATGGATGAGGATGGCTACCTTTACATAACGGGGAGAAAAAAGGAGGTCATCGTCCTGTCTGGGGGGAAAAACGTGAACCCTGAGGAGCTGGAGAATTTAATGACTGGTATGGGCGATGTGGTAAAAGAGGTTGGAATCCTTGAGGCTAACGGTCTTTTAAACGCCCTTATATTTCCGGACATGGAAAAAGTAAAAGAGAGAAGGATAATAAACCTGCATGAGTACATAAAGTGGAGCGTCATAGATAAACTAAATAGGTCTCTTCCCGAATGGAAGAGAATAACAGGGTTTAAGCTGGTTGATAGGGAACTTCCCAAGACCAGGTTGGGTAAGATAAGGAGATTCCTACTTCCAAAGATTTATGCATCTACGGAGGAAAAGAAAGAAGAGAGGGAAGAAGACAGGGAGCTTTTAGCTTTGAGTGAGTGGAAGGTTCTGTCCAACTATATTTTTAAGCTTTCTGGAAAGGTTCCAACACCATCTGATCATATAGAGATAGACTTGGGGCTGGATTCCCTGGCAAAGGTTGAGCTTCTAAGCTTTATAGAAAATAGCTTCGGTGTGAGTATGAGCGAAGAGGAGCTATTGGACCACATTGTACTGAGGGAACTTATCAGGTTCATTTTGGAAAGGAAAGAGAAGGCAGAGTTTACCTATGTGGATTGGGGTAAAATACTAAAGGAATCTATACCTTTTAAGCTTGAGGACTATCCTATCCTTCTTAAAGCAGGTTGTATGATTCTCAGGTTTATATTCACTCTTTACAACAGAATAGAGGTGAAGGGGATTAACAACCTTCCCAACGCCCCCTTTATTCTAGCTCCAAACCATGCCAGCTACCTTGATGGCTTTGTGCTTGCTAGTGCCTTACCTTATGAGATAACAAAGCTCACCTACTTCCTTGGAGAGGAACATTACTTTAAAAACCCCATAACATCCATCTTTGGAAAACTGGCTCATGTTATAACAGTAAACTTGGACAGAAAGCTAAAAGAGTCGCTGCAGAAAACAGCTTGGGCTTTGAGGATTGGCAAAGTTGTTGTTATATTCCCAGAGGGTGCAAGGACAAGGGATGGTAAGCTTCTTCCTTTTAAAAGGGGTTTTGCCATTCTGAGCAAAGAGCTGGGTGTACCAGTTGTTCCAGTTGCTTTGGTGGGTACTTATCAATCTCTCTCCTTGAAAGATAGGTTTCCAAAGCCAAAGAAAATAAAGGTTGTATTTGGAAAACCCATATATCCAGATGACAAAACCTACGATGGTATAACGGAAGAAGTGAGAGCCCAGGTCGATACTCTGTTAAAGGAGGAACTTTTTAAAATGAAAGTTTAACCATATATTTTAAGTTATGGTCTTGAGTAGTTTACCCTATTTTTCTCTGAAGGATTACCTTAAGGAGAGATATAAGAGGCGTGTGCAAAAAATCACTGTGGCTCTTCCCTTTACATGCCCCAACATAGACGGTGTAAAGAGCTTTGGCGGATGTACCTACTGTTCTTCTGGTACAAGACCAGCCCATCTTAAAGTTCATGTGCCACTCAGGGAGCAGATAAGAGAGGGCATAAGGAGGGCAAAGGAGAGGTACGGTGATAGAACGCTCTTCTTTGTTTATTACCAATCTTACTCAAACACCTACGGAGACTACGATTATCTTAAGT
>JBKBPE010000008.1:0-20704 GCA_046293375.1 Aquificaceae bacterium
TGCCTTTTGAAGACCGCAATAGGCGCAGGTGGCATGACATCCCGAAGGGTAGGTTAAAAGGGTATTTATACAACTAAGCCTTGTATTTCTGTAGAACTGCCCGGGCACCAAGCCAAGGGTCATGGCAGCAGCCATGCTTATCTGAAGATATTCGGGGCTTTCCTTTTGCTCCGTTAGTTTTTCGAGCACCAATTTGTTCATAGCAAGCCTCCATTTTTTATTATATTCATCAAACTTCTAAGAGCTTTACCTCTATGAGATACTTTATCCTTGTCTTCTGGTTTAAGCTGAGCTAAGCTCACGTTAAAGCCCTCTGGGCTAAAGATGGGGTCATAGCCAAAACCACCTTCTCCTGCAGGCTCTTTTAATATCTTTCCTTTGCACTCTCCCCTGGACCAGTAACCACCATCTCCCATATGTAGGACGAAGAAGGAGACGAACCTTGCACTTCTATCCTTTGCGTTGGCTGTTAACCTCAAAACTTTTCTTATGTTTGTTTCATCTACACTATCCTTTATCTCCTCTGTACCACCGTAATCTATGGAGTAGAATCTGCTTGAGTAAATTCCGGGATACCCGCCCAAACAATCCACCTCCAGACCAGCATCTTCAGCTAAGATGGGAACTGAATAAACATTGTAATAAGCATCAGCCTTAAGGTATGCATTCTCTAAGAAGGAACATCCTTCTTCTTCTATATGGATATCCTTCTCTGGAAGTTTTACTACTATACCGTAGGGTTCAAGTATCCTCTTGGCTTCTTTAAGCTTTCCTATGTTTTTGGTTGCCAGTATGAGACTACTTAACCTCATTGAACATGTATACGGTAGAACAGCAGTTTTGGGACACTATAGGCTCAAAACCCATCTCCTTGGCATGAGTTAGAATCCCCTCAGCGGGGAATGTTATTCCGTTAAGGCCCGCATAAAGGGCATAAATGTCTGTCTTTATCCTATCTTCCCCTGCAGGTCTTGCGCATCCTAAGACTATGGGTTTGCTGGGAAGCCTTCTTCTCGCATAAAGGAACACATGAGCACTCTCCTCTGGTTTTGGTGGTGGTAAGAGCTGAAACTTTGCCTTTCCGTAGTAGGGCATTATAATTACAAGTACAAGAGCATCGGGCTCAAACTCGGCTATCATGTCTATAGCCTTCTTCTCTCCTAGGATTCTCCCGTAGTGAAGACCTATTATAACGTGTGGTACTATACGGTGTTCGCACTCCTTTAGAACTCTAAGGGAGTTTTTATAATCTTCTACACTCTTATGAGACATCTTGTAAACTTCAGCTATTGTCCTATTGTCTCCAATTACATCTATAAGAACAGCATCTACCTTGGCTTCTTTTAAACCATTGGCTAATCCTTCATCCACAAGACCCACATGACATGTGACCAGAAGACCCATATCTTCCTTTAGTCTTCTTATGGTGTCCAAAAAAGGATGAAGCTCAACAACACCATCTCTGTTGGAACCACCAGAAATGAGAAGGCCATCTATGCCCTTCTCTTTTAGTTCCTCACCTACTCTTAAAAGCTCTTCTGGACTTGTAGCTGGAATCATATGCCATAGTATCTTGGAAGCGCAGTGGTCACACATAAGCTCGCAGCCTCTCCCGGTTATGGACACATCCACAAATTTGGGAGCTGAGCTCACCTTAAAATCCTCAACCTCATAATATTTGAAGCTTGGGCTGTAAAAATGCACAGTATTCCCAAAATGGGCTTTCTTTATATCTAAGCCTTCATATAAATTTTCAAGAAGGGCGTGGTTAAGTTCCACACCCACAGAAAGAACCTTGCCCTTTATCCGCACTTTATTCCCTTTTCGTTTATCACTTTGGATAAAGCATCAACAGCTGCCTGACCTTTCAGAAGCTGTTTTATTTCATCTGGACTGCTTGGCTTTATTTTGGCTATCCATCCAGCACCGTAAGGGTCGTCGTTGGCCAATGCTGGGTTTGTCCTAAGAGCTTCGTTTACCTCTGTCACTTCACCGCTCAAAGGTGATGGCACAGGACCCACCCACTTGCCACTCTCAATGGTTGCCACGCTTTTACGCCTCTCTATAGCTTTACCCACCTTCTTTGGTGTGTAAGCGACAAGCCTGCCAGCCATAGCAGCAGCTACAGAGGTAAGCCCTATGGTAAAGGTACCATCTCCATTGTCCTTAGCCCATGTAAAGGCGTTGGACTCTTGTTCCACATCATACAGCAGATCCTCTGGTATGTTGCAACCGTTCACTACTGCCATACTACCTACCTCCATTTTATTAGAATTTTAAAAGGTAATAACTTTATCAGCCTCCATAGCCCTAATGGCAAACTCACTGGCTGGAACTATACCATCTAACTCTTCTATAAGGTCCTCCTCCTTTAAACCAAGTGAGTCTATAGCCTGTCTACATGAGTAAAACCCAACACCAGCTTGCTTCGCATCTCTCATAAAGTCATAAACAGTTTTAAATTTTTTCCCGTTGGGGTTCAAACAGTTAGGTTCCGCTGGTACTATCCTGCTTGCAATCCCTTTTCTGACTAAGTTTGTTCCGTCCATGTTGAAAAAAACATCCACCTCTGCCTCATTTGCAGCCATAAGGGCTGCTATATAAAAAGGTGCTGCACATCTCCACGGCGTTTTGGGCCCACTTGTCATGAGTATAATAACCCTCATGACTCTATAGCCTTCCTAGCTTCTGCTTCATCGGGCACACCAACAAAAATCAGCTTCCCATCGATTATGGTTGATGGAACACTCCTTACTATAAGTTTCTTAGCCCACATTCTACCCTCTGGCTGGGAAACATCAAGAACGTCGTACTTAAAGCCATACTCTGTCTGAATCTTCCTCCATAAAGCGTCTGCATCTGGACACGTAGCACACCATTGAGAAACAAGGAGTATAACATGCTTATCTCTTACCCCCATCTATGTACACCTCATGCAGATTATATCCCATTCATCTATGTAAGCCCTCATCTTCTCTGCAGCTTCTTTGCCAGTTACAAGGTCCTTTAAATCTCTCTCTAAGTTTGATGGCTTTAATCTGGCTACCCATCCTTCCCTGTAGGGGTCGTAGTTTATTATATCCGGTTGTTCAAGTACCTTTTCGTTCCTCTCTACGACCTCTCCTTCTATTACAGCATTTATGGGACCTGCCCATTTACCACTTTCAAGAGAAGCGATGGGTTTTCCTTTTTTCACAAATTTACCTGGTTCTTTTATTCTAGCATGAAGTAACCTACCAGCCCTCACCTGACCAACATCGCTAAGTCCCATGGTGACTGTACCATCATCGTTTACTCTAAACCATGTCTGAGTTTCTATATCATAATAAAAATCAAGGGGCACAACGCATCCGTTGTACTCCCAATCTTTATCTTCTTGAGTAGACAGTTTTCCTAAGGTCATCCAACCTCCTCATGCCAACTCAAGTCTTTTTAAGACTGGAATGGGATCAGATAGGTTGTCTTTCAGTTTTACATCGTTGGCGCTGTAGCCAAAGGCAAGCCCAAGAAGCTGTGTAAAATAGGCTGCTGGTAAATCCACATCTGGAACGCCCTTCATCATAAGCCTATGTCTGTACATCTCTACGGATGCGTGGCATAAGGGGCATTCTGTTGCTATTATGTCCGCGCCATTCCTCTTTGCTGTTTGGAGGATCATCATCACAAACTTCTCTGAGACCATCTCATCTGATAGAGAGTGGGGGCCACCGCAGCATTGGGTATGCATAGGTTCAAACTCCACACTCTTTGCTCCAGCAGCCTCGAGGAGTGCGTTCATGTAGTATGGGCGTTCATCATCATCGGCCGTATCCCTCTTTTTCGGCCTTGCATCCTCTTCTTGTCCACCAGCATGAGCATAAGTTCTTGCGTAGAAGTGCGGTCTTGTGTAAAGACAACCATAGTAGTTTGCTACTTTCAGGCCTCTTAGGGTTTTTTTTGTCTTCTCCTTTATTTTCTGCGGTCCAGCCTCAGTGTACAGCCACTCGAGCAGATGATAAGTATGGGGAATCTGATCGAGTAGATCAACACCACCTTCCTTAAGAAGAGCGTTCACCTTTTCAAAAAGGCCATTGTCTGTCTCTAAAAAGTATTCTGCCCTTTGAAGGGAGAAGGAACAACCGTTGCATGGGGCAACTATCACATCGTGCCCTTGCTTCCTAGCCAAAGACATGTTCCTTGCATTAAAGAGCATAGTTCCCATAAAAGTTACGTTCTTCGACTCCATGGCACCGCAGCAGTTGTAATCTTCAAGATAATCAAGCTCAAGACCTAATTCTTTAGCAACTATCCTTGTGGATACATCGTAAGCCCTTGAGGCCCCTTCTAAAGAACAACCAGGATAGTAAGCAACCCTTTTACCTATTACGCTCATATTAAACCTCCTTAATGTGTTGGTATTCCCTCCTCTTCTATAACCTTTCTGAGTGTTTGTTTAAACCTGTTCCAGTTTTTAGTCTTTGGGTGGAAGAGCATGTGCTTGGCGTTGAGTATTAAAAAGTCTATGTTCATAGACTTTATAGGCTTCAGTGTTAACTGCTTTAGCCATTCTGGTGTCTCTCCCACGAAGGGAATAGGCTTCTTGAGTATTGGGTCTTTGACCACTTTGTATCCTTGCTTTTCTATCCATCCAAAGAGCAACTCTCCATCCTCTATCCTTCCATACTCTAGTACTTGTTCTGTAAAAAATTTGTCAAACTTCTTAGAGGGGTACTCCTCTACGATCCCTTTCTTTGCCATGGTTCTCAGTATAACTTTTAAAACTTCTTCAACTAGAACACCCTTTGGGCATCTGTGAGTACATTTATGACAAGATACGCATCTCCACATAACATCAGCACGCTTTTGAAGCTCATCTATCATTCCAAGCCTTGCAAGGTATATAAAGTGCCTTGGATTGTACCTCTCATCCCAGTAATTGTGAACTGGACAGGATGCTGTACAGTAGGAACATTGGTAGCATTGGTTTATAGTCTTACCATCTGGAGAGTTCACTATGTCTCTTGCAAAGTCCAGGTCATAATCGTTTATAACCCTTGGTAGTATGATCAGGTTCCAATCGCCAGAAACATCTATGCCTTCAACTACTAACCTTTCCTTCCTTAAAACTCTTTCAGGTTCTACCAGACTCCTCTCATGTATGGCCATATTAAACCTCCAAAAGGTCTTCTTTTCTTAATATTCCTAAAAGCCTCCTTGCTATGGAGCCAGCTGGTGGGAAGAAACCTTTTGCACTGTGCATGGTAGAAAGCGTCATATAGTCCACATAAGTGGCAAATATCATAGCAAGGAATATGTCAACAAAAAGATAACTCTTAGCTTTTATGCCAAAGTCTAAGAGCTTCTCTTGAACCTGCTTATAGATGCTCTCGAACTCCTTGTATGTCTCACCATACATATGTCTCTTTGGCGGCTCTTCTTTCAAAAAGACCACAGCACCGCTTTCGCTATCTGGATCCCATATCCAGCTTGTCCAAAGGACATGCTCTTCGGGGAAAGTGTAGTGCAACACCTCAGACGCTATGTTTCTCGCCCCCCTTCTGTCAATACCCCTTATCTTGGTTACAAATTTCTCTACCCTTTCTTCCCATGAGCTTGCCTTTCCATAAAGAAGGTCGTCTATACCCTTTCTTAGGTTGTCAACTCCTGTTTCATCTATTATTCTTTTGCTCTTTCTCCTGCTGTCGAAGATGGTTCCCAGCACCCTGCTTAAGTTTTCTTCCTTTAAAGAGGGGAGCCTTTCTTTGCTAAAAAGATGTTGAAAAAGAATAGATTTGGCGAGGAGATCCCTATAAATATCTTGAATAAACTCCTCACCTTCACCCAAAAGCTTTATCAAATAATCCCTAACCAAAAAGTCGTCAAGGTTCACCATCATACAGCAACCTTTGTACCTATAAAGGCTATAGCTTCCACAGCAGCAGACTCACCCTCAGAAAGGGAGGATTCTATGTCTACAGGTCCCTTACAAGCACCAGCTATGAACACACCCTGTCTGTTGGATATTATGTTTGAACCGGACTCTTCAGAAGGTATCAAAAACAAGCTATCTGGATCCTGGGCAAGACCAAAGACCTTAGCAACCTTCTTTGTCCCCTCTGATGGCTCCATTCCTAAGACAAGAACCACAAGGTCCATAGGTATCTCAGATGGTCTTTGAACAATAGTATCTTCATGCTTCACTTTGAGTCTTCCATCCGCTGGACTATATGTTATCTCTGCGATCCTTCCTCTTACGTATCTCACGCCGTACTTCTCCTGAGGTGCCCAGTAAAAGGGATATTCCCACGTTCCGTAAGTTCTTACATCCATGTAATAACAGAAAACATCCACATCAGGATAGTGCTCTCTGATCTCTGACCCCTGAAGGCCAGACAGAGCACACCCATACCTACAGCAATGTACGTTGGTAACACCCAACTGTCTGTCCCTTGAGCCGACGCAGAAGACAAAGGCAACCCTTTTGGGAAGCTGTCCGTTGGATGGTCTGTAGAGTTTTCCTTCACGGGAAAACATCTGCTCAAGCTCCAGGTTGGTTATCACATCTGGATAAATTCCGTAACCAAGCTCCCCCTTCCTTTTGGGGTCAAAGTGTTGAAAACCTGTGGCAACAATCACCGCGGAAACCTGGTGAGTTTCCCCATTGGAAAGCTTGACTTTGAAGTTTCCAGCCTCACCTTCACAGGCCTCAAGCTCTGTCTTTAGTTTTACTTGTACGTTGGGGTTTTGTTCAACCTCTTTAATGTAAGGACCCAAAGCTTGACTCGGCTTTAACCTTCTTGGTATGAGGGTGTGGTAGTCCTCGAGCACAGGCCTACCACCTAACTTATCTTCCTTTTCCACAAGTATGGTTGAAACACCAAGCTTACCAAGGATCCTTGCTGCTCCTAAGCCTGCCGGCCCACCACCTACAACCAATACACTCTTTGCCATAGGCAAAACCTCCTAAAACATATTTTCATCAGGACTTAAACAAGGGTATGGCTGACGTTGCAGAAGCTTTAGATTTGCCTGTGGATGTCCTGCTGTAGGGTTCATAAAGGTCATACTCTTTGAAGAACTCCATGAGCTCATCGTACTTCCCGGCCTTTTCAAGTTCAGAAATATGCTTTACAGCGTCTTCCCATTCTTTCCTCAGCTCCCTCCAGTTAGTTATGCCCATCTTTTCAAGAAGTGGTTCGTAGGATGAACAGTTCCAGTAGAGCTGTACAATCTTAAAGGGATGAGCCCCGCAGGCAAGAGCTGAAAACATAACGTCAGACATAACAGCCACAGGATAGTACATGCCATGAGCTTTCCCAATCCACTGATTCTTCTCAAAGGTTGTCGTGCATCCCGTGTCATGCGTTACTATCAAATCCGCTTTCACGTCCTCGTATATAACCTTGAGCTTTCTGTTTATGGCAAAAGACCTTGTGAATTCCCTCTCTGTCAATATGTGCCTAAAACCAAAACCACAACAGTCGTACCATGTAGAGTAATCAACAACTTGCGCACCAAGAGCTTTTATAACAGCTGTTGATGCTGCTGGCCTTTGACCACCAAAGACTTCTGAGTCATAAGGGTAATCATCCGCTATCATCTTGTAAGTGTGGCAGGCATTGTGTATGGCAACCCTTACGTTGGAAACATCTATGCCCTTTACCTTACCTTCCTTTTCATAGAGTTCCTTTATCTTGTGTCTCATTGCATGCGTCCACTCAGAGTAGTGAACTACCTCTTGAGGTATGACTATTCTCCCATCTTCTGTAAGCCTCCCAAGTTTTTTGAGTATGGGCTTTACAGCATCCCTTAGCTCCTTGTTCATGATCAGCTGCTCTCTGGTCTCCTTGTAAGAACCAAAGGATGTGCCACAGTGTATGACAGGATAGTATCCTGTTGTCCAGGCTTGGTGCATGTTTCTGAGCCAAACCGCTGCAAGAGCAACAGGATTGGATGTTCCAGAGCCATGGTAGTTCCAAGCAGTACAGGATGTCTGATGAGGTTCGTTGAGATAATCAAGCCCAAATTTGTTCATCAACCAAAAAACCGATGCCGGATATCCTGGGATGTTTCCACATTGGCCACAGGACTTGTGATGCCAAAGCTTGTTTGTGGGGATGACCTTTATCCTTCCAGTTCTTGTAAATACATGTACAGGTTGGTTTTCTTCGGTGATCCTGTGTATGAGTATCTCGCCCTTGGCTTCAAGCTCTTCCATCATCTCAAAGATGTGGTCGTAGTGAGCATGATACTCCTTCAGAGGAAAGGGCGGTTGCTCTGGATACATAAGAAGGCCTCCTACTTTATGCTTGCCGTGTACCATGGTTAAACCTCCTTGAGTTTTTTTTATGACTGGGTATTAACCCATTCATAAGCTTATTCCTCTTCGTACATCTCTTCATATCTTTCTTCGTTCTCCTCAACTATATCCATTATGACGTTGTAAAGGTTTGGGTCAAGCTTTTCAAGCATCTCAAAAATACCAGTCTCCCTCCATATAGTGTACATCTCCATAGCAGTTTCTAATGAAACTTCCCATGCTGTCTTTACAGATTTACCCACATCAAAGGGTATGGCCATTCTCTTTGCTCTGATGTTTTCCATGTTATCAGCCATCTTGGGTCCCCAATCTGGGAAGAAGTCTGGCTGAAGCATATCGGCAGAGAGTTGATTTCCAGTAGTCATAACCTTCAAAAGAACTCTTCCATAGGGCTTTAGAAGATCCTTGGTGGATTCGAAGGCATTTCTTACAGCCACTTCTCTCATAATAGCCACTAGACCACCTGGATTGTTTACAAAGGGGCACCTTATCCAGCATGTAAAGCACTGGGAGCAAGCCCATATGTACTCATGCATCATATCGTAAAGTACCTCTGTATCTTCTTCCAAGAACCTTTGGACTATCTCTCTTGGAGAGTAATCAAAAAACCTGTTGGAGGGGCAGGAAGCAGTACAAACACCACAGTTGAGGCAGCCAAATAGGTATTCCTTAAAACGGAAGTCTGATTTTACTTCCTCTATAATCCTAATTTTCTCTTCCCAAGGAACAGCTTTTGTCTTCTCGGATATGGGCAGGTTATATCCATAAGCATGTCCATCCATAGCTATACCTCCTAACGATAAAAATAAAGGACCTATCTTTAAAGTCAATTAACTTTTGCTTATGAATATATAAGCATATACTTATAGTACCTCTAAAAAATTTGAAGATACTACAGAGTAATGACAGCATACTCACCGCTCATAAGCTTATCAAGGAAGGCAGCACCGCCTATTATACCGTCGCACAGCTCTTCATTAACATCCTCTTTCTTGTATACTTCTGTAAGGTCAAGGGATGGAACACACAGATAGACCTTCACCCCAGCTTCCTTTGCCATCTTGATGAAATCATAAACAGTTTGCTCTACACCAGGCCTTACTTTTACCTTCTTTGCATTATCTCTCATAAGAAGAAAGCCAGCCTCCGATGTTATAACCATCTCCACTTCATAGTCCATGGTAGTAGCTGCCGTTGCAAGAAAGAAGGGCGCTCCAGCTTGAGGATTTATCAACTCCCCAGTTGCTGGCTCAGCCCTTTCAAAAAAGGGCACAGTTAGAATGTAGAATATTAGCTTTTCATATCCTTCTGCAGCCATCTTTATCCTCCTTAAACAAAGATCACCATGGGTTTGTCTGCTTCAAGCACATAGTTTATAAGGGTAGCAGCCCCAGCAGGCGGTTCAAGACCGTCTATAAGGTCTTCGTACTTATAGCCAAAGAGTTCCATAGTCATCTGGCATGGGATAAGCTTTACCTCTGCTTCTTTGCATGCCTCTAAGAGCTGTGGTATATCTGCGACTTTGTGCTCTTTTATGGTCTTTTTCATCATGAAGGTCATGAGGTCTGTCATGCCAGGGATGACACCCATGATCTGGGGAGGCCCTGGAAGTATAGAGGATATTGCATTGGTTATTGGGTTTTGCATGGATGGTGGGAAGGACATGGGCATAGCTGGATTTCCTAAAGGTGCAACCTTAAGCTCATTCATCTTCTTCTTGTGTATTATGTTAAGACCGTAAAAGGTGAAAAATATGCCGGTCTCGATTCCCAAAGAGGCGGCAGTAGACCCCAAGATAAGAGGTGGATAAGCCATATCCAATGTGCCCTTGCTGGCTATTAATGCAAGCCTTTCTGTAGCCATATTTTTCCCTCCCTATTTCTTTTTCAGGTAAAAGATGATCTTTCCTCCCTCTTCCACGGTCTCGAGAAGCTCGTTCCCAGTCCTGTTGCAGAAGGCAGGAATATCAGCTTTTGCACCTGGGTCTGTGGTTATGACTTCAAGAATTTGCCCTGACTTGAGATCTCCCAATGCTTTTTTGGTTTGCAACACGGGAAGTGGGCAGTTAAGACCAGAAGCATCAAGTACCTTGTCTGGTGTGATCGTAGCCATATTAAACACCTCCTAGCATGAAATTATAAAACAGCTATGTTAATAAAATAAACCTTCTGCATCTTTCCTTCTATAGTTTTTATTTAATTTTCCATAAGTTTATCTTATAAATGCACCGAGTGAAAAATCCCCTTTCGTAATTAGGTAGCACAGGCATCCCTGCTGGGAGTCTAAACTACCAAAAATTTAAATCCCTTATGGACGTATGCAATACGCCTCTACTTTTAATTTCTCACTCAACGTTTTGTGATAAAATGATACTTAGAAGTATGAAAGGAGGATGTTTATGAAAGTCTCTGTAAAGGATAGAGAAGGTTTTTTTAAGGAATTGGAAGTAGAAGTAGAGGGGGATATGGTAAAAAGCACTCTCGATGATGTGTACAGATATTTAAAGGAAAGCGTGCAGGTTGAAGGATTTAGAAGGGGTCAGACACCTCTTTGGATAATAAAGGCAAGGTACAGAGATAGAATTGAGGAGGAGGTAGGCAAAAGAGTGGCAAACAGAACGCTAACATCTGCAATAGAAAAGAGCAAGCTAGAACCTGTAGCAGACATATATTTGGAACATATCAAGTTAGAAGAGGATGTTCCCAGGTTAAAGTACAGGGTTTCTTTTGAAGTACCACCAGAGTTTGAACTCAAAGATGTTGAAGGTATGGAGGTTGAGGTACAAAGGATAGAGTTCAGCGAGGAGTTAGTAAAAGAGAGGATAGAAAGGTTAAGAGAAGAACATGCCATATGGGAACCAGTAGAGAGAGAGGTCAGAAACGGAGACATGGTATCTATAGAGTATCACATAAAGGACGTTGAAAGCGGTGAGACCGTAAGCGGTGATACGTCAGGCATTGTAGGTCAAGGTATGTTTAGGGAAGAGATAGACAAGGCTCTTGTTGGGAAGAGGGAGGGTGATCGGATGAGCTTTGAAGATCTTCCTCTGTACGACACAAGCGGTGAGCAGGTAGGTAGGGCCGAGGTAAGCATTGCTATAAAGGGGGTAAAAGAAAAAGTGTTGCCCGAGGTAGGAGACGATTTTGCAAAAGAGACAGGTTTGGCAGAAAACTGGCATGAGTTGGAGGAGAAGATAAGGGAGGAGGTAAAAGGGAGTATAGATAGGCTCAAAAGGGCAGCTTTGGAAGAAGCTGTAGTTAAAAAGCTTGTAGAACTTCATAAATTTGCAGTTCCTCAAACCCTATTGAGTAGAGAAGTCTCCCAGCTTGTAAAAGCAAGGGTCAGTCAACTTTCTCAGTATGGTATAGATACCAGGTATCTGGATTATAGGACAATGGCACAGGAGCTTGTACCACAGGCTACCCTTAATATAAAGTTAAGGTACATATTAGAAAAGTACGCAAAAGAGAAGGGTATAAATGTAAAGGATGAAGAGCTTCAGAAAAGGTACGAGGAGATATCAAAGCAGTATGGAAAAAGTCTGGAAGAGCTAAAGGAGCTCGAAAGCATAGTATACCAAGACATGCTAAGAGAAAAGGCATTGAATGATATAATTGAGAAAGTTGTTGTAAAGGAAGTGGAGGATAAGAAAGATGAATGAGGTGTTTAACCAGCTGGTCCCAATAGTTATTGAGCAAACCCCGAGGGGTGAGAGAGCCTTTGACATATACTCAAGACTTCTTCAGGATAGGATAGTTCTTCTTGGTTTTCCTATAGATGACCATATAGCAAACCTTATAGTTGCTCAGCTTCTTTTCTTAGAAGCTCAAGACCCAGAGAAGGATATATACATGTACATAAACTCTCCAGGTGGTTCTGTAACATCTGGTATGGCCATATATGACACCATGCAGTACATAAAGCCAGACGTTGTTACCATATGTGTTGGGCAGGCTGCATCCATGGGAGCCCTTCTCCTTGCCGCCGGTACAGCAAACAAAAGATATGCCCTTCCCCACTCTCGTATAATGATACATCAACCTATTGGTGGTATAACTGGGCAGGCAACGGACATTATCATTCATGCCGAGGAGATAAAGAGGATAAAACATATGCTCAATGAAATACTAGCCAAGCACACAGGTCAACCAATAGAAAGGATTGAGAGAGATGTAGAAAGGGATTACTTTATGTCTGCTGAAGAGGCGAGAGATTATGGGATAGTAGACAAGGTTATCGAGAGAAGGACATAGTTAAATATCAAAGATAACCTCTGCTACCCATTGATCCCCTGACTTCTCTACTTTTAACCTATGATAGGTTGCTGCTTTTATGACAAGCTTTGATTCGTTCCTATCTGGGTCAAATTTGCCTCCTATGAGCTTTACTTTAACATGATGATTTGAAAGTTCGAGCACCTGGCAACTTGAGGCCACAAAGCATTTGTATTCATGAAGCACCAAAGCCTGGTTTATTATATCGGCGAGCATATAAGGGAGTTCTGACCTGACTTCAAGGAAATGCTCCTCCTTTTTTTCGACTTCATCTATGTTGGTCATCTCGTTGAAAGTGGCCAAAAGAACTTTACATATGAGTTCTTCCAAGCCCTTTGCTTTTACTCGAATGCCAGCATCAGCAGTTATATCCTCTATGACCTCATAAAAGTTCATAGCCCCAGCACATCAAACATTGAATAAAAACCAGGAGGCTTACCCTTTATCCATCTGGCAGCTTCTATGGCTCCTTTGGCAAAGGTTTCTCTGGATGTAGCTCTATGAGTGAGTTCTATTCTTTCCCCAAAGCCTAAAAAATAAACCGTATGGTCTCCAACTACATCTCCACCTCTCAGAGAGAAAACACCTATATCCTTTTCCTCCCTTGGTTTTATACCCTCCCTGCCAAAGACAACTTTATCCTTTAGAGATATGCCCATCGCCTCTGCAACTATCTGAGCAAGCTTTATAGCAGTTCCACTGGGAGCATCCTTCTTAAACCTATGATGTATCTCACATACCTCCACGTCAAAATTCTTATCGCATAGAGCCTTTGCAACTATCTGAGTCAGTTTAAAAAGAAGGTTTACTCCAAGACTCATGTTGGGAGAAAGCAAGAGGGGAGCATCCTCTGATAACCTCTTGAGCTCTGCAACTTCCTCCTGAGTAAAGCCAGTGGTTCCTATGATAGTACCTTTTCCATCAAGGGCTGCTAACTTGGCATGTGCCAACGCCGCATGTGTATTTCCTGAAAACTCTATAATCACGTCGCAGTAAGGCAAAACATCCTCAAGCCTTGAAGTGAGTGGTCTTCCTTTGAGTTCTTCCAATCCGCAGGCTTCTCCAAGGTCACCCCCTCTTATACAGTCTGGATGTTCAACCCCGGCAGATACTTCAAAATCCGCATACTCAAGAGAGAGCTTTATAATAGCTCTACCCATTCTCCCCAAGGCACCGCATACAGCTACTTTTGTCATTCTTCCTCACTTTCTCCAAATATCATGTCTTCGAGCTCTTCCAGAGCTTCCTCCGCTTGGTCTGGTGGAACTACAGAGGGGTATAAGGTTACTTTGATATCCTCTGTAAAGAGAAAGCGAGCGAGCATGTCTTGGAGCTTTTCCATTTCCCCGGGTGTAAGGTCCGACCTTATGCTCTCTTCAGCTGATTTACTTGTGAAGAAAAAACCTACCAAGCTGAAAGGTACTGCGTACATTTGTTCTTCCATAATACTCTCCTTTTGGGTTTTCACTAAAAGTATAACATGGTTTTGTTAATGAGCTATATCTTACATACTTTGATGAAGTTTACTATCTTATCTTTCCACTTTTTTGCAACGTGTTTTACCTCATCATAGTCTATAGTTTTTAGTTCCCTTCTTTCCATAAGTACTCTTCCTTTACATAAAAGTGTGTCCACATCGGAAGATTTGGCAGAGTAAACAATCTGAGCAAGTGGGTCATAGAGAGGTTGAAGATGTGGTTTGTCTGTGTCTATGAGCACTATATCAGCATCGTATCCTTCTTGTATCTCCCCGGCTTTTATGCCGCATACAGAAAAACCATTTTTCGTAGCCATCCTCAAGGCCATCTCTGCACTCATAGCTTTGGCATCAAGGTGATAACCCTTCTGGACTTTTACCATAACTGACATCTCTTCAAGCATGTCCAGGTTATCATTGGAAGCAGCCCCATCCGTCCCTAAACATACATCTATTCCCATCTTCACGTACTCTGAGACTGGAGCTATACCAGAAGCTAGCTTTAGATTGCTTTCTGGGCAGTGAACTACCTTTGCCTTCCTGGCTTTAACTAACTGCCTTTCTTCGTCATCGAGCCATACCATATGAGCCATCAAGAGCCTATCTGACAGAAACCCTAAGGATTCAAGATGTTTGACGGGCCTTTTCCCGTACTTCTCCTTTATGCTGTTCACTTCCGCCTCAGTTTCGGATACATGGATGTGTGTTAGAACACCTTCTTCATCCGCAATCTCTTTTGCTTTGAGCAGGGTTGAGGGTGAACACGTGTAAGTAGAGTGGGGACAAACTACGGGAAAGACAAGCTCATCCTTCTTAAACTCCTTTACAAACTCCCTCGCCCTTTTTATGTACTCTTCTGGTTTTGATGCTACCTTTGTGGGAAAGTCAAGTATGCCAAAGCCAAGCCCCACTCTAATACCAGCCTGTTTTGCTACCCTTGCAACCTCTTCCTCAAAAAAGTACATGTCCATCAGAAGGGATGTACCAGACATTATGCTTTCAGCTATACCCAAAAGGGCACCATCCCTGACAAACTCTGGAGATACAAACTCTTTCTCCAGAACCCATATGACCTTTGTTAGCCAATCCATAAGTGGAAGGTCTGCACCTATTCCCCTCAAGAGGCTCATGGATATATGAGTATGCATGTTGGCAAAGGCAGGGATAGCAACCTTCCCATTGGCTTTTATAACTTCTTTCGTTTCCCCTTCAAAGTCTGGAGTTATAAGAGCTATCTTTCCGCCTTTTATGGCTATATCATAGAGCGCTTTTTTGTAAGGAAGCAAGGCCTTCTTTATTAATAGGTCATACATGCTGTTATTATAATAAACACGCTGGGTGAAATTGTCCGTCATGAGATCTCATTCTTACTGGGTGTATAAGAACATTTCTATATTTTTATGTTTTATTAAAGTATAAGAAAGTTTTATGATATCTACTGTGTGCTTAGAGTAAATTCTTTAAATAAAAAGGAGGTGTAAAAAATGGAGAGAACGATGCTTGCCATTTTCGTATTGACAGTAAGCTCTTTTTCCGCAGAGGTGTTTATGGGGGATGAGTATGCAAAGGCTTTATGTAATGCCTGGAATAACACCCCAACACTTGTTAGTGAGCTTGGCAAAAGCGAGAGTTGGACGACGGTTCTAGAGAGAAAGATATTCCTTTACAGAGAAGACTGTGGGAGCAGTAAGATAATAGAGCTCATCATAAAGAACGAGGGTGAGAAAGCCAAATGCACTTATGGTGGTGCGGCAAAAGATAAGAGGGGTAAAGATGACTTTCTTATGTATGCCGAAACAAAAAGATGGCTTGAGATGGGAAGGAAAGAGTACGGTCCTATGAAGGCTATGATATTTGGAAGGCTTAAGTTTGAAGGACCAAAGGGTGTAGCCATGAAAAACATGGGGCCCTTTGAAGCCTTCCTAGACATTATAGATGAACCACAGCTTGATGCGAGCAAATGTCCGTGATCAAAACAGGACCTTCTCCAAGGTTAGCCCCTTTGCCTTTGCTGTGAAGGGGCACCGCTTCTTTGCACAAAGGTACATGTTTACATCATCCATGCTTATCTTACCAAGACCAAAATAAACAAGACACCCTACTATCCTTCTTACCATATGCCTAAGGAAGTTTCTAGCTCTTATGCTTATTTTTATAAGCTCCTCATCTTTTGAGATGTTTATATCTTGTATCTCCACGGTAGTGCTTTTGTTTTCATCCTCCTTTGTAAAAGCCCAAAAATTCCTCTTACCTAAAAAAAGCTTGCTGACTTCCTGCATTTTGATGAAGTCAAATTTATAAGCTACCCTCCAAACGAAAGGTTCTATAAGAGCATTCTTGGAGTGAGAGTTAAAAACTCTGTAGGTGTAAACCTTACCCTCCACTGAATACCTTGCATTGAAGTTCTCTTGCTTCCATACCTTTTTTATTCCTATATCTTCAGGGAGAATAGAGTTCAGAGCTATCAAAAGCCTTTCATCTTCAAAGAACTTTTGAGATTGAAAACTTGCTATGTACTCTTCTGCATGAACTCCAGCATCTGTTCTACAGCAACCCGTTAATTTTATCTCCTCTCCCAATATTCTTTCTAAGGTTTCCTTAAGAGTGCCTTGTACAGTCCTTAGGTTAGGCTGTATCTGCCAGCCATGGAAGTTTGTACCAACAAAAGATAGAAGGAGAACATAGTTGAGCATTTTGTTTTATTATAACTCCATGGACATACACATGATGGGCTCAGACCAAAGGATAGTAAGATGCGCGAGGGTTTCTTTTGCCCTGGATGATACCGTTGATGTGGGAAGGGATAAAAAGCTCATCAGGTATCTCTTTGATAACAGACATGCATCACCCTTTGAGCATGTAGTTGTAGCCTACAGGGCAAGTAAAAGGGAATGGTTAAAACTTATAGAAGGTGTAGGGAACCCTACCTTTCAGGCTTATTACTCTGGAGGTTATGTATGGCTCAACTTAAGAAATCTCATAAACGCTATGGACAGTATAGGAAGGGAGATAAAAGGGTTTATCAAAGATAAACTTCCAGCCGTTTGGAGTGTCATAAGCGGAGAACCTACAGAGGGCTATTCTGTGGATAAAGCCTTTCTTCTTGAGCGCTTCAGAACTTCTTCTGGATGGGTAGGTCTTGTGGATAAGCTGGAGCTTGACTCGGAGATGGACTACTACACATTTGTAGTTGAATGTCCACTTTTTGTAGCAAGACAGTGGTTCAGACACAGGTTTGGTTCTTACAACGAAGTGAGTAGAAGATACGTAGGCTTTGAGCCAAGCTTTTATATACCTGAGCATCTGAGAAAGCAAGCCAAGAAGAACAGACAGGCTTCTGAAGATGAATCTATAGAAGAGCCTTTTAACTCCATCTTCTTAGAGAGAATAAAGAATTATACGCATGAGCTCAAAGCATTGTATGCAGAAATGATAGAAAAAAACGTAGCAAAGGAAATAGCAAGAGGGATACTTCCTCAGTTTATGCTTACAAGGTTTTACTGGACCGTGCCAAGAGTATCCTTGGATAACTTTATAAGGCTTAGAACTCATGAAGGTGCACAAAAGGAGATAAGGGAGTTTGCTAAGGCCATTGACGAGCTCGTAGGTTACCGTGAAACAGATAAGATGATCAGGCTTTGAGTCTCTCCAGGATGATTTTCATCATTCCAAGCATGGAGTTTGGGTCTGTTGCTGTTATTATGTTTCCATCCTCTTCTACAGGTTTTCCTGTGTATATAGCACCAGAGTTTTCAATATCATCCTTTATAGCGTAAAAGCCTGTAACTTTTCTGCCTTTTATTGCCTTTGCAGAGATCAAAACCCATGGTCCATGACACACAGCAGCAACTATCTTCCCCACTTCTACATGCCTCCTGACCATATTCAAAACTTCTGAATATCTTCTTAGCTTGTCTGGAGCGTATCCACCTGGTATAAAAAGGCAATCGAAGTTCTCTTCAAAAACCTCACCTATAGCTTTATCTGGTCTAAAGAGCATCCCATTCTTTCCCCTAAACTCCTTGATCTGGGGAGAGGCAGAAGTTACCTCGAGCCCCTCTTCTTTAAAGCGTATGTATGGATAAAGAAACTCTATGTCTTCTACGAGCTCCTCAAGCAGTACACATACCCTTTTCATGCATATATACCCATGGTTCTTGCTAAGTTCTTAAGCCTTTCTATTCTCTTCTCCGTTGGTGGATGAGTAGAAAATAGTTCCCATACGCCGCTTCCCGACAAGGGATTCTCTATGAAAAGGTGTGCGGTCCCTTGATTTACCTCCGCCGGTATCTGATAAACATAACTGTGGATCTTCTCTAAAGCATCTGCAAGAGCTAATGGATCCTTGCTTATCTTAGCACCAGTTTCATCTGCAAGATACTCCCTAGACCTCGATATGGCCATTTGCACTATGGTAGCTACTATTGGAGTAATAATTATGAGTACGAGACTTCCCAATATTCCGCCCCAACCACCTCTATCTTCTTCGTTCCTGCCACCACCGAAGATCAGCATCCATTGGAACATACTTACTAAGTAAGATATGGCACCAGCTATTGTTGCCGCCATGGTGGCCACTAAAACATCTCTGTTTTTTATGTGTCCAAGTTCATGAGCCAAAACACCCCTAAGCTCTTTCTCGCTCAGAAGATGTAATATCCCAGAGGTTACAGCAACGGCTGCATGACCTGGCCCCCTTCCAGTAGCAAAGGCGTTAGGTTGCTCCATGGGAACCAAGTATATGGGTGGCTTTGGTATGCCAGCACTGTTTGACAGCTCTTCCACTATCCTATGGAGCCATGGAGCCTCCTCATAACTTATCTCTTTAGCCCCATACATAGAAAGCACTATCTTGTCAGAGAACCAGTAAGCTAAGAAGTTCATAACGCCAGCCAGAAGAAGGGCTATAGTCATCCCAGCTTTACCGCCAACAACATGTCCAACGAAGAGGAAAAGCCCTGTTAAAAACCCCAGGAGCAGAACAGTCCTAAACATGTATCCCATAGTTTTTCCTCCAATAAGACACTTGAAATTGTTTTGTTTATCAATATATTTAAAAGCTAGTAGAATGTCAAGCGTTGAGAAAGTAGAAGAGAGGGTAGACTTAGGTAGCTTTGATGAGAAATTCTACGCGATAGTGGGTCGTGGTGATGAGAATCTCAAATATTTCTCTCAGCTTTTTGACGTAAAGATCATGGCGAAGGGTACAGAGATCCTAATAAAGGGTGAAGAGGAAAAAGTAAAACAGGCTTACGATTTTATAAGAGATATTATCAAAGAGCTAAAGGCACATTCAATGACTGCGCAGGAGGTGAGAGAAAAAGCAAAGGAGTACGTTGGTAGGAAAGAAACTGTGCAGACTGAAGAAAAAGAAAACCTGATCTTTATAAGCCACAGAAAGAAGGCCATCTTTCCTAAGACCCATACGCAGAAGATCTATGTGGATGCTATAAAGAACAACGATATAGTTTTTGGTATAGGACCAGCTGGTACTGGAAAGACTTACCTGGCTATGGCCATGGCTCTTGCACATTTAAAGGAAAACAAAGTAAACAAGATAATCCTGACAAGACCAGCTGTAGAAGCTGGAGAAAGGCTTGGTTTTCTTCCTGGAGGTATAGCGGAAAAAGTAGACCCATACCTTAGGCCTCTTTACGATGCTCTTTACGATATGATTGATTACGATAAAGCCAGTTATATGTTAGAGAGGAATATAATAGAAATAGCACCACTTGCCTTTATGAGGGGCAGAACCCTTAACGATGCCTTTATAATACTTGACGAGGCTCAAAACTCGACCAAAGAGCAGATGAAGATGTTCCTAACTCGTATAGGTTTCAGTTCTAAGGTTGTAATAACAGGGGACATAACACAGATAGACTTGCCCAAGAGAGAACATTCTGGACTTGTAGAGGCTCTCAAAGTGCTTCAAGGTATAGATAGTATAAGCTTTGTATGGTTTACGGAGGAGGATGTGGTAAGGCATCCTATAGTTGCTAAGATAATAAAAGCCTATGAAGAGTTCGAAAGATACAAGGAAGAACAGGATACATATAAATCTAAAGAAGAGATGGAATCTAAGAAAAGGATGGATTAAGGGTATATCCCATCGCACTGCAGACCTCATTGGACTTGAGCGTGCGGAGGTAAGCATATACATAACGGATGACGAAGCCATGAGGGAGCTAAACAGTGCTTACAGAGGAAAGGACAAGCCTACAGATGTTCTTTCCTTTCCTTTCTGTGAGAAACTAAAGGATACCTATCTTCTTGGTGAAATAATAATATCGGCACAAACGGCCGCAAGACAGGCAAAGGCCATGGGGCATTCTCTTGAGGAAGAGATAAAGAGGCTTATCGTTCATGGTTTTATACATCTTCTTGGGTATGACCATGAACAGGGACCGGAGGAAGAAAGAAAATTTAGGGAAATAGAGGAGAGGATACTATCTGAGCTTGCAAAAAGTTGGGATGGAGGATAGTTGTGTTATAATATAAGTTTTAGCCCAGGTAGCTCAGTTGGCAGAGCACACCCTTGGTAAGGGTGAGGTCGCCGGTTCAAGCCCGGTCCTGGGCTTTTGGAGGTAAGAGATGGCTAAGGAGAAGTTTATAAGAGAGAAGGAACACGTGAACGTTGGGACCATTGGGCACGTT
>JBKBPE010000009.1:0-20568 GCA_046293375.1 Aquificaceae bacterium
GGGAAGAGGCTACCTTTCCAAACTGGACCGTCGCCAGATACGGCAAACTGTGTTATGGCTGGCATCTTTACATCCGGGTTTACAAGAAAAACACCCAAGGCTATAAGCAATACGGTTCCAAGCTTTAAAAAAGTGCTTAAGTAATCCCTTGGTGCAAGAAGAAGCCAAACTGGCAGGACTGAAGCAAAAAAACCATAAACTATGAGGCTTATGGCAATCTGCTCTTCAGAAAGGGTAAAGAGGCTTGATGTTAAAGGATTTATGGCTATCACCCTTCCTAAGTACAAAGATGTCAAGAGGGCAATTACACCAAAGGCGGAAGCTTGCAATACAGCCCCTGGTCTTATATGCCACATATAAATACCCATGAACATAGCTATAGGTATGGTCATAAAAACAGAGAAGGTACCCCATGGGCTTTGAGCCAACGCTTTTACAACTACAAGAGCAAGAACTGCAAGAAGTATGGTAAGTATAGAGTATATAACAGCGAGGGATATCAAACCACCAAACTTTCCAAGCTCTTCCTTAGCTATCTGTCCCAAGCTCCTACCATCCTTGCGCATGGATGTTATAAGGATGACCATATCTTGGACACACCCAGCTAAGACAGCTCCTATTAGTATCCATAGCATCCCTGGAAGATACCCCATCTGAGCTGCAAGAACAGGACCCACCAATGGACCTGCTCCAGATATAGACGCAAAGTGATGACCAAAGAGCACCCATCTGTTGGTGGGCACGTAGTCTACTTTGTTGTAGAACTTGTGAGCTGGAGTCGGGTTTGCGTCGTTTACTTCAAAAACTTTGTAGGCTATAAAGTAGCTGTAAAACCTGTACCCTACAAAGTAAATACAAAGTGCAGCAGTAAGGATCCATACAGCACCTACTTTTTCTCCCCTGTTTAGTGCTATAGTGGCAAAGGCTACAGTACCTATAGAAGATACAAGAGCTAACACTAAACGATCTTTTAGCCTCATGTAAGATGCCTTTTCATAAACTCAACCGTCTTATCCCAAGCGTCCTTTGCGTATTCTTCTCTGTAGACCTCTGGCCTTGTATTGTTGAAAAAGGCATGGTCAACTGATGAGTATATTACAAACTGGGCGTTTAGATTATATCTGCTGCATTCCTCTATAGCTTTTACTATATCTCCAAGGGGAACAAAAGCATCCCTACCAGCATGAACTGCTAAGATGGGAGCCTTTATCTTAGAAAAATCTATGGGGACTAACGAATAGAGTCCGTAGTAGGGAACCATGGCATGAAACTGGTCGGAAAGCTTGGAACCAAAGTACCAAGTACACGTACCACCACAACAGAAACCGGTCACTCCAATTCTAAAATCTTGAGCTCTCCCTACAAAGCCTATATCGCTTTCTTTAAAATAGTCAACGGAAGCCTTTATCATGGCCTCTGCTTCTAAAAGCCTTTCTTCAAATAGTTCCTGCATAAGCTTACCAGCATCTTCCGGGTTGTCTGCCACTCTCCCTTTGTATAGGTCTATACCAAAGGCAAAAAAGCCTTCTCTTGAATACCTTTCACATACGTCCTTTATATGGTTTACAAGCCCCCACCACTCGTGAATAAGCAAGATAAGGGGGCCTTTGGTAACTTCTGGCTCAGCTAAGTATCCAGATACCTCTATACCATCTTTTTTAAATCTCAGCTCCTTACCCATAGTACTACCTCCTGTCTTTTTGAAAATTATACTACACATGCTTTTCTCTTATAATTTTTGTACACATGCTAAGCGCCGATGTTGTCAAAGAGGCTCTCAAAAAAAACAGAGTAAAAGTAGAAAACTTTAAGGGAGTTGAATATCTTAGGTTTACCGATGACTTTAAGGATGTTCCAAGGGGGACAATCTTGTTCAAAGATACCATTATCTGGGGCTATCCTCACATAGGTAGAATATTTCAGCTAAAGACTGGGCTTCTTGAGCAGTTTACCCATCCAGTGTGGGTGGAGGAGAAGGTTGATGGTTACAACATTAGAGTGTTTATTTACCAAGATGAGGTTTATGCTCTCACAAGAGGTGGTTACATATGCGCTTTCACAACAGACAGGGTTGATGAGTTTGTAGAGCTTAGGTTCTTTGAAGAGAACCCAGACCTGGTCCTCTGTATGGAAGTTGTTGGACCAGAAAACCCTTATATAGAAGAGCATCCGCCTTTTGTTAAAGAAGATGTGTCCTTTCTTCTTTTTGATATTATGAAGAAAAATCAGCAGGGCTTTTTAAGCTACGGAGAAAAGTTAAGATTGATAGAGAAGTATGGCTTACCATGCGTGGAGACTTTTGGAAGGCTTGAGCTTTCCCAAGTGGAAGAAATAAAGAGAATACTGAAGACTTTAAACGATGAAAAGAGAGAAGGAATAGTCCTAAAGGAAGATTCCCCAAGGGACAAAAGGGTAAAGTATATAACGAGCTATGCAAATCTGAACGACATAGCCATAACGTCTATAAACATGCTTGGCCTACCTGCTGACTACTATACCAACAGACTCCTAAGGCTTGCCCTTTTTATAGAGGAGGAGGGTCTAAAAAAGAGCAAGGAGCTTTACTCGGATGTGGGTAGAGCCTTTCTTGAGGGTATCTTTAAAGCCTATAAGATGGTTCAAGAAGAGGGTAAAGTTTACAGAACCTTCAAATGCAGGTTCAAGAAGAGAGAGAATGCTATTCTTTTCCTTGAGCAGATAAAACATGCATCAGCCCACATACAGGTTGTTGAAAAGAAGCTTGAAAAGAAGGATAATTACTACATTCTTGAGTTTGACAAGGTGTTTTTGAACATGACTGGCCTTCTTGGCCATCTAATAAAGGGTGGCTCTGTTATAGACTGATTTACTTTCCAGCCTTGGCTAAACTTTCAAGTATGTATCTTAGGTTTTTGGGCTCTATAAGCTTTATACCCACTCTGTCGGCCCATTTTCTGAGCCCCTCGTCTCCAGACACAAGTATAGCATCCAGCTCGTAGGACAAAAGTAAGACATCCATATCTTCTTTGCTGTCTATTATGCCAGTCCTTAGTGCTTCTCTGTATTTATCCCTCAGCTTGTTTATAACCTTACCTACGCTTTCTTCAGTCAGTTTGCCAGCTTCCTTTGCATGCTCTTCTGCTATCCTTAGACCTTTGTTTATTCGGTATCTGACCTCTTCTATAAACTCATACAGGAATTCGGCTGGAATCAACAGATTGAACTTTCTCGGAGACCTTATCCTGACAACAAGCTCAAACTTAGGCATCAGGCCTCCAAGGTTCACAAGCTTGGAAAACTCGTTATAAACGGAGGTAGGCATGTAAAAGCTTGCCTCTGTATGACTCGCTAAGGATAAGAAGTTCTCTATTGCCCCCAGCTGGTCTGCCTCAAACTGCTGATAGACATCTGGATTTGTAAACACGCTTGTATCTAGAACAAATACATCCATGTGAATATTTTAGAACAATAAGGCTTAGAAGTTAATAGACCTTTCGAGGCTGTTTCGAAAATCCCATGATAAATATTAGATGATGAGCAAAATAATTATATCTGCAAAGCTTATCCTTTCTTAATTCAAAGGTATGGGCACGATCTCCTGCTTTAGAGAGCGGTAGTCTGTGGGAAACACAGGCTATTTTTCAAACACCCTGATAGACTTTTCAGAGCCTTCCAACTAAAATTTTAATATGTTCGTTTATGAACCAGTAAGTGGAGCGAAGATACTTATACACCTTCATGGTTTTGCTTCGAGCGTGAGAAGCTCAAAGGTGGAGGTACTAAGGGATCTTTCTGCAAAAAGAAAGACATTTTCCCTTTTTGCCATGGACATGGACTATCAGAGTACAACGACGACAAAAACAATACAGGTGCTCGATGCATTGGTAAAGGGGTTTAAAGATAAGCACACGCACGTTTTGCTTTCTGGCAGTTCCCACGGAGCTTACGTAATACTAAATTATTTGAAAGTTTTTGGCGGAGAACATATAAATGGGGTAATTCTCTTTGCACCATCTTACTCTACTCTGCATCTAATTCTCGCTCAAGAGGAAAGAGAAAAATATCAAAGATGGCTAAAAGGAGAAGAACCCCTAAGGATAAAGGAGTGTGAAACCGGAACGGAGCTCCTTATAAACAAAGATTTTGCCAAGGACATCTTGGAGAAAGGTTACGAGGTCATAAAGGGTAAGGAAGTCCTCTTTCCCAAGAACCCGCCCACAGAGATGTTTATATTCCATGGTACAGAAGATGAAATGGTTCCAATAGATTATTCAAGGACTTTTGTAGAACATGTTAGTGTAAAGAGATACTTGGAAGTGGAGGATGACCATAGGCTCACTAAAACCTTCAGGAACCTCATTGAGGATGAAAAACTATTTGATCTTTTTGATTGATACTAATCATAACACTTACGCCCCCTTGGACTATAGTTTAAACTAAAAGTGTTGGAGGTGTTGACATGTTTGAATACAGCGAGAAGGTGCTTGACCACTTTTTAAACCCAAGGAACGTGGGCGTTCTGGAGGATGCAAACGCCATAGGTCAATGTGGTAATCCTGCATGTGGAGATGCTATGCTTTTTACACTTAAGATAGACCCAGAGAGGGATCTGATCGAAGACCTAAGGTTCAAGACCTTTGGGTGCGGCTCAGCTATAGCAGTATCATCACAGCTAACAGAGATGGTAAAGGGTAAAACCATAGATTACGCATTGAACCTTACTTACAAGGACATATTTGAAGAGCTTGGTGGGCTCCCCCCTCAAAAGATACACTGTACCAACTTGGGTCTTGAGACTTTGCACGTAGCCATAAAGGATTACCTTCTAAAGCAGGGAAGAATAGAAGAAGCAGAGAAGATACCTGGTTGCTACGAAGAGGAAGAGGAAGACAGCAAGGAGTTTGAGTTCCTTTCCACATGAAAGTTAGGGCTGTTGCTCTTCTCTCTGGAGGACTAGATAGTACTTTAGCTGTCCAGATTCTCAAGGACCAAGGTGTTCATATAAAGGCATTACACTTCTATACTGGGTTCTGTATTACTGAACAGAAAAGGCGCCTTGGCCTTGTGAATAAAAAAGGACAGCAGCATGTTAACCCTGCTCTTAGAGCATCAGCCCAGCTTGAGGTTCCCATAGAGGTAGTTGATGTATCCAAAGAATATTTTGATGTTGTCACAAAACCCAAGTACGGATACGGCAAAAACGTAAACCCCTGCGTGGACTGCAGGATACTGATGCTAAGAAAGGCTAAAGAGATTATGGAGGGAGAAGACTATCAGTTTGTTATAACGGGTGAAGTTCTTGGACAGAGACCCATGAGCCAAACAAGGAGCAGGCTAAGGCTTATAGAAAAGGAATCTGGGCTCGAAGGCTACCTCCTGAGGCCCCTTTCCGCCAAACTGCTACCACCTACTGTACCAGAAAAGTTAGGGTGGGTAGATAGGGAGAGGCTTCTTGGCATAAAGGGTAAGGGAAGAAAAACTCAGATAGATATTGCGCAGAAATATGGATTGAGTTATGAACAGCCTGCTGGAGGGTGTTGCTACCTGACAGACGAATCGTACGCCATCAGGTTTAGAGAATCCTTAAAAGTTGAGGAAGGCATAACGAGAGAAGACCTTATTCTTTTTTCGGTGGGAAGACATCTAAGGCTGCCATCAAAGACAAAGCTTATAGTGGCAAGGAATGAAGGGGAGGTAAAGTTTCTAAAGAGCTTAAAGTCAAATTATGGATACGCTTACAGGAAGGATGGTACTGGGACTTTTGTTTTGATAAAGGGGGACCTTCCGGAGGGAGAGTACAAGCTTGTTGCTAACATTGTAGCCAGATATTCCCGCAGGGAGTCTTGCTTTACAGTCCTGCAGTTAAAGGATAAAAAGGTGGAATTATATGGGGAACCTATTGACGATGCTATTGTTGAAAGGTTTAAAATATATAAGAGGAAAGGAGATAAAGATGGAACACAGCAAAATAAAGCCGGATGTGGTGCATGATGTGGTAGGAACCTTTTGCCCAATCCCAATAGCAGAGACTTCTAAGGTTATGAAAACTATGAAAATTGGTGAGGTTTTAGAGCTTATAGCCGATGACCCTGGGGTTGTTGAAGATATTCCAGCCTGGTGTAAGTCTACGGGTCAAGAGTTCCTCAGTATGTATGAGGAAGACGGAGAGTACCATATTTTTGTAAGGAAGGTGAAAGATACATGAAGGATAGGCTAACCCTTGATATAAGCTTGAAAGAATTGTTGGAAAATCAACCAAAGGTAAGGGATATCCTATACACTTATGGAATAAACAAGTTAGAAGAACTTGATGTGGAGGATACTGTCCTGGATAAGTTAACGTTAAGAGGTTTTTTCCGTTTGATGGATTTAGATGATGAAACTCAGGGTTTTTTGTGGGAAAAGATGCAACATTTATACAGAGAAATGGAGGAATAAAGATGAGTTTAAAAGAGTATGAGGAACTTGAAAATGTTCTGAATAAAATAAGACCAGCATTGAAGGACCATCACGGTGACTTAAAAGTCGTTGAGATCAGGGAAGGAAGCGTTTATCTTCAGTTTGAGGGTGGGTGCACCGAGTGCCCTATAGTGGATGCAAGCGTTAAAGATGTTGTGAACATGGCTATAAAGGGAAACTTACCTTGGGTTAAGAAAGTAGAGATACTACAGCCCAAGCTTCAGTTAGAATGACCATATCTGGAAAAACAGAAGTCTATGGAATATTGGGGTATCCTGTAAAACATTCCCTCTCACCGATATTTCAGAATTCTGCCTTTGAGTACTTGGGAATTGATGCTGTCTATATTCCCTTTGAGGTAAGACCGGAGGACCTAAAGCATGCCATTTATGGACTTTCAGCCCTTAGCGTAAGGGGCGTGAACGTAACTCTACCACACAAGGAAAAAGTCTTAGAGTATGTAGATCGGATGGATGAACATACTGCTGTTATTGGTTCTGCTAACACATTAAAGTTTACAAACGTAATAGAAGCCTACAATACAGACTGGACAGGCTTTTTAAAGGCTCTCAATGAAGCTAAAGTAGAGGGCAAAGCAGTCTTGGTTTTGGGAGCTGGTGGAACATCCAAAGCTATACTTTACGCTCTCAAGAGAGCTGAGTATGATGTTTATCTTTGGAACAGAACTTACGAAAAGGCAGTTGAGCTTTCGAAGAAGTTTCAAGTTCAGGTTGTGAAAAAACCAGAGGACGTTTTGAAAAGAATAAGCCTTATAGTAAACACTACATCTGTAGGACTCCAATCGGATGACCCACCCCTTTTTGACTACTCTCAGTTGGACCAAGGCCATACAGTCTTTGACGTTATCTATAAAGAAACTCCCCTTTTGAGAAGGGCTCAGGAAGTTGGAGCAAAAGCCATAGACGGCCTTTCTATGCTTCTCTATCAGGGTATAGAGAGTTTAAAAATATGGACTGGTTTTGATGTGCCTTTTGAAGTTGTCAAAAATCCTGTGGTAAATCTTAGACGATGAATAAAATAACCATCTGTGCAAGTTCACTTCTTATCTTAACTCAGTTGTTAGTTATGAGTTAGGAGTGGGAAAGCATGGGCTATTTTTGAATGCACTGTCATGTTTACTGGACTGGAAAGGTAAGATAAGCGAGCAAATAGGATACTTCGCAGTTGGTCCACCTCGGATTTACTTACTCTGTACTATAAAATGATACTTTATGCGCTTAGCCTATATCCTTTATCAGCTCGTAAAAAGGGATATAAAAATAGCCTTTGCTGGTTCTATGTTTGGTACTGTATGGATGCTTCTAAACCCTCTCCTTACTACAGGTGTGTTTTACATCATTTTCCAGCATATAGTAAAGGTAAGATTTCCCCAAGAAGCTACGTACAGTGCAAACTATACTGTCTATCTTCTTACAGGTCTTGCTTTCTGGAATGGTTTCACCCAGTCGCTGACGAAGGGGATGAACTCTCTTCTGGATAACGCCTTTATACTAAAGAAAACATCTATATCCCCCTATCTTTTTCTTACAGCCTCTACCATTACTGGTTTCATATATGCTTTCGTATCCCTCAGCTATGCACTTATAATTCATAACTTCCCTTATAGCTTTCAAAACTTCCCTTTGGTTCTTGCTTCTTTGGCTGTAGAGTTTGTATTTGTTTTGGGGTTGGTTTTCCTTTTGGGAAGTCTTTGTGTCTACGTAAGAGACATAGCTCAGATAGTTTCTACACTTCTTAGCTTTATATTCTATTCTCTTCCCATAATATACCCCGCTTCCTACGTGCCAGACCTTTTGAAGCCTTTACTCCTTTTCAACCCTCTGTATTACATACTCAGAAACGTTCAAACTTCTTTACTTTTGGGGCATGTTCAGATAAAGGAGTTTTTAATATCTTTCGGTGTATCATTTATAACGTTATCTATTGGTTTATTCTTCTACAGACTTCTCAGGAAGGGTTTTTACGATGTGCTTTAGCTTTTATAAATGACTTTCCTCATCTTGAAACATTTTAGAAGCCCTTTAATATGATTACAAAATTTAATAAGGAGGTTTTAGCATGGCAAAGACGGTTACTCTAAAGGGAAACCCTATAACACTGGTGGGACCAGAGTTAAAAGTAGGGGATGATGCACCACAAGTTACGGTTGTAACCAGAGACCTTCAAGAGAAGACAATTGGAGGCTCAAAGGGTATTTTGCAAGTTATAGCAACAGTCCCTTCTCTTGATACACCCGTGTGTGAAACAGAAACGAGGAAGTTCAATGAACTGATCTCTGGTATTGACAATGTGGACGTTACCGTGGTATCTATGGACCTTCCCTTTGCAGAAAAGAGATTCTGTGAGAGCTTCAATATAGGTAACTTAACGGTGGCTTCGGATTTCAGATACAGAGATATGGAAAAGTATGGTGTGCTAATATCAGAGGGAGCTCTAAAGGGTATACTGGCAAGGGCTATTTTTGTGGTGGATAAGCAGGGTAAGATAGCCTACATACAAATTGTCCCAGAAATAACTCAAGAACCCGACTATGAGGAAGTTATATCAAAGATAAAAGAACTTGTGAGATAAAATACATTCTCTATGGGAGAAAGGATAGTTAGGTTCTGTGTCTCTTTGCCTGTAGACCTGCTTGAGGAGCTTGATAAAAGAATAATAGAGAAAGGCTACTCTTCCAGGTCAGAGCTGGTCAGAGATTTTATAAGAGAGATGCTGGTAGAGTACAAGTGGCAGGGAGGGGAGGAGGTTATAGGTGTACTTACAATAATATACAACCATCACCAAAAGGAGTTAAACCAAAGAATGTTGGAGGTTCAACACAATCACTATGTGAAGGTTCTCTGCAGCACTCATGTCCACCTGGACCATAACAACTGTTTGGAGAACATTGTAATGAAAGGAAACCCCGATGAGATAGAAAACCTATCTATAAAGATCGGTGGGTTGAAGGGTGTGAAGTTTGCAAAGCTAACAAAGACAGCATCCGTTGTATAATCATTTCATGCTCATTTTCAAAGAGTGGACTGCGTTTATAGATAAAGTGAGGGAATTTTTTAGGGGTAAAGGATACTTAGAGGTTTTTACAAGCGTTCTGCAGTCCTATCCCAACGTAGATACGTATGTGGAGCCCATTATGGTGAAGATAAACAGCGAAATGCTATGGCTCAGGACCTCTCCAGAGAATGCTATGAAAAAGCTCATGAGTGAGTACAAGGAGGACATCTTTCAGATAGGTAAAGTCTTCAGAAAAGACCCTTACGGAAGGTTTCACAGACCTGAGTTTACCATGCTTGAATGGTACAAAAGGGGAGAGGATTATGAGTATTTGATAAAAGAGATAGGTGAGCTTCTGAGCTACCTTGGCATAGCGTCCTCTTACAAAGTAATATCTGTCGAGCATGCTTTTGAGAAATACGCGGGCATAATCCTGTCTGAGGATGAGGAGGTTTTCAAAAACAACCTTCTGGCTTACGGATATGAGTTTGACGACAGCGAGGATTGGGAAACTCTGTTTTATAGATTATATGTAGATATAGAGAGAGAGCTTGGGCACAGTGTTCCTGTTTTCCTGACCCATTTTCCTTCAAGGCTAAGTGCTTATGCACGAATAAAAGACGGTTATGCGGAAAGGTTTGAGCTTTACATAAGAGGGATAGAGATAGCCAATGGCTGGACAGAAGAAGTATCAAAGGAAGAGATAGAAAGAAGGATGAGAGAGTACCTTCAGGGAAGAGACCTCCCCTTAGACCAAGAGCTTTTGAATGCTTATGAGGATTTCCCCCCTTGCGCAGGATGTTCCATAGGTCTTGAGAGGCTCTTTATGGTTCTAAAGGGTTTTGAGAGCTTTGATGAGCTCGAGTTTTTGGATTACTGATCACCTTCCTTTTATACTATCTCTAAAAAGTTCGTGGCACGCCATACAACCCTGTATTATTTGAGTGTAAGCTCTAAAAGCCTCATCCCTTTTACCTTCCCTTACGAATCTTATAACTTCTTCTGCACCTCCATGCACTTGCCTTTCAAAGGCTGGCATGTGCCTGGCAAAATCCTCCCTCTTGGATGGGTCCATGTATCTCAATGGTCCACCCTTTGGCATAGGATGCTCCGCTATTTCCTTTGCACCTTCCAAGAGGAGTGTATCATTATTCAGCAAAAAGCCTTGAAGCATCTTTAACGCTGATTGATTTACCATTTGCATAACTTGCTTAAAAGTTAGATCACTCTCCTTTGAATGCTCATGGGCAATTCCAAAACCAAGGAATAAAGCGATGATAAGCCCCATTTTTCTCATATCATAACCTCCTTATTCTTACCTTCCAAAGATCCCCTTCGTATGCCACATATTCCCATCCTACTTTCTTGGGAAAAAACATACTCATTTGAAAGTAAAGGGGGAGAGGGTCATGGTCGTTTATGATGAAGAAGCCTTCTCCTTTTTCCAAGGATGAAAACTTTTCAATAACCAAGGGGTGCCTATGTCCATGCTCCATAGGTCTCAGGTCTACAGTTGGACCCTCTTGCTCATCTTCCTTTCCCAAGGCTATCTCATATATGACTCCCTTACCCTCTGGCATGAAACCAAAGAGCTCACCTTTACTTACATAGGAAACCGCAGGTGCCTTTATATTACCAAACTTCTTACCTATTATGTACCTTCCAAAACCTTCAGAAATTATGTAGAGCCTGTCGTATCCAATCGAGGAAGGCATAAGAGTTTTCTCCAACGACCTTACGGAAATATTTCCTATGTTTGTTACCTTTTCAAGCTCAAGCATTGAAAGCATATTTTTATCTTAAGCTCTTAGGTTATGTATGTAAATGATTACAATCATATGAATACTTTTTACCCAAACTTATTTCTCCTAATCCACACGATAAAGCGACCTTTAAAGACTTTGCAAGAAGATGGTCTTCTGCTAATAGATACGTATACCACTGCAGGAGCGTATTGTCATTACACCATTACAGAGACCTTTTTCAGGGGACGGTAATCTGAAGCACAGATTATTTTTGAAACACCCTGACCGAGCCATTGACTTTTTATTTTCAGGATACTAAATTTTAACAATGGGGAGATTTACAATGAGGTTAATAATAGCTCTTGTAACTGTCATTTTTATATTTACATTTTCTTATGCTCAAGAGTATGCTGAAGATGTAAAAGAGAGAACCCTAAAACTGCCAAAGTGTGATAAGCCCGTGGGGACAGTTGTTGCCAGAGGATTTAAGTGTAAGGCAGCAGCCTGTCAGGGTGATAAGCTTGTTTTTGGTGGTAATTATGTTATTTCAGTATCACCAAGGGCAGTAGGGGATGGTCTGGCAGATATGCTCCTTACAGCATTGAGCGAATCTGGGTGTTTTGAAGTGTACGAAAGGGAAACTCTTGAAGAAATAAAAGAGGAATTGAAAATGCTCGGTAAGGAGCCAGAGAAAACTCTAAAAGGGGCTGATTATCTTATAACAGGCTCCGTAACAGCACTTGAACTTTCTGCATCGGGCACTGGTGGTGGTGCAGGTGGTGTTATTGTCCCTATACCCTTCATCGGTGGCTTAGGCCTCAAGGTTGGGAAAAGTCAAGCACATATTGGACTTGATATGAGGATCATAGATATCAACAGTGCAAAGATAGTTGTAAGCAAAGCTCTGGAAGGTAAGTCTGGAAGATGGAATTTTGGAGTTGGTGGGTTTGGATGGTTTGGAGGTGGGGGGATTGGTGGATGGTTTGAATCTTTCAAAAATACACCTCTTGAGGAAGCAATAAGAGATGTAATTGCACAAGCTGTTATTGCAATCACGGATTCCCTCGCAAAGAAAAATATTACGGGAGGCGTAACAATTCCTGCGTCTACAGAGCAGACTAAGTAAGCCTGCCTACAATTAAGTTGTATAAGGCTATACCGAGCCTTCCACTATATCTTTTATTAAACCTTCCACTTCTTCTGCAATAGCCCTTTCTTTCTGCATGTTGAACATATCAAGCATGGCCATAGGTGACATTGTACTGAGGAACCTTTTATCCCCTTGGTCTATTATACTTATCCTGCATGGCATTGCAGTGGAAACCTGTGGATTTTTGTCGAGCATAGCTTTTGCATGCTTGGGTGAACAGACCTCCACTATCACGCAACCATAGTCTATGGGCATGCCCTTGCTTTCAAGAGTTTTGGTAACATCGTGGACTGCCATAACGCCAAAGCCTTTAGTCCTTGCCTGCTCTTCTATGCTACGTTTTAGCTCCTCCAAACTCTTTTTACTCTCCACCGTTATCAGCATCTTTGTACCTCCTTTTGAAGTTTTCAACCAGTTCCACATATATTATACTCATAGCATTATCTATGGCCTCCCTTCTTGGAAGATTACCAAGTCCACCAGTTGATTGGTCGTATGGTACTGTGGGGGAGAAGCTTACCTCTCCTTTGTAGTCTCTCAGAACAAGGGTAAGAGTCATGCTATAGGCGCTTACTCTCTGGAAAGGTGTGTAAGCTGTTGGAACCTCTTTTATATCTTTAACAACTGGTGTTATGCTTACAGATGAGCCTTTACAGCCTAAGGAGTGCCCGCTCTCTAATATAGACCTTTCTAAGTTCTTCAGTAAGGCGTAGCTAACATAAGGTTCGTTGTAAGGGTTTTCTACTGGCTTTATGCAGAACTCTAAGGAGAAGGATAGGTCTATAAGGAGAAGAAAAAGAAACACCTTCATGCTATAATTTTAAGCTATGTCTACCATAAAGAGGATAAGGGCCAGAGAAGTACTGGATTCAAGGGGCAATCCCACAGTTGAGGTTGATGTTCTCTTAGAGTCGGGTGCTTTTGGTAGAGCCATAGTTCCGAGCGGTGCATCCACAGGAGAAAAGGAGGTCTTGGAGCTCAGAGATGGAGATCCTAAAAGATACTTGGGAAAGGGTGTTTTAAAAGCCGTAGACAACATAAACAGCCTGATAGCTATGGAGCTCATAGGTATGGAGGCACAAAACCAAAGGGAGGTGGATGAACTCTTGATATCTCTTGATGGTACATCCAACAAAGGCAGGCTTGGAGCAAACTCCCTTTTGGGTGTTAGCATGGCTGTGGCAAAGGCTGCAGCTGCAGAGCTTGGCATAGGTCTTTACAAATATATAGGTGGCATGTTGGCAGACAAGCTTCCTGTACCTCTTATGAATGTGATAAATGGAGGTGTACATGCGGACAACCCTCTTGACATTCAGGAGTTTATGATTGTTCCAGTGGGTAGATCTTTTTCCGAAGCCTTGAGAAAAGGCGTTGAAACCTTCCATGTGCTCAGAAGCTTACTGAAAGAAAGAGGGTACTCTACTAACGTTGGAGACGAGGGTGGGTTTGCTCCAAACATAGAGAGTGCTGAGAAAGCCCTTGATATTCTCTTGCTTTCCATAGAGAGAGCTGGTTATTTTCCTGGAGATGACCTTCTGCTTGCTATTGACTGTGCATCTTCTGAGTTTTATGGAGAAGATGGGTTTTACCATCTGGAGGGAAGAAAAATGAGCAGTGAGGATCTTTGCGAGTTTTACTCCAAGCTCTTAGAAAAGTACCCTATAGTTTCCATAGAGGACCCAATGGCAGAGAATGATTGGGAAGGTTGGAGTATGATAACAGAAGTCCTAGGGAACAGGGTTCAGCTTGTAGGAGATGACCTCTTTGTGACCAACAGGGAGATCCTGCAGAAGGGTATAGAGGAGAAGGTAGCCAACGCCATCCTTATCAAACCCAATCAGATAGGTACTGTTTCCGAAACATTGCAAACTGTAAGTCTTGCTAAAGAGAGGGGCTACAATACTGTAATATCCCATAGGTCTGGGGAGACGGAGGATACCTTCATATCCCATCTTTCTGTAGGGGTAGGAAGCGGGCAGATAAAGACTGGTTCAGCCTCCAGGACAGAGAGGGTTGCCAAATACAACGAACTTTTAAGGATAGAGGAGGAAATGGCAAATGCGGGACGGTTTGAGGGAAAAAAGGAATTTTGGAGATTCCTTCATTGAACTCTTGCCTTTCTTCTTTATGCTTTCCTTAATATTTTTAACGTTCTATAACTTCTTTTTCAGCACTTTCAACTTACAGAAAGTCATAAAAATGAATAAGTATTTATCAAACATGGATATGGAACTTAGAAAGGTCGAGGAGAGCAATGAAAAGCTCGATAATCTAATAAAACAGATGGACAAAAATCCAGAACTCTACATAGAAAAGTTTATAAGAGAGTATATGCAACTGCAAAAAGGTGAGGAAAGGATAATACTTTTCAAATAGATTCTACTTCATTATTCCAGAAGATATCTCCGTAATGGGTAAAATAACGCTGAAAACAACAAAAGCTACTATCAAACCTATAAAGAGAATAGCAAGAGGTTCCGCAAACCTAACCCAGAAGTTTATAACCCTCAGGGCTTGCTTCTCGTACACCTGATGGAGTAGAGAGAGCATTTTTTCCAATTCACCGCTCTCTTCACCAGTTTGCAAAAGGTTCAAAAAAAGATGTGGGAAAATACCTGTCTTTTTCAAGGCGGAGGAGAGCTTTCCTCCTTTTGCTACATCTTCCTCAACACCCATTAGCTTATTCCTAAGGTAAGCGTTTGTTATACTACCTCTGCTGAGAGCTAAGGACTTTATCAATGGTATACCAGACAAAAAGCTCATGCTAAGCGTTCCGGCAAACCTTGAAAGGTTAAAGTAATAAGATACCCTCCCCAATATAGGGATTTTGAGATACATCTCATCCATCTTCTCCCTTGTTAGAAGCCTCCCTTTTAGAAGAAAAAGGACTATGAGTAGAGGCAACGCGTAAAGGAAGTACCCAAGAGCTTCTGAAAGGATAAGAAGCACTTTTGTTATAAGAGGAAGGTCCTTACCAAGAGAGGTAAGAACGCTTGCTATCTTTGGAACTATAAATTTGACAACAAAAAGCATGGATAGGAGGCTAAAAACTATCACAAAGGATGGGTAAGTCATGTTAGAGATTATCCTGCTTTTTATCTCCGACATTCTTTGCAGAAACTCACCAGCTATATTGAACACTTTCTCTAAGTTCTCCCCCCTCTCTGCTGTTTTTAACATCTCTATCAAGAACTCTGGAAAAATGTCTGCATTCTTGAAGGCTTGGTGTATTGGTTCCCCCTTTTCTATGCTCTCCTTTACACTCAGTAAGGCCTGGGCTATTTTCCTTTCTTCCATTTGTTCATGAAGTGTATAAAGAGCTTTCGTTAAACTGAGCCCAGACGAGAGGAGAAGGGAGAGCTGAACGAACACAAAAGATAGTGCTTCATCTGATGGTTTCCTTTGAAGAACCTCTTTTTGCCATAAGTTTGATCCTCCTTTAATGTTAATGGGCCTTATTCCTTGTGATAGAAGCATACTGTAAGCTGTTCTTTTATCCTTTGCCTGAATCTTTCCCTTTCTCAGTTTACCTTCTTTATCAACACCAACGAAGAACATAGACAAAATATTATGCTATAATTTTTTCTATGCCAAAGCTATCACCCAGGGACATTAGGAGAAAGATACAAGGCATAAAGAACACAAGAAGGATAACAAACGCCATGAAGGTGGTTTCAGCTGCAAAGCTAAGAAAAGCACAGGAGCTTCTCTATGCTTCAAGACCATACTCTGAAAGAATATACCAGGTCATAAGGGACCTCTCGGGACACATAGACTCTGGAACGCATCCATTACTTGAAGTTCGAGAAGAAGGGATTGTTGATATCATCTTGATAACAGCAGACAGGGGGCTCGCAGCTGCTTTTAATTCTAACGTGATCAGAAAGGCTGAAGAGCTCATACAGGAAAAAGAATCCAAAGGGTTGCAGGTGAACCTCATACTGATTGGAAGGAAGGGGTATCAGTACTTTGGGAGGAGAAAGTACAAGGTTATAAAGGGGTACGATGAGGTTTTCAGAAAAGAGATAAACTTTGAGATTGTGAAAGAGGTAGGAAATACAATCAGAGACAGATATTCCAACAAAGAAACCGATAGGGTCTACCTTCTCAACAATGAAATGGTCAGTAGAGTTAGCTATAGTCCTGTTTTGAGGACATTCCTTCCCTTTGAAAAGCCAGAGGATGGGAAGAGTGACTATGGGGTTTATGAGTTTGAAGTAGAGAAGGAAGAGCTTGTTAACAAGCTTGTAGACCTGTACCTGAACTACCAAATATACAGAGCTATGGTGGAATCCAATGCTGCAGAACATTTTGCAAGGATGGTAGCTATGGACAATGCAACAAGGAATGCGGACGAGCTTGTCAAAACTTGGACGCTGATCTTCAACAAAGCAAGACAAGAAAGTATAACTTCAGAGCTTATAGATATAGTAAATGCAGTAGAAGCTATGAAGTAAAAACTAATGGAGGCACAGTATGAAGGGAAGTATAGTTCAGGTTGTAGGAGCGGTCATTGATGTTGAGTTTGAAGGAAACGACCTGCCACCAGTAAGACATGGGCTTAAGACAAAAAGGCAGTTCATTGACGATAGGGGCAATTGGAGAGAGGAAGACCTGTTTCTTGAAGTTGGACAGCATATTGGTGAAGGAAGGGTAAGATGCGTTGCCATGGGTGCAACGGATGGTTTGGTGAGGGGGCAAAATGTAGAGTATCTTGGTGGTCCCATAAGCGTACCAGTTGGGAGACAGACCTTAGGAAGGATCTTTAACGTGGTAGGTCAGCCTATAGACGAAGCTGGGGAAGTTTTAGTAGAAGAACGCTGGCCCATGTTTAAGGAGCCCCCTTCCCTTGAAGAGCAGTCTACAAAAGTTGAGATACTAGAGACAGGGATTAAAGTGGTGGACCTTCTTGAGCCTTACGTCAAGGGTGGAAAGGTAGGTCTCTTTGGTGGTGCAGGAGTTGGAAAAACAGTTCTTATGCAGGAGCTTATACATAACATAGCCAAGTTCCACAAGGGTTTTTCTGTAGTCATAGGAGTGGGGGAAAGAACAAGGGAAGGGAACGACCTTTGGCATGAGATGAAAGAGTCTGGAGTCCTTCCATACACGGTGATGGTCTACGGTCAGATGAACGAGCCGCCTGGTGTTCGCTTCCGTGTAGCCCAGACAGGTATCACCATGGCTGAATATTTTAGAGATGTGGAAGGTCAGGATGTGCTTGTCTTTATAGATAACATATTTAGGTTTGTTCAAGCTGGTTCTGAAGTCTCCACACTTCTCGGAAGATTACCATCTGCAGTTGGTTATCAGCCAACCTTGAACACTGACGTGGGTGAGGTTCAGGAGAGGATAACTTCTACAAAGAAGGGATCCTTGACATCCATACAGGCAGTCTATGTTCCAGCGGACGACATAACAGACCCAGCTCCTTACTCTGTCTTTGCTCATCTGGATGCCACAACAGTCCTTGCGAGGAGGCTTGCGGAGCTTGGAATATACCCAGCCGTTGACCCACTTGAGTCTACATCCAAATACCTTGCTCCAGAGTTTGTAGGAGATGAACACTACACAGTTGCTATGGAGGTCAAAAGGATACTTCAAAGGTACAAAGAACTCCAGGAGATCATAGCCATACTCGGTATGGAAGAGCTATCGGAAGAAGATAAAGCCGTTGTAAATAGGGCAAGAAGAATACAAAGGTTCTTGGCACAACCCTTCCACGTGGCTGAGCAGTTTACAGGCATGCCCGGTAAGTATGTAAGGCTTGAGGAAAACATAAGGAGCTTTAAAGAAATCCTCACGGGGAATTATGACCACCTTCCCGAGATGGCCTTTTATATGGTTGGTACCATCGAGGAGGTTGTTGAGAAAGCCAAGAAGCTTGGGGCTAAAGTTTGAGGAAGGATGGCAGAAAAGCCAACGAGCTAAGACCAATAAGGATAGCAAGAGATTACCTACAGCATCCCGAGGGGTCCTGTCTCGTTGAATTTGGAAATACAAAGGTTATATGCACCGTATCAGTGCAGGACAACGTTCCGCCCTTTTTAAAGGGCAAAGGTCAAGGATGGATAACGGCAGAGTATAGCATGCTTCCAAGAGCCACCATCACAAGAAACATAAGAGAATCGGTACAAGGGAGGATAGGTGGCAGAACGCATGAAATACAAAGGATGATAGGGAGGGCCATGAGAACAGCTCTTGACCTCACAAAGATAGGAGAGAGAACATTTTGGGTAGACTGCGATGTTATACAGGCAGATGGAGGAACAAGGACAGCATCTATTACTGGTGCCTTCGTAGCTTTAGCCGATGCTGCCATCAAGCTCTATAACGATGGTGTTATATCTAACACTCCTATAAAGGATTTTGTTGCATCTGTCAGCGTAGGCATTGTGAATGAACAGATACTCCTTGATCTGAGTTATGAGGAAGATTCTTCTGCAAGCGTGGATATGAATGTTGTTGCTACTGGACATGGAAGCATATCAGAGGTACAGGCCCTTGGGGAAGAAAACACCTTTACGAGGGGGGAGTTTGACAAGATGCTATCCTTAGCTCTTGATGGCATATCGCAACTTATAGAGCTTCAGAGAGCCTTTTATGAGGTGGGTTCAGGTGTCTGGAAAAGGAAGGGTATAAAAGAGGCAAGGCTTTAAATTATTCTTAGGAGGGGTGGCCGAGTGGACGAAGGCGGGTGATTTGAAATCACCAGTGGGTTTACAGCCCACCGGGGGTTCGAATCCCTCCCCCTCCGCATACCTGTTTTATAATATTCAGCATGCCAAGTTTTGAGATAGCTGTTCTAAAGGGTGATGGAATAGGTCCAGAGGTCGTTGATTCTGCCATAGAGGTTCTCAAAAAGGTGGGATACTTGTTCAAGCATAGTTTTGTTTTTGAGGAAGGTCTAATCGGTGGTTCTGCCATAGACAGAGAAGGAACTCCCCTATCCGAAAAGACCGTTGAACTCTGTCTTAGGTCTGATGCTGTGTTGCTTGGTGCTGTAGGCGGTCCCAAGTGGGATAACCTTCCTACGGAAAAAAGACCAGAGAAGGGGCTTCTTGGTATAAGGAAGGCCTTAGACCTTTATGCCAACATAAGACCAGCGAAAGTTTACGAACCATTAATACACTCATCCCCACTCAAGGACGAGATAGTAAAAGGGACCGACTTTGTAGTTGTAAGGGAACTAACGGGTGACGTTTATTACGGTCAGCCAAGGGGTATTTTTACGGAGGATGGGAAAAGGGTAGGAATAAACACTATGAGATACACAGAGGATGAAATAAGGAGGATTGTTAGAAAGGCCTTTGAATTGGCAAGAGATAGGAAGAAGAAACTCACGAGTGTGGACAAAGCCAACGTGCTTGAGGTGAGCTCCCTTTGGAGGGAAATAGTGGAAGAAGAAAGAAAAAACTATCCAGATGTAGAGATGGAGCATCTATACGTAGACAACTGTGCCATGCAGATGATAAGGAGACCTTTCACCTTTGACGTTATCGTCACTGGAAACATATTTGGAGATATACTATCAGACGAGGCTGCTGTTCTTACGGGAAGTCTTGGCATGCTACCTTCAGCAAGCATGGGAGACAAACACGCTCTTTATGAACCAGTTCACGGTTCAGCGCCAGACATAGCTGGAAAGGGTATAGCAAACCCCATAGCTACAATACTCTCGGCCGCAATGATGCTCAAATACTCTTTTAACTTAAAAGAGGAGGCTGATCTTATAGAGAGGGCTGTTGAAGATGTGCTCAGCAAAGGGTACAGAACTCTAGATATATACACTGAAGGAACAAAGAAGGTAGGTACAAAGGAGGTTACACAAGCCCTAATAATTTCTTTGGAGGAGCTATGCGAAAATTTAGCTTAATCATTCTGTTTGTTATGTCTTTTTCCTTTGCCCAAAGCTTTGAGGAGGGAATAAAGAAGTTCTTTTCAAGAACGGGCTTTGTGATAAAAGTAGAAGATAAGGAAGCTTTTGTTGATATGGGTAAGGGTCAGGTGAGAGAGGAAGAGGAGTTTATCGTCAAGAGAGAGGGGAAGGAGCTCATCCATCCTATAACTGGAAAGACATTAGGGAGGGAAAGCTTTGTAGTAGGTAAGCTAAAGGTGGATAAAGTCTACGAAAAATACTCAGAGGCTAAGATAACGGAAGGTAGGGATGTAAAGGTTGGGGATAGGATAGAGCTTCTGGCTACAAGCGTGTGCTACGAGGGC
>JBKBPE010000010.1:0-20184 GCA_046293375.1 Aquificaceae bacterium
CAAACGTACCTTCATGTAAGACAAGCAAAACCTCATAAAGATACTTGCCACTCTCTTTCTTCCTCAGGTAAACTCTTTTACCCTTGCAAAGAAGTTCTGTTAATCTGCCCGTGTTTCTTACATATGCATAGAATACCCTTCTCTTTATTTTTACAAGGCACACAAAACGGTTGAGCCTGCTTAAAAACTCAGCTACTATGAGCTTTGGGAACCTCAAGTTAAGAAAAGCCCTACCGGGCGGTAGGGCAAACAATTAGGGGAGGGAGGGGGAGGGAGTTTGTCACTCCCACGTTTATAACCTACATAATACAGTATATAACCTAAAAAAATTTTGTCAAGGGGTGTAAAAAAATACAGGCCAGCCTTAAAGAGATGGATAGCATTCATGGCTTTGCTACTGCAAGGTATATAACCAAAAGAGAGACTACTATAAGGGGGGATACTATTAGGTAGTTAAATAGATCGTAGTTTTTATAAGCCCTCAGCTTATTCTCTGCCTTTGGAATATACATATTTATAAACCAAAAGTTTAGGACCTCAAGGGGTACCGAAACTCCAAGCACAAGGGGTAGTTTATAGTTTAACCAGTTTATATCAAACTTGTACCCAAGGAGATGAAGCATGTAAAAACCTACAAGTAGGGCAAGGAAAAAGCCAAAGATCTCCAAGTTGGCCATCCATCTGTAAAAATTCCTTAGTAGGTCTTTTAGTGGAGTAAAGTATAAAAATGCCAAAGGAGGATGAGGCACCAATCCATAAAAATATACCTATCAGGTGGATGAACTTGGCGGTTGTGTATTCCATCATTAATGTATTTTACAGGTCTTTTTGAGAAAAACCATTCCATCTTAAAGAGACTGCTCCTTAGGATAAGGTTTGGCTGTATTTTACACATTCTGGAGGTCATTCACAATAGCTATGGCAACAGAGTAGTCTAGCTCATGAGAAAGGGAAACTATGATTGTAACATTCGCAAGAAGGTGCGAAAGGTCCTCTCTGAGAATGTTAACCTTTGCCGGCTTTCCTTTGTCCCCCACCACCTCTATATCGGAGAGTTTTAAAACAATGCCAAACTTTTGATAAAAGGCTTTCAATACTGCTTCCTTACAGGCCCATCTTACAGAAAGGCACTGGTAGAAGGGTTTTTGGGACATGCAATAGGACAGCTCCCTTGGAGTATACACACGGTTCAGAAATTTGTCTCCAAAGCGTTCTACGGCTCTTTTTATTCTCTCGTTCTTAATTATATCTATACCGATCATCTTGAACAAAGGATACAGCTGTATAAAATTATAGAACTATGATGTGGAAAATGTTTTTTGTCCTCTCTACTGTCTTTCTTTTTGCCTGTAACAAAGCGAACACTCCCTCATCTCTGGTGAAGGATATAACACCAAGAGGGGAGTACAACCTTCTTATAGTTGAGAGTGAAAGCTGCATATACTGCAAGCAACTGGACAAGGACCTCAAAAGCGACGAAAACCTCAAAGTAGCTCTTCAAAATATGAAGATTTATAGAATCCTCTACGAGAGCAACTCAAAAGTTAAGTATATGCTTGAGGGGAAGGAAGGAATAAAAAGCGAAGAAGAGCTCGCAAAGATGTTAAGAGTTAATTCCTTTCCATATTTGCTCTTTTACAACGAAAAGGGTAACATAGTTTTGAGCATACCAGGGTACGTGGAGCCCAAAGCTTTAGCCTGCATTGTAACCTATGTCAAGGACGAGGAGTACAAAAAGAAGAAGATCCAAGACTATCTGAGAGAAAGGCAATGTGTTTGAAGTTAGAGCCAAACTATATATCTACTTGAAAAAGCTTTATTTTAGATGTTTTACCTCTTACAAGCACTACACTTCTCCTTGGAATCCTAAAATGCTCACTAAGAAGCTTTGTTATCCTGTTGTTTGCCCTTCCTTTTTCTGCAGGTTCCTTCACGGCCACCTCATAAACTTCATCTGACAACTTCTTTACGTACTCCTCTTTGGAGCTTGGCTTTGCCCTGACTTCTATCATCATTCCTCCAGCACCTCCCTGGAAATTGTGTAAAGGATAGTATAGACAACTACAAAACCATCTATACCATGCTCTCTTGCGTAAGTTATCTTCACATCAACTATCTTACCCCCTTCCATTTCAATACCAGAAATTGCCTCGTTTAACTTCTCTGTTATCTCCTTTGTAGTACCTTCAAGGTCCACAATCAGACACCTGACCTTTTCCATCAAGAAGATTATAAACTAAGCCGGGCCAGGTCTATCAACTCAGATCTTCTTTATGGGTATATTGTACTTTTTTAATCTGTAATTGAGCTGTCTAACTGTCATACCAAGTAACCTTGCAGCTTTTGCTTGAACATATCCGACCTTTTCAAGAGTTTCTACAATCATGGACCTCTCATCTTTTGACACATAAATAGTAGACTCTTTTGGGTTCATTGTTTCCATCTGTGTATTCTCTTCCTTGGAATCCTCCTTTTTAATATGAGAGAGACACATACCTGTACTTATACACGATAGGTCACCCATCTTTATAACATCCGCATTAGATATTATGGCAGCTCGTGTTAGACAATTGATCAGTTCCCTTACATTACCTGGAAAATCACAGGATGTAAGTATTTTCAAAGCACTCTCTTCAACTTTTAACTTTCTACCCATCATGTTACTGATTTGGTTTATGTAATGTTCAACTAAAACAGGAATGTCTTCCTTCCTTTCTCTCAGAGGTGGAACGTATATAGGGTAAACGGCTATCCTGTAATATAGGTCTTCCCTAAACTCACCCTTTGCTACCATACTTTCAAGGTTTTTATTTGTTGCAACTATGATCCTAACATCTGACTTTTGCGTTTTTGTGCTACCGAGCCTTTCAAATTCCTTCGTCTGCATAAACCTTAAAAGCTTTGTTTGGACTGCAAGGTTTAGGTCTCCTATTTCATCAAAGAACAGTGTTCCACCATTTGCTGCTTCAACTCTGCCTATCTTTGTGATGTAAGCACCGGTGAACGCACCCTTTTCATAACCGAAAAGCTCTGCCTCTAGTAGTTCCGTAGGAATTGTCGAACAGTTGACCTCAACAAAAGGGCGGTTTTTTCTTTTAGAAAAGTAATGGATAGCTTTGGCAAGTGTGGTCTTGCCTGTTCCAGACTCACCCCTTATCATTACAGTAACATCCAATCCTGCTACTTTCGAAATTTGTTTTAAGATGCTTTGATAAGCCCTGCTTATGCCTATGAACCCTTCAGCCTTAAATTTTTTTATAAACTCTCTCCTAAGCGTTGCTACTTCTTCTTTAAGAGCATTCTCTTTTTCGTTTAGTTTTATATAAGTGTATATATAATTTCCTATAAGGTTTGAGATCATGAGAAGTAGGTCTACCAAGTATGCTGTTGCAATAAATCCTTTATTTATATCAACGGTTATAACACCTATAATCTTGTCGCCGTATCTTATTGGAACACCTACAAAGCTTATATCATTAAGCCTTTCTCTCTTAATCTTGTTTAAGAAAAGTGGCTCTTCCATTAGGTTCTTAATAACAACAGGGTAACCCTTTCCAAAGATAAAGCCCACCACACCTTCTTCTTTATCAAGCGTTATGTTGTTTTCATTTGCACCAATACTTGAAATTAAAGACACATTGGATATGCCTGTATTGGCAACGTAGAGGGCAACCCTTCTAACACCTTCTAATTCACCAAGCATATATACTAAATCATTCATTAACTGCTCAGGATGTAAATTCATTGTGGTGAGCTTCTTTGATAAGTTATAAAGAAGCTGGAGTTCAGTACTCATAAACCTTTTTAAAATCTCCATATCCATTCTAATAAATTATATGCAACATCTATACCAATAAAATAAGGAGATTTTGTAACTTTTCTCACAAACTTTGTATTAAAGTCTACAAAAACAAGATAAAAGTCTGGCATATTCTTTGCATAATTAAGTTCAGGATGAGAGTAAAACTGTTAGGCTATCTTGGGTATGTTGCTGGAAAGGAAGTCATTGAAGTGGGAAATGTTAAAGACATAAAGGATGTGCTTGACAGGCTTTCGACCTTAAAGGGTATGGATGTGCTTCTTTACAATGGAGATATGTTGTGGGAAGGTATTCTCCTGATACTAAACGGTAAAGTAGTTGGTAAGGACACAGAGGTGGTAAAGGAAGATGATGAACTTGTAATCACACTCCCAACTGCAGGGGGTTAGAATGATAAGGTTAAATTTAGACCTTTGTTCAGGATGTAGAAGATGCATGCTGGCATGTTCCTTTTATACAAAGGGAGGCTTTAATCCAAGGTTATCCTCCATTGAGATAAAAACGGACATAGGGAATAAACCTACTGCATACAAGTTAAGCTATTGTAAGGACTGCAAAGGATTCTACTGTATTGATTTTTGTTTTCTGAATGCCCTGGAGTTTATCAAATGAGTTGGTGGGGAAGGTATCTTCTGATAGATCTCACAGAGAGAAAGTACGACGCTTATGAAATATCAGAAGGACTTATGGAGAAATACTTGGGAGGAAACGGTTTAGGTACATACCTTCTCTATAAATTGACCAAAAAAGGTCTTGACCCCTTCTCGGAGAACAACCCTGTGATAATCAGTACAGGCCCAGCAAATGGTACCCTTATACCAATGGCTTCAAAATTTGCTATGTTTTCCAAATCTCCCCAAACATTGGGTTTTACCAAAGGCTTCTGTGGTAGTGAATTTGGGCAAGAGGTAAAGTTTGCTGGATGGGATGGTATTATACTCACTGGGATTTGCGATGATTGGATGCATGTGCATATAGAGAACGATAAGGTTTACTTTAACAAAGCGGACGATCTGAAAGGTTCCTACACAAGTGTAACACAAAGAAGGTTAAAGGAAAGGTATGGAGAAGACGTGAAAACTCTTGTCATCGGTCCAGCAGGTGAGAATCTTGTAAAATATGCTTGCGTTATATCAGACCTGAGAGCTGTAGGTACTGGTGGTATTGGTGCTGTCCTTGGTTCAAAAAAAGTGAAAGCAATAACTGTAAGGGGAGAAAGGTTATTAAAACCTCGTAACTCTGGCAGACTCATCAACTTCATAAAAAGCTTCGAAGAGAGTATATATAAACATCCTGGAGTTAAGAATCTTGTAAAGTTTGGTACATCAGCGGGTGTTATGCATCTTCAGCATATTGGAGCTCTGCCTTCTTATAACTGGCAAAGGGAAACCTTCCCTCTTGCAGAAAGGATCAGCGGAGAATCATTGAGAAGTAAAGTGATAAAAGATGTATCCTGTTTTGGATGTGTAGTTCCATGTGGAAAATACTCTGTAAGCGAAGAGACATTTACTGTTGGGCCAGAGTATGAAGGCATTTTTGCTATGGGGACAGTGATCGGAAATGGGGATTTAGATGAACTAATAAATCTAGATAGACTGACAGATGAACTTGGACTTGGGCAAATACAGACCGGTGGAGTGGTAGCGTGGGCTATGGAGTGTTATGAGAAAGGACTTATAGATAGAGAGAGATTAGACGGGCTTGAGCTTAGTTTTGGCAACACTAAGGCTGTCAAGGAACTATTAAAGAGAATAGCTTTTAGAAATGGTATAGGTGATATACTTGCAGAAGGTTCTCAAAGAGCTTCTAAACTTCTGGGTGTAGGAGAGGCCTTTCTTATGACGGCCAAAGGCATGGAGATTGCAGGACACTCCCCAAGAGCTATAAAGACTCAGGCTCTTGGCTACGCTGTCTCCAACAGGGGGCCGGTTCACTGCGACATAAGACCTGGAATGGAGGAGAATAACATAACCCCTTTAGGGGAGTTGGACGGCAAGGGGAAATTAGGAAAGGAACTTGCTGTTTGGACATGTGTGGTTAACAGCATAATCTACTGTCTCAGTGCGGAAAGGGTTGTTGGATATGTTCTTAATGAGAAGATACTAAATATGATCAATGCTTTAATGGATTGGGAAATTTCCATGGATTGGCTCTACAAGATAGGAGAAAGAATTTATACCCTTGAGAGGCTTTTCAACGTAAGAGAAGGATTCTCCAGAAAGGACGACACATTGCCTGATAGAGTAAAGAAAGAATGCTCAGAGAAAGGATACCAAACTACTGAAGATGAACTCGGGTCCATGCTCAACGAATTTTACGACGCTTTCGGCTGGGATAATGAAGGCAAGCCAACAAAAGAAACACTTGTCAGGCTCTCCTTAGAGGAGTTTATGCATGATCTATGAACCATACTCTTCATTCCCCTTTCCAGAAGTTTTCAGAGAAGTTTATAATAGTTTACCTTACTTTTTTATAAACCCCTCTGGAATAAACGCATTATCCACCAAGTCAAAAGAGATGCTTGTAAGGTCAAGGGCAGTTATGGCAGAGTTCTTGAAATGTGCTAACTCTGAAATAATTTTCACATCAAGCTCCACAGAAAGTAACAATCTTGCTATAAAGGGTGCTGTTTGGAATAAAAAAGGTAGTATAATCACCACTGATTTTGAACACCCCTCCATTTTACACCCTTTAAAAACTGTATCAGAAAAACAAGGTTTGAGGATAGTTTATTTAGAGACAGACAAAACGGGCTACGTAGACCCAAAGTGCGTAAAAGATGCTGTCCTTGAGGATACTTTATTACTTACCATGGGAGCAGTGTGCAGAGAAACAGCAACGTTGAGAGATGTAAATGGAATTGTGAGGGCGGTTAAAGAAACAAATCCGAACACCCTTTGCCACTTCGACCTATGGGGGCTTTATTATCCAACCAGCCAAATTGATCTTAGGGAACTTGATATGGCAAGCTTGGATGGACCTTTCTTGCTTGGACCTCAGGGAATAGGTATTCTCTACATAAGAAAAAATGTAAGGATCAGGCCTCTGATAGAAGGAGGGGTTCAAGAGAAAGGATTAAGGGCTGGAGAAGAGAATCTTTTTGGGATTTTTTCTTTATCTAAATCTGTAACACTTTTAATGGAGCGGGAGGAAGCCGTTAAAAAAAGCCTTAGTTTCTGTGATAAGTATATTATGGACAACCTCCATCTTCCTCCAATCTTTAAAGAAAACTGGAGGGCTCCTGGTCTTTTTTCTTATGGTTTAAGGGATACGGAGGCAGAAATGCTAATATCCTTCATGGGAAAGGAGGGTTTTTTCTTGAGTTACCCATCCCCATGCGTAGTGAACAGGGTAAAAAGTAGAACAAAACAGAAGTATGGTTTTGGAGACCTTCTATTCATAAGAATACCACCTCTCACATCAATAGGGAATATAAGAACATTTCTTAATACTTTAAAGGATGTTTTAGAAAAAATAGGGAGTACAGTGTGAACATATTTATAACAGATACAACCTTAAGAGAAGGTATTCAGTCAGCAAGTCTTGAACTTTCTTATCAACAGAGAAAAGATATATTTTTTCTTTTGGCTTCAGCTGGTGTGGAGGAGATAGAAGCCGGTGTCCCAGCTCATAGTGAAGAAGAAAGGAAATACATAAATGAACTTGCAAGAAGTCAGTATGCAGAAAAACTCATCGTCTGGAACAGGGCTAACAAAAAAGATTTAGAACTTGCTATTCAGTGTAACGTTAAAAAAGTAGAGATAGCATTCCCTATCTCCAACATTATGATAGAAGAAAAGTTAAGAAGGACAAAGGAATACGTGATCAGCCTTGCTAAAGAGTTATTACCCTATGTAAAAGCTCACGGTCTTTACGTGTCTGTTGGGCTTGAAGACGTATCTCGCGCTGATAAAAACTTTGTGTTCAAGTTCGTCGATCACATAAAAGAGTTGGGCGCAGATAGAATAAGGCTCTCTGATACTATTGGACTTTTAAATCCAATACAGGTGGTTGAGCTTGTTAGAAAACTCTCATCCATCATAGATGTAGAGGTACACTTTCATAACGATTTTGGTATGGCAACTGCAAATTCTATAGTAGCAGCATTTTCTGGTGCAAAGTACATAAACACTTCCTTGCTTGGGCTAGGTGAAAGATGCGGTATAGCTCCAATTGAAGAGGTTGTTTTCTATCTTGAAGTTATACAAAAGATACACACTGGTATAGATATAAAAGAGCTTTATCAAGTGATAAAGCACGTTATAAACATTAAAGGGCTTGAGCTTGAACCTAACAAACCCTTAGTGGGGAAGAATGCCTTTACGAGCAAGTCAAGCATACATATCGATGGGCTTTTAAAATCAAAAAGGACATACTTACCCTTTGACCCAGAAATTTTGGGGGTGCAAGCTACTTTATCCTATGGGACATACTCAAGAAAAAGGTAGATCCGACTTCATCTTCAGGCATATCAAGGTGTTTCAAAAAGGAGTTAGGAGTCATGACATAACCAACAACTGGATTAAGAAATTTGACACACCCTCTTAAGTATGTTGACTAAAAAATATGTAAGGGGTAAAATCTTTAAACATGAGCTCGGAGATCCTCAGCTATGCAGAAGAGAAAGTAGAAAAGACAAGAAAGGTGCTACGTCATCTTACATCTTTAAAGACTGATACTAAAAACAAAACCCTTCTTTTAGCTGCCCAGCTCATGGACAAGAAAAGAGAACTTATAAAGGAAGAGAACTCCAAAGATGTTGAGTATGCAAAAAGCTTGGGTCTTTCTACCTCACTCATTGACAGGCTGCTTCTCGATGACAAGAGGATAGACAGTATGATAAAAGTTCTAAGGGATGTGGCTCATCTTAAAGATCCAGTTGGCGAGATAACAAGGATGTGGACGTTACCAAACGGCCTAAAAGTAGGGAGGATGAGGGTTCCTTTAGGAGTTGTCTTCATCATATACGAATCTAGGCCTAATGTAACTATAGAGGCTGCATCTCTATGCATGAAGTCATCCAACTCAATAATACTGAGAGGTGGAAAGGAGGCCATAAACTCTAACAGAATCCTCGTGAATATACTTAAAGAAGCTGCGAGACAGACAGGCTTTCCAGAGGATGCCATTCAGTTCATAGACAGGCCGGAGAGGGATGTAGTCTTGGAGCTTTTGCAGATGGAGGGTAAGATAGATGTTGCCATACCAAGAGGGGGTGAGAGCCTCATAAGGGCCGTTTCCGAAAATGCAAAGGTACCAGTCATAAAACACTACAAGGGGGTCTGCAATATTTACGTAGATGATGAGGCAAACCTACAGAAAGCCTACCACATAGTTTACAACGCCAAGGTTCAAAGACCCTCTGTATGCAATGCGGTGGAGAACCTCCTTATAAACAGAAAGATTCTAAAAGAGTTTTTCCCAAAGATGGCCTACATACTTGGAAAGGCAGGAGTGGAGCTAAGGTGCGATCAGGAGAGTTTAGAGGTGATAAAGGCTAATACAAGGCTTTCTTTTGTTAAAGCTGTACCTGCAGAAGAAGGGGACTATTACGAGGAATTTTTAGACCTCATACTTGCTGTAAAGGTGGTTGATGACATAGACCAGGCTATAGATTTTATAGAAAAATACGGCTCCAAGCATTCTGATGCCATAATTACGGAGAACTACACACGGGCCATGAAGTTTTTGACAGAGGTAGACTCAGCAGCCGTATATGTAAACGCATCCACAAGGTTCACCGATGGCAATGAGTTTGGAATGGGAGCAGAGATGGGCATATCCACTGATAAGATCCATGCCAGAGGTCCTATGGCTTTGGAGGAACTAACAATAGAGAAGTTCATAATCTTTGGGGATGGACAGCTCAGGGACAATGTGGGAGTTCCAGAGAATATACTAAAGGAAGTAGGGCCTTAGAGTTAAAATCCCTTTCCCTTCTCCCTTGCCTCCCTCTGAGCTTTTAGGAATCTATCCTGATACTTAACGTTTGGAGGTATGGTGTAAACCTGAGCATATCCTTCACTTACAAGGAGTTCGTTTAGCATGGTGTTTTTATCCAGCCAAACGTAAGCAAGGATCCTTCCATACCTGTACATCAGTTGCACGTCTGTTTCCAAATAAACAGTTTTACCATCTATTAAGCTCTTAGTATACCTGTAAGCTTCCTTGCCCATCTTGATTATGTCTTCCACATCCATTCCAGACTTTTCAGCATCCCTTATAGCTTTTGGATTTTTACTGCTTTCTGGGGTGTCCACACCTATTAGCCTGACCTTTATCCTCTCACCGGAGGAAAGTACACATCTGAAGGTATCACCATCTGAAACGTGAACTACCTTACAAGGAACATCTTTGGAATTTATACCAAGAGTAGGACTTTGACTTCTATCCCCTGCACCACACGATGCTGCGAGAAAGACAAGAAAGATCAGAAATCTAAACATAAGAAAAACCCCGCCCCAAGGGCGGAGTTACAGATAGTTAGAACTGAGTTTGGAGGGCTAATGTCCAATCTGTATAGTTTTTCTCTGTAGCGCTCTTATTCTTCAAGCTTACTACATCAGCACCAAGCTGAACCTTAGCATTTTGGCCTTTTATGTAGTAGTTAAGGAATACACCAGTCCTGTTAGTATCTTGGTTAGCAGCTGTTCTGTCATCTTGTTTTTCATACCTTGCACCAAGAGATGGCTTTCCAAGCCCTACAACTTGATCAAAGAGAAGCTGACCTTGGACGTACCAAGCCTTATCTTTTACTTTTCCAGGGAGTGTGGCAGCAGGCATATCCTTTCTATCTTGATAGCCAAGCTGTAAGTTTGGCACTATATCTCCAAACTTTTGCTCCCATATGGCGTCAACAGTCCAAGCTTTTGCCGTTGCTGAGTTACCAGCACCATCATCCCACTTTTGTGTGTTGTAGCCAAGACCCACAGAGAGAACGTTTTGCTTTCCAAGATATGTGTCTGCTAAGGCATAGCCCTTTTCAGCTTTAAAGCCAAGCATGGTTGGTGTAAACTGAAGCCTTCCAGAGAAGGCAAGGTTATCCTTAACTCCATTAGGATTCACATGGTCCCATCTTCCATCAAAGACACCTATTTGATACTTTAGAAGACCATCAGCCACGTTGCCCCAGAAGGTAAGGCCAGCATCTCTGTATCCGTTGCCGACGTTGGAGCCTATGCTAAATGGAACAAACTTGTTTCCCCTTACGCTGTAGCCATAGCCAGTTGGTACAAAGTAGCTGTAGCTGTCTGTAAGGGTAGCTCTTGAGAAGGGAAGCCTATAAAGACCTGCCATTATCTGGAGTTCATCCATAGGCTTTAGATTGATGAAGGCATCTACAACTCTTGAAGGACTTGTTCCTTGATGAAGACCTCTTCCAGCGCTGAGTCCATGCACAGCAAAGTCAAGGTTGGCTCCGAACTGCACCATTTTGTTTACCTGTCCAGAGAAGTAGATCCTGGCATCGTTGATGGAGAAGTCTGTCAGGTCTTTTCCACCTGGGGTTGTTTTCCCAAGCCTTTGTGCCCAGATCTGGAGCTTAAGACCTGTGTTGGCAAAGGTGTCTTCGTCAATCCTGATTACCGCTGCCTCTGCTGGCAGTACCGCCGCTCCCATAAGGGCTGCCATTGCTAAAAGACTCTTCCTCATGTTCTTACCCTCCTTTGAAGGATTTAATGCATAAATTTTAGCATATTAAAAATACCTTGTCAAGACCCAATGGAGGGTGTTTCAAAAATAGTCTGTGCTTCAGACTACCGTCCCCTGAAAAAGGTCTCTGTAAGGGCGTATGGCAATACGCTCCTGCCGTGGTATACGTATCTATTAGCAGAAGACCATCTTCTTGCAAAGTCTTTAAAGGTAGCTTTATCTTGTGGATTAGGAAAAATAAGCTTTGCGGAAATGGTTATTTTGCCATCTTGCAAAGAGGCAGACCCCAATCATACTATGAATTACTCATACATAAGTAAGGGATAGGTTATTGACAGGGTGATAACGTATAGATGTAAATGATGAAAGGGCTCAGAGATACTAAAAGGCAGGTATAGGATAGAGCAGGTGTTTGGATCTGGTTGGAGGTTATATTCTTATGTTCCTTAAAGGCTGGTGTTTACTTCTGGGATTCTTGACACAGCTTCCAGCCTGGTTGAAAAGAGAAAGGAAAGTGTTATAATTAAAAAAAGCATGGTGCCAAGGGTTTACGTAGGAGTTGAATGGATAGGTCTTGAAAGAATTTTTTCCGATTTTAGCATTCCCAGGGAGTGTGGAGCAAATGTTTCCTTTCTTGGCATAGCAAGGTCTGCACCCGAGGACGGAGATGTAGAAGAGCTTCTATATGAAGCCTTTCCCGAGATGGCCCTAAAGGTAATGGAAGAGATAAGACAGGAGGCCTTCAAGCTCTTTGGTGTAAAGGAAGTGTTTGTTTATCACAGGCTTGGCCTTGTAAGGGTTGGAGAACCATCCTTCCTGGTTTGTGTCTTTGGTGGACACAGGGATGAAACATTCAAGGCCTGCAGGTATGTGGTGGATGAGGTAAAAAAGAGGGCTCCCATATGGAAGAAGGAGGTCTTTTCTGACGGAAAGGGTCATTGGGTACTTGGGGCATGAGGGACGTTCTGGGTAGAGAAATTCATGATCTTAGGGTATCCGTTACAGACAGATGCAACCTTAGATGTCAGTTCTGCATGCCAGAGAGTGAGAACTACGAGTTCTTCCCAAGGTCGGAGGTCCTCAGGTTCGAGGAGATAGAAAGAATAGTCAGGGTGGCAGTACCTCTTGGTGTAAGGAAGGTAAGACTAACCGGTGGTGAGCCGCTTGTCAGAAGAGGGATAGAAAACCTCATCCATCTTCTTTCAAAGGTTGATGGGCTTGAAGATATAAGCATGACTACCAACGGCCTTTTGCTATCTGAAAAGGCTTATGCTCTCAAGGAGTCTGGACTCAAAAGAGTAACTGTGAGCTTTCACTCTTTAAAGGACGATGTCTTTTCTCAGATCGTTGGGAAAAAGGTGGAAGTGTCCCAGATAGTAAAGGGCATAGAGGCTGCGATCGACTCTGGTCTAAAGCCTGTAAAGGCTAACGTATGTGTGGTAAGGGATCTCAACGATGGTGAGGTCCTTGACGTGGCCAAGTTTTTCAAGGAAATGGGTGTGGTGGTTAGGTTTATAGAGTTTATGGATGTGGGTACAGTAAATGCCTGGTCTCTTGAGAGGGTGGTGTCCGCTAAGGAGATAGTCAGTAAAATAGCAAAGGAGTTTGACATAGAACCTGTTGAAAAAAGTTATAGAGGAGAGGTTGCAGAAAAGTACAGATACAAAGATGATGGATTAGAGTTTGGCATAATATCCTCTGTAACTCAGCCCTTCTGTGGAGATTGTAACAGGCTAAGGTTGACCGCGGATGGTAAACTTCTCACATGCCTCTTTGCAAGCTACGGTCATGATATTAAATCCTTATTGAGACATGGAGCAAGAGACGAAGAGATAGGAGAATTTATAAAAAGAGTATGGGAATCAAGAAAGGATAGATACTCTGAGGAGAGATTGGAAAGGATCGAAAGGGGTGAAAACTTCAGAAAAGTTGAAATGTTCCAAGTTGGCGGGTAGAATATATGGCTCTTGAGGGAAAACAGGTGGAATTCTTAGTAAACCCTATGAAGAACAGGATATGGGCGGTTAGTATGCCAGATGGTGAGCTTTTAGATGACATAATGTCCGTAAAAAGAGCCATATTCTGCGTCGAGAACAATGAACAGTATTGGCTTAATCCCTTTGACGGTGCTTTTTTATGGATAACAAAAATTTCTAAACCCTACGAAGAGGAGTTTATAAAGTTCAAGAAAGAAGCCCAACACTACATTGTTCTCTTTGGTCTTGATATATCGGACCTTCAGTATATAGACTACTCCCCTATCAAGGGAGAGCTTACCTTTGATGAAGAGGAGATAAAGAAGAAGCTAAACGATAAAAATTACATGGAGTTTGTTCTTTTTATGAAGGAATTATGGGATTTTATAAAGGAAGATTGAAGGATGGATGAAGATCTTTTAAAGATACTCGCCTGTCCAAAGTGCAAGGGCGACCTTTCTTACGATGAAAAGCTCCAAGTACTCATATGCGAAAGATGTAAAGTTTTCTACAAGATAGAAGATGGCATCCCTGTACTTCTCATAGAAGAGGCAAAACCTCTTGAAGAGCTAAAATAAGACCCTCTGGATGCTTTGCTTGAAAGACCCCTTTTGGCTTTACATTTTCACCAAAGTGTATGTACTCCACTGGCTTTTCATACATCTTCTTATAATAGTAGACCATCTGCCAATCTGCTAGGCTATCTCCCACATAAACACAAGCGTCTAAGTTCATGCCCTCAATACAGACGTGAAGAGCGTACGGATGGGGTTTTTTGAGTTCCTCTTGTTCAATATCATCATCGTCAACCATAAAATCAAAGTACTCTTTTAAATGGAATCTTTCAAAGGAGTAAAGCAGGTCTTCCTTTGGCCTGCCAGTAACTATGCCCAACTTTACTCCCAAGGACCTTAACCTTTTGAAGAAATTCCCGTTAAGAAGAAGCCTCTCTTGGTCTCTTACGTATTTGTACACACGATTGAAGGTCTCTATCACATCCCTCAGGTCAGCTTTCTCTCCTAAATGCCTTATAACTTCGAGGGTTGCAAGCCAATCGTTGTTTATAGCCTTCTCAAACTTTACACTCCTTACTAAGTTGATGTCTACCTCCTTTCCAGCTAACTCCTCTGCTGTGTTTTTTATCGCTACATGGTAGGAATCCCTTACGTCTATGATCACACCATCCACATCGAACACGACACCTTTCATTGCTGAGCAGCGATCTCCTTTTCTGTTTTTGACAAGAGAAACCTTACAAACCTACCGGCTAAAAAGCTCAGTTTAGCACCATCTGGGTATATTATGTAGTACCATCTTGTTGCGTTAAAACCCCTTATTTTGACAGGAACAACTCTACCTTCCAGAATATCTTTTTCCAGTACGCTCGCGGAGAGAAAGCTTGTACAGCAGCCACTTTTTACCATACTGAGTATAGACCTACCACAATTGACTTCTATTTTTATGTTTAACCTTTCAAAGACTATTCCAAGCTTCTCAAGCTCCTTTCTTATTATCTTTCTCGTGCCGGAGTTAACCTCTCTGAATATGATGTCAGCTTCATACAATCGCTCTGGTTCTATTTCCTTTTCTTTTGCGAAGGGATGGTCAGGATGGGCAAAATAAAGGATCTCATCCATAGCCCATTTTATGGAGCGAAACTTTTCTGATGGCTCCCTCTCTATCACACCAACGTTTAGTATTCCAGAGAGTAAACCCTCTTCTATCTGCTGGGAGTTCTCCACAGAGACCCTGATGAACACCCCTGGCATCTGGGAATGAAATTCTGCTATCAGTTCGGGAAGTTTGTACTCGCTCAAAGTTGTGCTGATACCAACTAGTAGCGTATCCTTAAAGTCTTTCTTTATCTTTGACATCTCCTCCATGAGATTTTCATAATCGTTCAGTAAAGCTCTTGCTATTTCATATATCCTTGTCCCCTCGGGAGTTAGAACTATCCTTCCACCTTGTCTTTGGAAAAGCCTTGCTCCTATTATCTTTTCTAAGGCTTTTATTTGTTGTGTGACAGCAGGTTGTGTTATGTATAGTATTTCTGAAGCTTTTGAAAAACTTCCTAAGTCCGCAACTGTCATGAAGGTTTTGAGCTTGCTTATATCTATCATCCAATTTTAATTATATGTATAAATATACCTTATGGCAAGATAAATGAATTTAATACGTGGGTAAGAAATTCCCTTGTAGAGGTGGTTCAAGAACCGCCCAATTATCTGGTAACGCAGGCGAAGCCTGAACTACCAAAATTTTAAATCTTTCCTTTGAGTAAAAGGCGTACAATTTGTGAAATGCCCCTACATACAACCTATCACCCAATGTTATGTATTTTTCCTTACATAACAAATTGTACGTTTTAGAACAGAGAAACTTTTCCCATAGAGGAGAAAAGTCTTGAAACAAGTAGATTTAATTGAATCCTTCTCTTTTGGCACGATTTTTGCACCAATAAGAATCAGAAAACTTCAAAGGAGGTGTAACAATGAGACAGATAGCCATCTATGGAAAGGGTGGGATAGGAAAATCCACCACCACGCAGAACACCGTTGCAGCCCTTGCGGAAGCGGGCAGGAAATGTTTCATAGTGGGTTGTGATCCGAAGGCAGATTCCACAAGGCTGATACTTCATATTAAGGCCCAGGCTACTGTTATGCATCTTGCAGCGGAAAGGGGTTCTGTGGAAGACCTAGACTTGGATGATGTCATGCTCACTGGTTACGGGGACATTAGATGTGTGGAGTCAGGAGGACCAGAACCAGGGGTAGGATGCGCAGGAAGGGGTGTCATAACAGCTATTAATTTCCTCGAAGAGAATGGAGCCTTTGATGATGATCTGGATTATGTTTTTTACGATGTTCTCGGTGATGTTGTTTGCGGTGGTTTTGCTATGCCCATAAGAGAAGGTAAGGCTCAAGAGATCTATATAGTAACCTCTGGTGAGATGATGGCCATGTATGCTGCAAATAATATTTCAAAGGGTATACTCAAATATGCTCATAGCGGTGGAGTGAGGCTTGGTGGTCTCATATGTAACAGTAGAAATGTGGATAACGAAAAGGAACTTATAGAGGCCTTGGCTGAAAAGCTGGGAACCAAGATGGTACACTTTTTACCTAGAAACAACATAGTTCAGGAAGCAGAGTTAAGGAGGCAGACAGTCATCGAGTATGCACCAGAGCATCCCATGGCCGATGAATATAGAACGCTTGCAAAGAAGATAGAAGAAAATACCGACCTTAGCATCCCTACGCCTCTTACTATGGATGAATTGGAGCAGCTGTTGGTTGATTACGGTATTATGAAGCCAGAAGAGGTAGCATAGGAGGTTTATCATGGGTACAGTTATTGATAAAGAAACAGCTCTTAAGTTAGTGGAGGAAATACTTGATGCGTATCCTACGAAGGCAAAAAAAGATAGGGCAAAGCACATTCAAGTCGCTGACGTTGGAGAAACCAAGTGCCTTCCCAAGTCTAACGTAAAAACTAGACCCGGTGTGATGACAATTAGAGGTTGTGCTTATGCAGGCTCAAAAGGTGTTGTTTGGGGCCCCGTAAAGGATATGATACATATATCCCATGGTCCTGTTGGTTGCGGTTACCTCTCGAGGGCAGGGAGGAGAAATTACTATGTAGGAACAACCGGTGTTGATACCTTTGTTACACAACATTTTACAACTGACTTTCAAGAGAGGGATATAGTTTTCGGTGGGGATAAAAAGCTTACAAAAGCTATACATGAGCTTACTACGCTTTTCCCTCTTACCAAAGGAATAACCATACAGTCTGAGTGCCCCATAGGACTTATAGGAGATGATATTGAGGCGGTAGCTAGACAAACTGCAAAAGATACTGGTAAGATGGTAGTGCCTGTAAGATGCGAAGGTTTTAGAGGTGTTTCTCAATCCCTTGGTCATCATATAGCCAACGATTCTATGAGGGATTGGGTTTACGAAAAGGGAATAAAGGGGCAGGAAATAGAACCATCACCTTATGATGTCGCAATATGGGGAGATTACAACATAGGAGGTGATGCATGGGCTGCAAGAAATATTTTAGAAGCAATGGGTTTGAAGATAATAACCCAATGGTCTGGTGATGGTACTATAAGTGAGATAGCAAATGCTGTAAAAGTCAAATACCTCTTAGTCCATTGCTATAGATCTTCCAACTACCTTGCTAGATACTTTGAAGAGAGATTTGGTATACCATGGGTGGAGTATAACTTCTTTGGTCCTACTCAGATATTTTCTTCCATGAGAAAGATAGCTGAACTTTTTGATGATAGGATAAAGGAAAGAACAGAGGAACTTATAGAGAAGAGCTACAGGCCAAGGCTTGAAAAGGTTATAGAGAAGTACAGGCCAAGGCTTGAGGGGAAAACGGTACTCCTCTACGTAGGTGGTTTAAGGCCAAGGCATATCATTACGGCTTTTGAAGATTTAGGTATGAACGTATTAGCAACAGGTTACGAATTTGCTCATCAAGATGACTATGAAAGGACGCTCCACTACATAGATAAGAACGCAACCATAATAGTGGATGATGCTACAGCATACGAGGTAGAAGAATTAACTAGGAAGTTAAGACCAGACCTTATAGCTTCTGGGATAAAGGAAAAGTATCAAGCTCAGAAGATGGGCGTTCCCTTTAGGCAAATGCACAGTTGGGATTACAGTGGTCCCTACCACGGTATAGAAGGTTTTGAGATATTCGCGAGAGATCTGGACATGGCTATCAATGGTAACGTATGGAAGTTTGTAAAAGCTCCTTGGGAGCAATAAGGAGGTAGAAACTATGGGCATACATCATGAACTGAACATCAAGGACCATCTTGAGTGTTTTAGAACTGATGATTTCAAGCAGATGATAAAGAATAAGAGGGAGAAGTATGAGGATTGGGTAGGGGAAGATAAGGTTAAGGAAATAGCTGAATGGACAAAAAGTTGGGAATACAGGGAACTTAACTTCAAAAGAGAAGCTATCTCTATAAACCCAGCCAAGGGATGCCAACCCCTTGGGGCGCTCTTTTGCGCTCTGGGTTTTGAAAAGACACTCCCCTTTTCTCATGGTTCGCAGGGTTGTGTTGCTTACTTTAGAACGCATATGGCAAGGCATTTCAAGGAACCAGTACCGATGGTTTCCACATCTATGACTGAAGATGCTGCTGTCTTTGGTGGGCAGAACAATATGCATGAAGGCCTTCAAAATGCCATAGCTCTCTACAAGCCTAAGATGATAGCCGTTAATACTACGTGTATGGCAGAAGTTATAGGGGATGACTTGAACAGTTTTATTAACAATGCCAAGGAAAAGGGTTTGATACCAGAAGACTTTCCAGTACCCTTCTCCCATACACCATCTTTTGTGGGTTCACATATCTGGGGATACGATAACCAAATGAAAGGCATTCTTCAGTACATGACTGAATATTTTGAGAAGTACGGTGTAGATAGCATAGACAAATACGACTTGGAAGAGGGCGAGTTTTACAATGATGGTGGTCTGCTTAGCTGGCTTGAAGTAAATAGCAAAGGAGGATGAGCACATGAGTACTTTGAATTTTATCTTAGGTTTTCACACCTATTTAGAAGATTACAGAGAAGTTAAGAGGATAGTTGGTGAGTTTGGAGCTGATAGCATAGTTCTCTCAGACCCTTCTGAAAATCTGGACTCTGGACTTACTGGAGAATATAAACTTTACTACGGTGGAACCCCTATAAAGGATATACATAGAGCAAGGTCTTCATCTGCTACCGTATGCTTTCAGAAATACTCAACGGAGAAGACAAGAGATTATATAGAAAAGGCCTGGAAACAGCCTACATATGTAGTAAGGCCTTATGGTGTACAAGGTACGGATGATTTTGTTCAACTTCTCTCTAAACTTACGGGCAAGTCTATTCCAAGCACCTTGTTGGGTGAAAGGCAAAAGCTTCTTGACGCTATGGCGGATTCCTACTACTGGATCCATGGAAAAAGGTTCGCCCTTTGGGGGGACCCTGACTTTGTGTACGGCATCACCTCTTTTCTCCTTGAATTAGGAGCTGAGCCAATACACGTACTCTGTACCAATGCAGGAGATGAGTGGGCCGAAGAAATTAAGGAACTATGTAGTAAATTCGAAAATGGCAATTATGCTCAAATCTTTCCTGGCAAAGACCTCTGGCATATGAGAAGTTTACTTTTCACAGAACCTGTTGACTATATGATTGGTACATCTTATGGCAAATTCCTTTGGAGGGATACGGGAACACCTCTGATAAGAATAGGATATCCTATCTTTGACAGGCATCACTTACACAAATACGGCATACTCTTTTACAGGGGGGCTTTAAATCTTCTCGTTTGGATAGTTAACGCCATACTGGATGAAACAGACAGAAGAACCATAGATATAGCCACGACAGACTACAGCTTTGACTTGATAAGGTGAGAGTGTGATGGAAGACATCCGCCACTATGTTGCAGACGGGTATATTGAAGAACGTGTCTACGAACCCAAAGAGGTGGTATTCGCAAGGATGTCGCAGGAAGACAGTATGTTTATAATTGAAGATGGGGGTGTGGAGCTGTATATCTCTACTGGCTCTAAAAAGAGAACAGTGGATATATTGTTACCTGGCGATGTACTTGGCCCCATATCCAGAAAACACTATGCAAAGAACTACGTAGCAAAAGCTCTCATACGTACTTATATCCTTTACATAACAGCAGATAATCTCAAAAGGC
>JBKBPE010000011.1:0-19177 GCA_046293375.1 Aquificaceae bacterium
TCAAGGAGACCTATCTTGTGCAAGTACTCTAGAAGAGTACCTTGGAAGTATGCACCAAGTGGCAAGGGAGAGCTTTAGAGTTTTAAAGCCAGGTAGGTACGCAGCAATTCTGATAGGAGATACAAGGAAGAAGAGACATTACGTCCCAATAGCTTTTAGAGTTCTTGAGCAGTTCTTGAATGTGGGTTTTGTACTCAGAGAGGATGTGATAAAAGTTCAATGGAAAACACGAAAAACCAGCGGTAGATGGACTGGATTGGCCAAGACTGCTCAAGAGTGCTGGGTAGAAAGACCCAAAAACAAATACTGGACAGATTTTTATCTGATAGCACACGAGCATCTGTTCATATTCAGAAAACCTAAAGAAAATGAAAACTTAAAGGATTATAAAGGAAGTATGCTTAGCTGTTAACATAATAGCAATTATATTAACATATCCGTCCATCTTGGCTGATATCAATATTGATATATTTGACATTGATAGCAAAATGGCTTAAATTATGTCAAATAAAGCATAAGGAGGTATATCATGGATGATATCAAAGTAAAGGCAAGCGAATATGCCAGTATGGTAAGCGTATCCCTCAACACCGTAAAAAACCGTATAAAGGCAGGTGTTTTGAAGGGTGGCAAGGAGGAAGACGGCATATGGTATGTGTACGTTCCAAAGGATGAGTACGACCATCTTTTAAAGTCTGAAGAGAAGAGGGATGAAAGACAGAAAGAACTTCATGCCAACCTCGAAAAACTCAAGGCTGGATTGGAAGGAAATCTGATAGCCACGTACATAGAGATACAGATGCTAAAAGAAGCGCAGAAGGAAGAACTGTTGCACGAGCTTTCGAGTTTGTACACTCTGTTAGCCTTGCGAGAGAAAGAACTGGAAATGTTGAAGGAAGCCGTAGAAAAAGCAGAAAAGGGACTAAAGGAAAAGGAGCAAACCATAAAAGAGCTTCAGGAAAGCCTAAAGAGATTTGAAAAGGAGATAAGAAGTTTAGAGAACAAGCTAAGGGACAAAGAGTATGAGCTCTCTCAAAGGGATATACAGATGCAAAAACTTTTACTTGAGAAGGAGAAAGAGATGCTTACAAAAGATATGCATATAGAAAAGCTAAGGAGGGAGATTGAGCTAAGAGAGCAAAGGGATTAGAATTTAGATCATGGAGCATACAGGGCTTTTGGAACTCTGGAAGAAGGGCCTTGAAAAAACAAAAAGCACAAGAACAGTCACCACTTACATAAGGAGTCTCCAATCCTTCATGAAACACGTTGGAGATAGCAACGTTATAACACAAGACCCAAAGGAAATATACAACTATGTTTACTCTTCTTCCTTGAATACAGCTTCCCTTCTTACACACCTATCTGCAATAAAGCACTTTTACAAATTTATGCTAAGAAGAGGGTATATAAGGAAAGACCTATACTCCGAAGTGGAATCCGCCATATACGATATAAGGGAGGAGCTTGGGTCAAGTTATATTAGATATCCAAAGGCCCTTTCAAAGGAGGATGTCAGGAGAATACTCACTTTTGTTGCAAACACAAAGTATGAAAAGGTTTATATACTGTTCCTGTCAAGTGGCATAAGACTTTCCGAGTACATGGATCTAAGTAAGGATAAATTTTATCAAGACAAAAGTAAACTCCTATGGATAAGGCTTCCACCAGAACTTACTAAAAGGAGAAAAGAAAGGCTTGTACCCATCCTGGGAAGTACAAAAGAAGAAACCTACGACATTACAGAAAAACTTCTCTCTTGGATAAAAAATTATGAAGAGAACTTTTCGGTAAAAAGGGGTTCTCTCCAGGTTTTTACCAACAGACTGTCTCATAAGCTTCGTATACCCTTTTCCATACATAGCTTTAGACACACATACATAACAAACCTTGTCAACAACAACTTCCCCGCAGAGGTGGTCAAAGAGTTTGCTGGACACTCCAACGTAAAAACTACCATAGACATATACTATAAATTCTCCCAAAATAGAGCTTATGAACTTGTGGAGAAATTCTTGAAGTGATGCACTTTCTTATACTGACAGTTTTTCCCCAAGTTATAAAAGAGTACTGCAACTATGGAATCGTTAAGCAGGCCAGAAAGAAGGAACTAATGGACATTTTACCGATAGACCTGAGGAACTACGCACATAGGGGTAAGGTAGACGATGAAGCTTACGGAGGGCTTCCTGGAATGGTTTTAAAACCAGAGCCCATATTCAGGGCCTATGAACACATTGCAAACAGATACGGAAAGCCATATACCATAATCCCACAACCATGGGGTAAGAGAATAGACCAAGAAACTTTCCATAGGCTTAAGAACAAAGAGAATATTCTCATAGTATGTGGAAGGTACGAGGGGATAGATGAAAGGGTTTCTGCTCTTGCCGACGAAGAGCTCTCTTTAGGAGACTTTGTGCTCTCTGGTGGAGAACTGCTTGCCCTTGTCCTTGTAGATGGTATAGCTAGGCTTCTTCCAGGTGCCGTAGGTGAGCCAGAGAGTTTAAGGGCAGACTCCTTTGGCAGATGGCTTGGTTACCCTGTATATACAAGACCCAAAGAATTTGGAGGCCTAAAAGTTCCAGATGTATTACTCTCTGGCAATCATAGATTTATAGAACTTTGGAAGCTCTGGCATTCTATAGAGAGGACTATTGTGTACAGACCAGACCTGATCCCAAAGGACCTAACACCCTTAGAAAAGGAGATAGTTGACAGCATAAGGAACGGTTCTAAATTTGAAGACTGGATTAAAAGAAAATGAAAGTGGGTGTAATAAGCCTTGGATGCTCCAAAAACCTTGTGGACACTGAAGTGCTCTTGGGAAAGCTGAAAGCGAACAACGTAAAGTTTGTAAAGGACTCAAAAAAGGCTGAGGTCATAATAATAAACACTTGTGGTTTTATAAATCCAGCCAAAGAAGAATCCATAAATACAATACTGGAGCATGTAAAGGGTAAGAAGGTAATAGTCATGGGCTGTTTGGTCCAAAGGTACAAGGAAGAACTTCAGAAGGAAATCCCAGAAGTTACTGCTTACTTTGGTACAGAAAGCTGGGACCATGTGGTTGGTTTCCTTGGACTAAAATCCACTAAAGAGAGCAAAAGACTGATAACCACTCCCAAGTCCTACGCTTATCTGAAGATAGCAGAGGGTTGCAACAGGCTTTGCTCCTTCTGTACCATTCCCAAGATAAGGGGAAGACACAGATCCAGGCCTATGGAGGAACTTTTGGAGGAAGCAAGATATATAGCAGACCAGGGCATCTCCGAGATATGTATAGTCTCCCAAGATACAACCTACTACGGAAGGGACCTTTATGGAGAAAACAAGCTAGTAGAGCTCATAAAAAGACTGGAAAAGATAGAAGGTATAAGGTGGATAAGGTTGCTCTATCTTTATCCCACAGAAATAGACGAGAGGCTCATAAAGCATATAGGAAACTCAGAGAAAACACTCCCCTATTTGGACATACCCATACAGCACACATCGGACAGGGTTCTAAGAAGCATGAGGAGGGGATACAACGGGAGGTTTTTAAGGAGTCTTCTAAAAAACATAAAGGAAAATATTCCCAACGCTGTACTCAGAGCCACTCTCATAGTAGGTTATCCAGAAGAAGGTGATGAAGATTTTAAGGCCTTAAAAGAATTTGTCTCTGAGGGATACTTTCATTGGGTTGGTGTTTTCACTTACTCTCACGAGGAAGACACTTATGCTTACCAGCTGGGGGATAGATTAACAGAGGAAGAGAAAGAGATGAGAAGGCAAGAGGTTTTGGCCATTCAGGAAGAAGAGACAAAGAGAAGAAACCAAGAGTTTTTAGGGAAAGAGCTGGACCTTGTGGTGGATGAATTTGCCGAGGAGGTGCAGTATGTTCCAGTAGGAAGGGTTTACTTTCAGGCACCAGAAGTTGATGGCATAACTTATGTAGAAAGCGAAGAGACTTTAAAGCCAGGTCAATGGATAAAGGTTAAAATAACGCAGGTTGGCGGTTATGACCTTGGAGCAAAGAAGGTATAATATAACTATGTTTGATGATGAACTTCAAAAGAAGTTAGAAGAGCATGCTAATTACTTTCCCAGGAAGGAACAAGCCCTTCTTCTCTGCCTTCACGAAGTTCAAAGGCACTATGGCAGTATACCCAACTTTGCCCTTGAGGGTATTGCAAAGATGTTGGACATACCTCTCAACCATGTGGAGAATGTAGTCTCCTTTTATGACATGTTTGACAGAGGACAACTGGCCAAACACAGAGTCTATGTGTGCGTGAGCATCGTATGTGAGCTTATGGAAAAGGATAAGCTTTTGAAAGCTTTGAGAGAGCTTTTGGGGATAGATTTCTATCAGGTTACAAAGGATGGAAGATTTAAGCTCATTCCAGTTCAATGTCTTGGTGCGTGCTCAGAAGCTCCTTTTTTTATGATAGACCAAGACTCTTACAAATTTGAAAGTAAGGAGAAGTTAAATGAGGTCCTATCCCGTTATACCTAACGTATACACAGAAACGTCTCTTGATATGCTCCTAAGAAGAGCCAAAAAAGGAAGGGCCCATTTTTTAGAAGACTATCTCAAGGATGGTGGTTATCATGCCTTAGAGAAGTCTCTCAATATGGAACCAGAAGAGATAGTGGATTGGGTGGAAAAAAGCCAACTCAGAGGCCGCGGTGGAGCTGGCTTTCCAACGGGTAAAAAGTGGAAGTTTGCGCTTCAAAACCCCCAACCGAGATATCTCATATGCAACGCAGACGAATCAGAACCGGGAACTTTCAAAGACAGGATAATCCTTGAAAGGGATCCCCATCTGCTGTTGGAAGGCATAGCAATATCTGCCTACGCCCTTAGTGTCAATGAAGCCTTCATATACATAAGGGGGGAGTATACAGCAGCTTACTATATACTAAAAGATGCCATAGAGGAGGCCAAGAAGAAAGGTTTTATTGGTAAAAATATAATGGGAAGCGGGTTTGACCTTGAGGTCTACGTCGCAAGGGGGGCAGGTGCTTATATATGCGGTGAGGAGAGTGCCCTTATAGAATCTTTGGAAGGCAAGAGGGGTTTCCCAAGAACAAAACCGCCATTCCCAGTCCAGTACGGACTTTTTGGGAGACCTACTGTAGTCAACAACGTAGAAACTCTTTGTAATATACCTTTCATAGTGGGGCTTGAATGGGAAAACTACAGATACATAGGTCCAAGCGACTACCCTGGTCCCAAGCTGTTCCCAGTCAGCGGAAAGGTAAAAAAGCCAGGCGTTTATGAGCTTCCTATGAACACAACGTTGAGGGAGGTAGTTTTCAAGTATGCTGGGGGAACATCAAACAAGCAAAAGGTGAAGGCTGTCTTCTCTGGAGCCCTTGATTGCTTTTCTGCTGATGAACTCGATACACCTATGGACTACTCACCACTTGGATTTGGTGGAACCGGAACTGTTATAGTGTTAACGGAAGAGGATGATGTAATCAGGATGTGTCTAAAAGTTGCCGAGTTTTACTCTCACGAAAGCTGTGGCCAATGCACACCGTGCAGAGTGGGAACTTACGAGCAGAAGAACCTCCTTGAGAAGATAGTGGAAGGTAAAGCTACAGAAAAAGACTGGGAAGCCTTTGACTATGTAAACAGGTTCATACAACCCACATCCATCTGCGGACTTGGTGCCGTCGCTGGGAGGCTTATAAGACAGACTATGAAGAAGTTTCCCCAAGAGTGGGAAAGGTACAGAAAGGCACTATCAACTGTCTAATTATGGGACTGCTGGCTGTACTTTTTGGTTTGACCTTTTTATCCTATGCTCAGGAGAAGGCTTGCAAGACTAATCCATTGGAAGATACCAAGTTTCTGTGCAACTATGGATGGACATGGCCTGTATGCAAAAAAGTTGTCCTTCACAAGCTGGATAGGATAAGGGATTGCATAGAAAAGAGTCAAGATTATAAGGAAGGGTATGCATGCTTTGAGGAGAGGTCATGGATAGAAAAGTTATTGCCACAGTAAAAGCCCTTGAGACCATAGGTATAACCGAGCTGTACGTTAAAAAAGAAAGGGAAAGACTTCATACAGAAACAAAGCAGTATTTACTGCAAGAGCTCTTTAAGAGACTCCAAGAAGAGAAGAGATGCGTTCTTTACGAAGGTTCAAGCGGCTATGTCTTCGGTGATGGAGACCCAAACTCGTACGTTGTCTTTGTAGGAGAGGCACCCGGAGAGGAGGAAGACAAACAGAAAAAGCCCTTTGTGGGAAAGGCTGGAAAATATCTAAACTCCAAGATAGAAGAGATAGGTCTAAGAAGGGGGGACGTTTACATAACCAACGTAGTAAAATCACGACCACCTGGGAATAGGAAACCGACAAAGGAAGAGATGGCCAGCTGCGCACCCTATTTGATAAAAGAGGTAGAGATCATAAGACCCAAGCTTATAGTTTGTCTTGGAGCCACAGCATTGGAAGGCTTGCTGGGCAAGAGCTTATCCATCACAAAGCATAGGGGGAGACTTTTTGAATATCCTTATGACAGAAGTATAAAGGTACTCCTTACATACCATCCAGCTTACGTTCTTAGAAATCCAGCGGCAAACAGAGAGTTCACGGAAGACATGAGGAAGATAAAAGAATTCCTTTCACAACACCCTTAGAACAACCTTACCAAAATGCTTGGAACTTCCAAGGTACTGATGAGCATTTGCTGCATCTTTAAGATCAAAAATTTTATCCACAACGGGCCTTAATGCACCCCTCTCAAAAAGCTCAGTTATCTTGATAATGTCTGCCTTTGGACCCATATAAACTCCCAAAAGCTCAACCTCCCTGACAAACAGGTGCCTTATGTCTATATTGGCATTGCTTCCTGTTGTTGTTCCAAAGAAAACAAGTTTTCCACCCTTTTTTAGACACTCTACGCTCCTCCAAAAAGTCTCTTCTCCTACATGGTCCACAACTATATCCACACCGTTCCTGAAGACATCTCTAACCCTTTTCACCACATCCTCCCTGTAATGGTCTATCACCATATCAGCTCCAAGCTCCTTGCACCTTTTGGCTTTTTCGTCGCTTCCAGCTGTAGCTATAACGTAAGCGCCAAAGAGCTTAGCAATTTGAATGCCTGCCACACCAACACCAGAAGAGCCAGCCCATATAAAAACCCTGCTGAAGGGTTTTACACTACCTTTTCTTACAAGAGCATTCCATACAGTAAGATAAGTCAAAGGAAAGCTAGAAGCCTCCTCAAAGCTTAAGTTTCTGGGCTTTGGAACCACGTTACTTTCAGGAACTTTTACATACTCAGCATATCCTCCCTTTGTCCTTAACCCAAGGATGTCATAATGATCGCAAAGATTATCCCTTCCAGAGAGACAATAGTAGCAAACTCCACAGGACAGACCAGGAGAGACGATAACTTCATCCCCTTCCTTTACATTCCTTACTAACTTACCAACCCTTTCAACTATACCGCTCACATCTGAACCAAGGATGTGAGGCAGCTCAGGCTTTACTGCAAGAGCTCCCATTCTAACCCAAACATCAATATGGTTTAGGGCAACAGCCTTTACCCTTATTAGAACTTCATTCTCTTCTATGCTTGGATTGGGGAATTGATTCACAAGTTCCAAGTGCTCAACGCCACCGAAACCTTTGAGTAAAATAGCCTTCATGCTTAAAGATATTATACATGCTTCCAGGCAAGGATTAAAATTACATACCAGAGGTCGAAAGATGAAGAGGTTAATACTCCTTATAATACTCCTTGTGGGTGCTGTTATGATAGGCAACTTGATAGCCAGAATTCCTGTAGGAAATAGGATAGCAGTTATAAAGGTAGGTGGAGCCATAATAAATGCAGACCCAATTGTTGATAAGATAGAAAAAGCAAGGAAGGATAAAAGTATAAAGGCTTTAGTTTTGAGGGTTGACAGTCCTGGCGGTTCTGTGGGTGCCTCCCAGGAGATATACAGAGCAATAGAGAAGTTCAGAGAGAGCAAAAAACCGGTTGTAGTATCCATGGGTAATGTGGCCGCATCTGGGGGTTATTACATATCAGCACCAGCAGATTACATATTTGCTAACCCAGGAACAATAACGGGAAGCATAGGCGTTATAGTACAGCACACAGACCTCAGAGAACTTTTAAATCGAATAGGTATCAGAACAACAGCCATAAAGACGGGTAAGTTTAAAGATATTCTCTCACCCTTTAGAGAACTCACAGAGGATGAAAAGAAGTACATAGAAGGTATCATAGAAGACTCTTACAACCAATTTCTCTCTGCCATACTAAAGCATAGGTCTGGAAAGATAAAGGAGGAAAGACTAAGGAGCATAGCTGATGGGAGGATAATGACGGGTCTTATGGCAAAGGATGTGGGACTCGTGGATGGGATAGGAAACCTTGAGGATGCTATAGATAAAGCAAAAGAATTAGCCAATATAAAAGAGGCAAGGGTTTTTTACATGGAGGAGAAGAAAGGACTGCTCAGAAACCTTTTAGGAACAGACGTAGACCTTTACAAGTACACAACTATGACTTTCTACATTATGAAGTGAAAACATAGCCGCCATAACCAACAACACTGCCCTTTTCACCAAAAGCATCTGCTGACGTTTTATAGGCTAAAAGCCTTCCTTTAAGTCCTTGTTCCTTGGCGTACAAGACGGTACCAGTTATGCCAGCTATACCGCATGCCTCACATTTTTTTAGCGTATTCTCATCCAAGTTTTCAATCCCTTTATGACAAAGTGTATCTATCTTCTTAGCAATAGGATAAGGGTGGTAGTGGCTGAGGTCTGAACTTATTAAAAAGATAGTGTCATCGTGGCTCAAAAAGAACTCTATAACTTCCTTAATGTGATAGGCTGAAACGTCCCCGTATAGGACAGGCACCAAAAGGAAGTCTTTGAGCATGACCTGAAGGAAAGGAACATGCACCTCAAGGGAATGCTCCTTCATAAAAGCCACATTGCTTATGCTTGTTACAACATGACTTTTACTTACTATAAACCTTTCTACACTCTCCCTATCAACTTCCACCACACCCAATGGGGTTTCAAAGTGGGTATAGCTTCCAAAAGAAACACCTTTAAAAGTAAAGTGGTGAGAAGGACCTATCAAAAGAACCCTCAACCTTCTGGAAAGGTCAAGGTTCTCCAACTGTCTGTAAACTACACCAGCCACCGAACCAGAATACATATAACCAGCATGTGGTGCAACAAATCCCACAGGTTTTAAAGCATAAAGCGGAGAGCACATTATAAGACTGTTAACCATACTCCTTAGTCTTTGAGCTTCCGAAGGATAAAAGACTCCAGCCACATTAGGCTTTTTGACCATCATAAACTATAAAATATCCAAAAAACCCAAACATCAAATAGAGAATTAGCCAGTTTAATAATCCTATAAGAGAAATTTATTGCAAAAAGGACCGAGCTCTGTAAACTATTCTTATATGAGGGGATTATTTTTTTATGTCTGTTTATTTTTCAGTCTCATTTCCTTTGCCCTTTGGACATCTGACCCAACGGCAGGTTTAAAAGAAGCTCAAAGCGAAGGTAAATTGGTTATGTTTTATTTTCATTCAGAGCACTGTCCTTACTGTACACAGATGGAAACCTTTGTACTTGGAGATGAGGACGTTTCAAAGCATATGGAGAACTTTATTGTGATATCTTTGAATACCGACTCAAGCATGGGTAGAAAATGGACAAGACAACTGGGTGTATTTGGAACTCCTACCTTTGTGGTCTACGACCCTAAGCAGGCTAAACCAGTTAGCATCATCTTTGGTAGCAGAAGCAAGGATGATTTTATACAGTTAATATTACATGCCTGCAGAAGGTCCAGCATAAAGAAGTGCTGATATGTCAAATTAGGAGGTGTAGATATGAACAGGAGGCAGTTTTTAACACTCTCAGCCGTAGGTATTACAAGCTTTATGCTTGCGCCTGGACTAGTAGTTCAGTCCTTTGCAGCATCCAAGCTGGAGGAGGACCTCCAAAGAAGGCTGGGTGTTTCTCTATCCCAGGTCAAGGAATCTGCGGATATCAAGCTTCAAGCTCCAACCATAGCCGAGTCTGGTGCCAACGTCCCCATATCCGTAGAGTCTGATATACCCATAGAAAGCGTGGACAGCTTGTGGATATTCGTAGATAACAATCCAAGCCCTTGGATCGCAGACGTAAAACTCACACCCATGAGTGGAAGGGTCTATTTTGCAACAAGAATAAAGATGGGACAAACCTCCAACGTAAGAGCTATCCTAAAGCTAAAGGATGGTTCGTATATTATGGCTATGAAAGAGGTAAAGGTTACAGTAGGTGGTTGTGGGTAAAAACCCTTAAAGATCATCATAAAGGAGGTTTAGTATGGCTATAGGTGCAGGTATACTGAGAGTACCAAAGGAAGCCAAGAAAGGAGAGATAGTCAAGGTACAGATGGTCATAACCCATCCTATGGAACCTGGCACAAGAAAGGACCCGCAGACAGGGCAGCTGATCCCAGCCCATTACCTTACAAAGCTGGAGGTTCTATTTAACGACAAGACAGTCTCCGTCATAGACATGGGTGGTGGTATTAGCGCGAACCCCTTTATAGGTTTGACCTTAAGAGTAGAAGAATCTGGCACAGTTAAGATAGTCTACGAAGATAACAAAGGTGGGAAATGGGAAAAGACTGCTGAGATAAGTGTTGCTTAAAGGGGGAACTGAAAGATGAGAAAGCTTTGGTTTTTACCCTTAGCTTTAACTGGAGTTGGTGTCTATGCCATTGCTCAGCAAGAGATAAACCCAGCAGAGGAGGTAAAAAAACAGAAGGAGCTTCTTTTAAAGGAAATGGGCATTCTTCCTGGTGATGTCTATGCTGAACAGGGAAGAGATATGTTTAACAAAACCATGGGAACTCAAGGCAAGTCCTGTGCTTCCTGCCATGGTCAAGATGGAAGGTATTTAAAAGGGGCCTACGCTCATATGCCAAGATACTACAAAGACATGGATGATGTTGCTGACCTGGACACAAGAATAAAGTTCTGCATGGAGAAGTACATGGGTGTCCAGGGTGTAAAGCATGACATCAACTTTAAGAGCATAGCAACCTATGTGGCTACTCTCTCCAACGGTATAAAGATGGATGTAAAGTTGGACCATCCTAAGGAGAAGGAGGCGTACGAAAGAGGAAAGGAGCTTTGGTATGCAAGGGTTGGAAAGATGGACTTCTCCTGTTCTGTGTGCCATGATACCTTTGGTGGACAGAGGATAAGGCTTCAGGTATTGGCAAAGGTTAGGCAAGATAAAGTAGCCACTCATTGGCCTGCGTATAGGTTCTCCAACGACCAGCTGTGGACCATGGAGGATAGGATAAGAGGATGTTACACTCAGATAAGAGTAATACCACCGCCTCATTTTAATTGGGCTCAGATAGCCCTTAGCCTCTATATGGCTTACGAGTCTAACGGTGGTCTCATAGAGACGCCTGGATTTGTCAGATAGGGAGGGTTAAAAATGGGAAAACACATGATACTCCTTGGAAGTTTGATACTCTTCGCATGTGCACCAGCTCAAAAGGAAAAACCAGCCGAGGTGCCCAAGCCGCCACAGCCTCGGGTAGAAGAGAAAAAGCCAACCTTCGAAGATGATATAAAGCAGGACCTAGGTCAGAAGCTCTGCTCAAACCCGCAAGCTACAGTATCAACAGACCTAGTTCAGAAGTTCTTTGAGGAACAGAAGAGGCTCATCAAGTACCCAGCAAATGGAAAACTAGTAGGAGATTGGAAAAAGGGAGAGCAACTTTTTGCTAACACCAGAAAAGGAAACTGTTATGCATGCCACTGTGCAGACCCAAAAGAGCTCGCATGCGGTAATATAGGTCCGACGCTTAGGTTATATGGCAAAAGACAGAAGGATGCTAAGTACACTTACGAAAAGATATACAACTCTTGGGCTCTTGTACCATGCAGCATAATGTATAGGGCTGGAGTTCACGGCATCCTAACACCAGAGGAAGTAGCAGACATAGCAGCTTATTTACATAGCCCCGAATCACCCATAAACAAGTAAGGGGGTTATTAGCATGCATCTCACAAGAAGGGACTTTTTAGAACTTGCCATAGCAACCGGGGCCTTTGCGGCCCTTGACCCAGTCTCTGCTCTTGCCAGATTAGGAACACAGGACTTGCTTTCTTTCAAAAGTGTTGGAAACGTAACCCTTGTTTTTACTACAGACCTACATGCCCACCTGAAACCCCTTTACTTTGCCGAGCCCATAAACCTGGTTCCACCTAAAGGTCTGGAGGGAATTCCTGGATACGTTACTGGTGGGGATTTCTTGAAGATGTACAGAATAGCCCCCAACACCCTTGAAGCTTACTTTGGTTCCAGCGTGAGCTTTCCACAGCTATCGAGAAAGTTTGGCAAAATGGGGGGAGGTGCACACATAACATGGATAATAAAGCACATAATAAACGAAAGGGGAAGAGAAAAGGTCCTTGTGTTGGATGGTGGAGACACATGGGTGACAACAGCTATAGGGCTTTTTACCGAAGGTAAAGCTATAGTTGATTGGATGAACTATACTGGCTATGACCTTATGGTGGCACACTGGGATTTTACACTTGGAAAAGAGAAGTTCCTTGAAAGACTCAAAGAGCTAAAGGCAGAGTTCATATCTCAGAATGTAGTAGATGCAGACTTTGGAGACCTCATATTCAAACCTTACTCCATAAAGGAAGTCGGTGGAGTAAAGCTTGGCATCATAGGAAACTCCTTTCCTTACACACCCATAGCAAACCCAAGGGAGTTTGTAGAGGGGTGGAGCTTTGGAGTAAGAGAGGACCAGATGCAGAAGTTTGTTGATGAGCTAAGGAACAAGCACAAAGTAGATGCCGTTATACTGCTCTCCCATGATGGACTACCTCTTGACGTAGCCTTAGCAAAGAAGGTAAAAGGCATAGACATAATTATCTCAGGGCACACCCATGATATAACTCCAAAACCTTACTTTGTTGGGAACACCATGATAGTCATAGCTGGCTCTCACGGTAAGTATGTGGGAAGGCTGGACTTAGACATAAGAGATAGGAAGATACTTAACTACAACTTTAAGCTTATACCAGTAGCATCCAACCTAATACCTGCTGATAAGGGAGCGCAAGAGCTAATAGACAGATGGTACAAACCTTACGAGAAAAAGCTTTCCGAAGAGATAGGCATTGCGGAGGTCATGCTCTACAAGAGGGACACCTTCTTCAGCACTTTTGACAGGCTCGTAGGAATGGCCCTGTATGATCACTACCATGGGGTTGATGTGGTGACATCTCCTGGCTACAGATGGGGGACAACAGTATTGCCAGGGCAAAAGATAACCGTTGAGCATGTTTACGATTTTACAGCCATAACCTATCCCAACGTATACCTCATGCGGAGGACAGGTGAGCAGTTGAAGTCTGTCTGGGAAGATGTTGCCGATAACGTCTTTAACCAAGACCCATTCTATCAGCAAGGCGGAGATATGTCCAGACTATACGGTGTTGAGTATGAGATAGAGATAAACGCCAAACAAGGTCAAAGAATAAAGAAAGCTTGGATAAGAGGCAAGGAATTAAACCCAAAGAAAGAGTATCTTCTGGCCGTCTACGGTGGACCCACACCACCACCAGAGACACTCCTTCCAGACACAAAGCCCATACCCGTTTACGACATCCTCATAGATTACATAAGGAAGAAGAGGCATGTTTACGTAGACCCAACGCCCAACGTAAAAGTGCTTGATGCCAAGTATACACCACCGTTGGATGGATACACAAAAGCAATGTTAAGGAGGGAAACATGAAGAAACTTCTAATAGCATTCTTCTTCCTTCTTCCCCTTTTATCTAAAGCACATGGTATTACAGACTTCATGTTTTACACCTATACGGTAAAAGAGAAGAATTTTTCAGCCGTTGTTGATGAGCTAAAGGAGAGATTAAATAAAAAGGGTCTTCCTGTTTTACGAGCCCTTACCATATCCGAGGCTATAAAGGCAAGGGGTTCTACAGACTTCCCAAACTACACTGTTCTGCTCGCCTGCGACATGAAGGACAAGGAAGACCTCCTCATCAGGGTACCCTTCATGAGTAACCTCATCCCCTGTTCTATAGCCATCTATCAGAACAAAGATGGAAGCGTATCCATCACCATAGTAAACGAAAAACCTTATATTATGAAGTATTCCAAAGAGCTCTCAAAAGAAAAGAAAAGATTGATAAGAAACGTTTACAAGGACCTAAGAGCTGTACTAGAGAGCGTTGGGAAGCTAAAAAGGACTAGCATTAGCAAAGTGCAGGTTAAAGAGCTTATGGCCAATCTAAAGGATGTATTCTTTGAAACCTCCTTCACGTTCAAAGGATTAAGCTTTGATGATGCCAAGATGCTCCTAAAGACATCCCTCGATGGTATCAACATGAACATCCTGAGTATTGAAGATATAAGACTGCAGACTCCCAAGTACTCCTTTATGCTCGCATGCAATCTAACATACGGTGAAAGAGTTCTCAGAGACTTTCCCCAGTTTGGAACATTAGCGCCCTGTAGGGTATACATCTATGAAAAACCAGATGGAACAGTAGGAGTAGGATACGTGAACATACAAACGCTCATAAAACTTTACAGAAGACATCTTCCAAAGGAGGCTGTAGAAGTCTTTGAGAAGGCTGACCAAGACATAAAGTCTGCTATAAAAGAGGTAAAGGGAGAATGAAACTGTTAGCTCTTTTATTCCTTTCTGCTTTCTTAGCTTTCTCTGAGGAATACCCAAAGCATGTAAAAGAGACATTAAAAGAGATAGCACCCAATGTCTACGGTATTTTTGGCACTTACGAACAGGTAAACAAAGAAAACAGAGGTTTTATATCCAACGCTTACTTTGTTATAACTAAGGATGGGGTGGTTGTCTTTGATGCTCTTAGTACCTATAAACTTGGCAAAGAGCTTGTTCAAACCATAAGGAGCATAACAAAAAAACCCATAAAGTATGCAGTAGTATCCCACTACCACACAGACCACTTTTATGGTCTTATGGCTCTCAAGCAAGCAAATGCCATAGTCATAGCTCATCCTTGGGCATACGAGTACCTTTCCACCGAGGAAGCTCAGAAGATGTTTATAGCAAGGAAGAGCTTGCTGGGAAAGGAGCTCCAAGGTACAGAGTTGGTGCGGCCAGATATCACCAACTCAACTTCCTTGACCTTACATTTGGGAGGTGAAAGGTTTGAAGTTTATCATTGGTGCAGAGCTCACACTAACGGAGATATTGTCATGTACATGCCATCCAGGAGAATACTCTTTGCCGGTGACCTTGTTTTTGGAGGGAGAGTTCCCTTCCTTGGTTCTGGCAACTCAAAGACATGGATAGATTGCCTCAACAAAATTATGCAGATGGAGCCAGAAATCCTGCTGCCTGGACATGGCCCCCACCTGAAGGGAAAGGAAGACATAAAGAAACAGGTGGCATGGACAAAGTCGTACATTGAAAACCTGAGGCGTACCGTAAAAAGGATGTACGAAGAAGGTTTTGACATAGAGAAGGTTAAAAACAAAGCTAACGATGAGATGCTCAAGATAGACCCAGAGTACGGGCAACTGGGAGCTTTCTCTGATGTCAACCCAGTTAACGCCTACTACCTTTATCTGGAAATAGAGAGGGAGCTACTGGAAGAATCCCAATAATACAGCACAGCTTAAAATATCATTGATATGATAATTTATCTTTTAGCCCTTCTGTATCCAATAGTCACGATGAGCAAAGTTTATATAATGTCCAACTTTCCATTACTCGGAAACAATTTAGAAAGTGTTATAAACGACAGAAACTACAAAAGCATGATCGAAGTTATCAAAAAAGTAGACGGTGTTATGGATGTATACCTGATGGAAGAGACTGGGGATGTTTATATATACGTTGAAAGGTATCCAATACTCAGAAAGGTTATCATAAAAGGGAACCAAGCCATCTGGAGCAGCACCATAATGGACCGTTTGGGACTTTACGAAGGTATGCCCTTCAAGGATATAAAAGGGAAGGACTTAGAAGAGAAGCTGAAGAGAATTTATAAGAATGAAGGATTTTTTGAAGCTCATGTTGCAGTCACCTTTAGGATGGATGAAGATGGATTTGTAGACCTGTACATAGGCGTGGATGAAGGAAACATATACTTTACAGCAGGTGGAATATACGAGGGAACGAGCATAAATGAGGAGGAACTGGATAGGAAGCTTGGAATTGTTAAAGGAAGAGTATCAAAGGAGAGTGAGTTTGAAGATATGGTATTCAAGCTTCAGGACGTATACATAGGCAAGGGTTTTTTTGACAGCCTTGTTTATTTCAACGGAACAAGGCTTGAAAGAGCTAAAAAACCCTTCTTTGATGTCTTGTTTCCCAGGGATGAGAGAATCGAAAAGAGACCCCTAAGGGTAATAGGTTCTATATCCGAAGGACTTTCTAACCTCTTCTCACATCCCATTGGAACATGGAAAGCACTGATAGGAAAAGGTCATGTAGCGTATCCAGTCTTTAGCATCATAGAAGGCAAGAGGTATCAGATAGACTTCATAGGGGCAACCTTTTTTAAACCAAGTTATTTGGTTGAAGTATCAGGATTGGAAGAGAAGGGGATAGACCCTTTCTCTTTGGAAGAAGCAAAGATTAACATAGAGAAAGAATACAGAAGGAAGGGCTTTTTTGATGTAAGCGTGGACCACCAATTCCATGGGCAAAGAGTGTCCTTTCACATAGATGAAGGGCAAAGATACACAGCCCTTATAGAAGAGAAGGCCTTCCCTTACGACGAGGACCTTATAAAAAAGTACATAGAGGAGAAGATAAAAAAGCTCAAGAGAGATGGATATATGCTTGCTGAAGGGTCTTACTCCTTAAAGCTGGACAAGGAGAAAAAGACAGCAGACGTAGAGGTCATTATAAACATAGGTAAAAGACAGATCCTTAAGGAGTTTATCTACAAAGGGGGAGATAAGGAGTTAGATAAATTGTTCAAAAACTACAACAGTAAACTACCAACCTTTTACGATACAAGCGTAATAGAGAGTTTAAACCTTGATATAAAAAAATACTTCCTAAGGAAAGGATTTATGGAAGGAGACTTCTACGAAGATGTTTCTCTGGAAGATTCACAGGACACTACTTTCTACACATACATCTACACAGTCAACGAAGGACCAAGGTACAAGCTCGGTGAGGATGTCTACTATGGTTACAAGCATACCAAACAAAGGGAAATATCCTACATGACTCAAAGAGGAAGGTACTATTCAGAAGCCTCAAACGACAGAACGTTAAACAACATGATAACGAGCAGTTTGTTTAGCGGTGTAAAAGTGGACAATTTCTTAGACAAAGATAATAAAGTAGTACACAGACTCATACAAGTCTCTGAAGACAAAAGAGGAATGTTTGACCTGTCCTTGGGTTATAACACGGAGGAGAAGATAGCCTTAGACACCTTCTTAGGGTGGAAAAACTTGCTTGGTATAGGTTTAAACACGGGTTTAAGGTACAGAAAGACTGGGAAAAGGGAGCTTTATAACCTTGACTTCTCCGATGACTTTCTTTTTACAAGGAGGCTTTGGTTTAAATCTTCCATATTCAAAAACCACGAGGAGCACAGAAGCTACACTTTAACATCAAGGGGTGGCACGCTGAACGTTGGCTACAGAATAACGGACAACACATCCATAGGGCCAGTCATCTCAAGAACTTCCAACTTAGCACTCGGACAGCTAATAGATATAAACAAGTACGGTCTTTTCCTCCTCAGGGAGTACAAAGACGATATCTTTTCTCCAAGAAGGCTCCATTACAACAGCACAAGCATTACATGGTCATCTGGTGACAGAAAATATATAAAGTTTGATCTTTCCACTTTCTATCTAATACCCATAGGAAACAGTATGAATCTGAGCTTTAAGGTGGCAGGTGGTTATGTAAGCAAAAAAGCACCTATATTTGAAAGATTCTTTCTTGGTGGAATCAAGGATATGAGGGGGTACGACTTTGAGACCATAGGACAACCACAGGGTGGAAGATATTACACCTTTGGAAGGCTCGAGCTTGAATTTCCATTGAGGAGTCCCTTTGTGGGCATAGTTTTTTTTGATGTTGGAAATGTAGGGAATAAATTCTACCAAACACTGAAAAACTCCAAAGAAGACGTAGGTGGAGCCGTAGGGGTCAAAACACCTGTAGGTCCCATCAGGTTAGATTTAGCTTTTCCACTGGAAAAGGATACTCTTAAAAAGTTCAAATTTTATCTATCTGTAGGGTACTACTACTAAGGACATCTCTCAGGTATCTAAGAAGCTCATCCTTTAACTCCTCCCTCTGCAAGGCAAAGTCGAGAACAGTTTGTATATAGCCAAGAGGTGTACCAGTGTCATAAACCTTTGCTCCTATCTTTATGGCGTAGACAGCTTCATCCTCTAGCAGAAGCCTTATAGCATCTGTCAGCTGCAACTCTCCACCCTTTCCAGGTGGAGTGATTTTGAGCTTTTCAAACAGTTTGGGTGTAAAGAGATACCTCCCCACTATGGCAAGGTTTGATGGCGCTTCTTCCGGTTTTGGTTTTTCCACAAGGTTATCCACTATGTATATACCGTCCTCTATGTACCTCCCATCTACGATTCCATACTTGTGTATATCTTTGTGCTCCACCTCAAAAACGGCTATAACACTTTTACCAAAACGATTGTAAACATCCATCATCTTCTTTAATACGTTTCTGTCATCCTTTATTATTATGTCACCAAGGGATACTAAAAAAGGTTCAAATCCTACAACGGGTTCTGCTACCAGCACAGCATGACCAAGCCCAAGCTGTTCCTTCTGCCTAACGTATATAGGGTTTGTAAGCCTGCTTATCTCTACTATATTTCTCAGCAGTTCCAGCTTTCCACACTGCTCCAAATGCTTTTCTAAGTCGGTATTTATATCAAAGTGATGCTCAATGGGTCTTTTGTGTTTTCCTGTAACAAATACAATGTTTTCAATATTGGCGGATAAACATTCTTCAACGATAAACTGAATAACAGGCTTGTCTATTATTGGAAACATCTCCTTGGGCATAGCCTTAGTTGCAGGCAAAAACCTTGTCCCCCATCCTGCCACTGGAAGCACCGCTTTCCTAACTACCATGTTCCACCT
>JBKBPE010000012.1:0-18265 GCA_046293375.1 Aquificaceae bacterium
GTCAACACCTTCCTTTACTTGTTCTTACCTCTCCTCGTGGCCGTTAGAAGACTCTTCAGAAAATAACAATCCTACCCTCTCTGGGGGGAGCTTTTATCTTTACCTAATTAAGTTTTTAAAATTATAGTTTCCATCATACAAAAGAAAAGATTACTCTTTAAATTCAAATATATGACAATAGATGATAAGAGGCCTACGGAAAGGCTTGTGGAAGCTTTAGGGAAGGAAAAGGTGAATTTCTCACTGGTTGAAAGAAAGCTTTACTCCTATGACGCCACCCCCATATCTATAAGCAGGGCAACACCCATGGCTGTTGTGTTTCCAAAAACAGAAGAAGATGTCCAAAAGCTCGTCGAGGTATGTTACGAGGAAGACATACCCATCTTTCCAAGGGGTGCAGGGTCAGGGCTCACAGGTGGAGCTGTTCCAACATCCGAAAGTGGAGTGGTAGTATCCTTTGAAAAGATGAAAGGGTTCAGTGTAGACGTGGATAATGCAACTGCAACAGTTCAGCCAGGTGTTATAACCTACGAGTTTCAACAGCATATTGAAAAGCTTGGACTTTTCTATCCACCAGACCCGTCATCCTTTAGATACTCAACCATTGGTGGGAACATAGCGGAGAATGCTGGTGGTCCAAGATGTCTAAAGTATGGCGTAACTCGTGAATACGTACTTGGGTTAACCGCCGTCATAAAGGAGGGTAAGCTTTTAAAGACTGGAAACCCTGTAATAAAGGATGTGGCAGGCTACGATATAACTAAGTTTCTTGTAGGTTCAGAAGGAACGCTTGGCCTTATAACTTCAGCAACTCTTAAGCTTATACCAAAACCTCTTTCAAGAACTACGCTCTTAGCCTTGTTTGACAAGCTTGAGGATGTAGGAAGGGCAGTAACTAAGATTATGACATCTGGCGTATTCCCCTCAGCTCTTGAATTTATGGACAGGTACGCCATAGTGGCTGTGGAAAACTACAAGTCAGTCGGCTTACCAAGAGATGTAGAAGCTCTACTCTTGATAGAGCTGGACGGCCATCCCAAGGGTGTAAAAGAAGAAGCAGACATGGTCAAGGAGCTTCTCAACTCCATGGGTGTGTCTGTTCAATCAGCAAAGGATGAAAGAGAGGCAGAAGAGCTTTGGAAAGCAAGGAAAAGCTTAGGACCTGCTTTAGGAAATCTCAAGCCAGGAAAGATAAACGAGGACATAGTTTTTCCAAGGACCTATTTGGCAGATGCTATACCAAAGCTCAGGGAGATAGCCAAAGAGCACAACCTCACGCTTGTAATTTTTGGACACATAGGAGATGGCAATCTACACGTGAACCTCCTGTACGAAAAGAGCGACCCAGAAGAAGAGAGAAGAGCAGAGATGGCTGTAGATGAAGTCTTTGAGCTTGCTCTATCTTACCATGGTTCCATAACTGGGGAGCATGGAGTTGGACTAACCAAAAGGAAGTTTTTAAGGTGGCAAGTCGGAGATGTGGGGATTGAGATTATGAAAGCTATAAAGGCTGTTTTTGATCCCAAAGACTTATTCAACCCTGGGAAGGTGTTATAATAAACACAAGGGAATAAATATGAGTTTACCAGGTTTAACATTAGGAAAGAAGAGAGCTGATGTACCTATACTGCAGGGGGGTATGGGAGTTGGTATATCTTGGGAGAAGCTTGCCGGTGCAGTTGCAAGATATGGAGCAGTTGGTGTTGTGTCTTCGGTCGGAACAGGTTACAGATATCCCAATATGGTAAAAAGAGACAGGTTTGGAAGACCTATAGGTTCTGTGTATACACACAGTAAAGAAGCCCTTATCAAGCTCATAAAGGATGCTAAAAGAATATCGCAAGGTAAAGGCCTCATAGGTGTCAATATTCTCTGTGCTATAACAGACTATGGAAGGGTTGCATCTGATGCTGCAGAAGCAGGAGCTGACCTTATCATATCTGGGGCAGGATTGCCCATGAGGCTACCTGAGTACGTGGGAGATTCTGACGTTGCCATTGTACCCATAGTCTCATCCGCCAGAGCTCTTAACATCATATGCAGGTCATGGGAAAAGAAGTACAAAAGACTTCCTGATGCTGTGATCCTTGAAGGACCTAAGTCTGGGGGACATCAGGGTTTTAAGTACGAGGAGTGTTTTATGGATGAGTACCAGCTTGAAAACTTGTTTCCCTCAGTTCTTGAAGAGGCAAGAGGATGGGGGGGTATACCGATCATAGTTGCCGGTGGTGTTTGGAGTTATGAAGACATAAAGTATTACATAGAAAAAGGGGCTGCTGGGGTTCAAATAGCTACAAGGTTTATAGCAACTCATGAATGCGATGCACCGCTCATATACAAAGAGACGTTGTTAAATGCCAAAGAGGAGGACATAATGCTTCTCAAGTCTCCCGTGGGCTATCCGTTGAGGGTTGTAAGAACTCCCTTTGTGGAACGGCTGCTGGCAGGATACAACGGATGGAACGGATGCGTTTCTAATTGTATAACACCCTGTAATAATGGGGAGGAGGCCAAGAAGGTTGGTTTTTGCATAGCGGATAGGCTCGGGGCCGCATGGCTTGGAAACTATGAAGAGGGCATATTCATAAGTGGTGCAAATGGGCATATGCTAAAAAGACAGGGAATAGTATCAGCAAAAGAGCTCTTAGATATACTGACGGGCAAAAAACCAGACCCAACGCTTAGCATGGAAGCTATACTCTTATGATGGAACAGTTTGGTAAGCTTCTTTTACTTACCGGCTTTGTCCTAGTAGTCCTTGGGATTTTGATGATGGTCTTCCCAAGACTACCTCTTGGAATAGGAAAGCTGCCAGGAGACATAGTTATAAAGAAAGATAACTTTATTCTATACTTTCCCATAGTCACCTCCATCCTCTTCAGTCTGATACTTACTCTATTAGTCAACCTCTTTTTCAAGAAATAGCTTTAGGATTTTTAGAGCCCTTTCGGATAAAAGCCTCTTTTTTTCTTGCTTGTCCTTTACTCTAAGGTCGAGCGGAGGCAAAAGGCCCATGGCTGGACCCATTGGTTGTAGCTCTCCTTCCTTGCTGGTTATGTAATCTATCAAGGAACCAAGCATAGTCTCCTTTGGCAGTGCTATCGTTTTTTTTCTTTTTACCAGTCTTTCTGCATTCCTTCCAGCAAGTATTCCAGTTGCTGCTGAAGCAACGTATCCTTCAACCCCTGTTATCTGACCAGCGAAGAATATGCTTTCGTACTTCCTCATGTTCAGAAAAGGGGTTAGAACTCTGTTAGATTGGATAAAGGTGTTTCTGTGCATGGAGCCGAGTCTTAGAAAAACCGCATTTCTAAGACAGGGTATTAGTTTAAGGACTCTTTTCTGTTCTCTGTGGGTCATTTTTGTTTGAAAGCCTACCAGAGAAAGCAAAGTTCCTTCTCTGTTTTCCTTTCTTAGCTGGAGGACTGCAAAAGGTTTTCCTTCTTGATTTGATAAACCTACCGGTTTCATGGGTCCAAAGAGCAAGGTTTTGTACCCCCTTGAAGCCATTTCTTCTATAGGCATACACCCTTCGAAGTAGAGAGCCTTTTCAAAGTCTTTTGGTTTTACTTGCTCAGCTTTTATTAGCTCCTCGTAGAATAGCCTGTAATCTTCCTCAGTTAGGATGCAGTTAAAGTAATCATTCCCACCCTTTCCGTACCTTGATGCCCAAAAACCTTTTGTGTAATCTACACTTTCCGCTTCCACTATGGGTGATATGGCATCGTAGAAGTAAAGATGGTCAAAACCAACAAGCTCCTTTATATCCATCTCAAGGTCTGGAGAGGTCAAAGGGCCAGATGCAACTATAACCACCCCATCCCTTGGAACCTTTTTAACCTCCTCCCTACGAACCTCTATGTTTGGGTGGGAGAGTATCCTTTGGGTTATGTAATCGGAAAATATGTTTCTATCCACTGCTAAGGCAGACCCAGCTTGAATATAGGCATATTTTCCAGCCTCAACTACCAAAGAGCCAAGCATCCCCATCTCCATCTTCAAAAGCCCAGAGGCTGAGGTGATGTCCATGCTTCCTAAGGTATTGCTACAGACAAGTTCCGCAAGTTTATCTGTTTTATGGGGTGGGCTTTGTTTTTCTGGCTTCATCTCGTACAGAATGACCTTGATACCTTCGTTAGCCATCCTATAAGCAGCTTCTGTACCAGCAAGACCTCCACCTATAACTGTTACTGTTTCCATATTAAAGGTTATAATTTTATCCTCTATGGATGAATTTCAAAGCGTTAGAGGTTTTCATGACATATTTGGGAAAGAGGCAAAAAAGTTCATCTACATTGTAGAAACCATCAGAAGAATTTTAAAAACTTACAACTTTGAAGAGGTTATACTTCCAGTGGTTGAGTACATTGAAGTGTTTCAAAGGAGCATAGGAGAAGCAACGGATATAATTCAGAAGGAGATGTTCTCCTTTCAAGACAGAAAGGGAAGGTGGTTAGCTCTGAGGCCAGAGGGCACTGCTGGAACGGTAAGAGCTTTTATACAGAACAGACTCTATGCTATAAAACCATACCTAAAGTTTTTTTATGAGGGACCCATGTTCAGGTACGAAAGGCCTCAAGCTGGCAGATACAGACAGTTCCATCAGATAGGTGCTGAGGTCTTCGGAAGCATAGACCCAGTAGTAGATTCAGAGATGATACAGATGGTGTACACAATGCTTAAGGAGCTTGGCATAAACTCTACCATAGAGATAAACTCCATAGGATGTAAGGTTTGTAGGCCCATATACAGAGAAGCTCTTGTTGAGTACCTTAACCGTGTTGCTGGACATCTCTGCGATGTCTGCATAGACAGGATGGATAAAAACCCATTGCGTGTTCTTGATTGTAGGGTGGAGACTTGTAAAGAAGCAGTAACGGAAGCGCCAAAGATGGTTGATTTTCTGTGTGATGGTTGCAAAAGGCATTATCAGATGTTGAAGGATTATTTAGACATACTTTCTATACCTTACAAAGAGAACCATAATTTAGTAAGGGGGCTTGATTACTACACCAAGACAGTTTTTGAAGCTGTATCCCATGAGCTTGGTATAGCAATCATAGCTGGTGGAAGATACGACTACTTAGTTGAGGATATGGGAGGGCCGTCTGTACCAGCTATGGGTTTTGCAGTTGGTGTAGAGAGACTTTCTATGCTTGTAGAGGATAGCTTGCCAGAGGAGCCCCTCTACTTTGTCATTCCCTTTGGGGACGTTATGGATTATACCTTTGAAGTGGTCAAGAAGCTAAGAGAAAATGGGAAAAGAGTGGAGCTCTCTTATAAAAAAAATGGGCTCAAAAGGCAGATGGAACTGGCAAACAGGATGAGGGCAGATTATACCGTTATAGTGGGGGAGGATGAGAAATCGAACGGTTATGTAACCATAAAAAACATGCATACGGGTGAGCAAAGGAAAGTTAGCTTTCACGAAGTTTTGAGCTGAGGCTTTTTCAAAAACAGGAAGCTTTTGTATAATCCTTTTCTTATAGAATGGTTAACAAAGAACACACAAAAACATCTAAAAGAGGCAGACCACAATCCCTTAAAGAAATGGTAGATTAAGCAGGAGGTGGTAGTGTATGGATAGTAAAGGTTGTTATTTGCTTCTGGGATTCTTGAAACAGCCTCAGACCTAATTTATTTTTTGCATTTATACAAGGGTTTTTGCGTATTTGCAAGGTTGAAAATCTCATGTTTGGCTATATATTGTTAATTCCAACATGGTGGTCAGAATAAACGGAGAGGAAAGAGAAGTTGGACAAGGCATGAGTGTGCTGGAACTTTTGTCCCACTTGGGTGTAGCTTACAAGGATGTGGGGCTTGCAGTTTCTATAAACGGTGAGGTGATTCTCAAGAAAGATTATCAAAGCAAGTACATACAAGAAGGAGACAGCGTAGAGGTCATACATCTGGTAGGAGGTGGATAATGCAGGATGCTGAAAGGTTTCTTCAGGATGACCTGCTGGAGATAGCAGGAAGGACATTTTTGTCCAGGCTCATCATAGGCTCTGGTAAGTTTAAAGACTTTCAGCAGACAAAGGAAGTGTTGGAACACAGTGGTGCAGATATCATAACAGTAGCTGTAAGAAGGGTAAACATAACAGACCCGAAAAAGGAGAATCTTTTGGATTACATAGACCCAAAAAAATATCTGATCCTTCCCAACACGGCAGGATGCTACACAGCAGAGGAGGCTATAAAGACCGCCCTTCTTGCAAGGGAGGCAACTGGTATAAACTGGATAAAGCTCGAGGTCATAGGCAACCAAAGAACACTCCTCCCAGACATGGAGCAGACTTTGCAAGCTGCCAAGTTTTTAGTGAAAGAGGGTTTTGTGATACTTCCTTATATCTTTGATGACCCCGTATACGCTAAGAAGTTTGAAGACGTGGGTTGTTCTGCTGTCATGCCATTGGCAGCTCCCATAGGTTCTGGCCTTGGGCTTCAAAACCCTTATAACATAATGTTCATAAAGGAGGCTGTTTCTGTTCCTGTTATCGTGGATGCAGGCATAGGAAGTGCGGCGGACATTCCCCCTGTTATGGAGCTTGGTGTGGACGCCATACTTACCAACACAGCCCTTGCGGAAGCAAAAGACCCTATAAAGATGGCGGTAGCTATGAGATATGCAGTTTTAGCCGGAAGGCTCTCTTACCTTGCTGGTAGGATGCAAAAGAGAACCTATGCAGTTCCATCCTCTCCTCTTAAGGGTGTTCCTTACAAGTCATGATAGAGGCTGTTGTTATAGGTAGTGGTATATCGGGCCTCTCTATAGCTTATTACCTAAAAAAAGCTGGAGTAGATGTCAATGTCCTTGAAAAGGAAGATAGAATTGGGGGAAAGATACAGAGCGAGTACAAAGATGGCTACCTTTTGGAGCTTGGACCACAGACCATTTTAGCTGACGAGGCTGTAGAGAACTTCTTAAGAGATGTTGGCATAAAGCCTGTATACTCTAACCCCTCCTCAAAGAAAAGGTATATATATAGAAAAGGGAGGCTTGTGCCCCTTCCCCTGTCACCTATAGAGTTTTTTACCTCACCCTTGCTATCCTTTGGGGCAAAGCTAAGAGTTCTAAAGGAACCTTTCGTTCAAAAGTCTTCAAAGGAGGAAGAAAGCATAGGTACATTTGTCAGAAGGAGGTTAGGAAGAGAGTTTTTAGACTATATAGTTTCTCCATTTGTGTCTGGAGTGTACGCCGGTGACCCGGAGGAGCTCTCTGTAAGATATGCAGTGAAGAAAGTGTACGAGCTGGAACAGAGGTTTGGAAGTTTGGTAAAGGGGGCCATAAAGCTCAAGGCTATTGGACCAAATGGGAGGCTTGTATCCTTCAAAGATGGAAACACATCCTTGATAAAAAAGCTATCAGAAGGTCTAAGCATTAGCAAAAACAACGTAGTCCTTAGAATAAGAAGAAAGGATGACCTTTTTCTTTTGGACACAAAAGAGGGCAAAATGATAGCAAAGGCTGTTGTTGTTTGTACGCCAGCAATGTCCACAAGCTATCTGCTTAAAGACATGTTTTGGAGTGCATCGGAGTTTGACAAGATATACTATGCTCCCCTTTTGGTTGTACATGTTTCTGTCAGAAAGGGGCTTTTGCCAGAGGGTTTTGGTTTTTTGGTTCCAAAAGTTGAGAGGAAAAGGATCCTTGGAGTTATATTCTCTTCCCAACTGTTTGAAGGAAGAAGTAAAGAGGGGAAAGAGCTCTTGACTGTTTATCTTGGTGGGGCTACAGACCCAGAGGTGGTAGACTACGAAGATGAAGCTGTTATGAATATAGTGGAGAGGGAGCTTGAAAATATACTTGATATTAAAGAGTTTGAATTTTTAAAGGTTGTTCGCTGGAGGAAGGGCATACCTCAGTATACCTTGGGATATGGAAAGTATACAGAGCTTGCAAACTTTATAGAAAAGGAACAGCCTGGCCTCTTTTTGGGTGGAAACTACCTTTACGGTGTTTCTGTGTCAGATTGCATAAAAGCCTCTTATAGGCTTGCCACTAGGGTTATGGACTTTTTGAAAAGGCCAAAAGCGTTGTATAATTATTAAAAGGAGGTTCTTATGCAGTTCTTTCTTGATACTGGGAATGTAGAAGAGATAAGGCAAGCTTTAGACTGGGGTATACTGGACGGAGCTACTACAAACCCAAGCTTAATAGCCAAAACAGGTAGACCCTTCATGGACGTTGCTAAGGAGATAGTAAAATTGGTAGACGGTCCTGTAAGCTTAGAAACGGTGTCTTTGAACACAGAGGGTATGATAAAGGAAGGGAAAATGCTTGCTGAGCTTGGAGACAATGTGGTAATAAAGGTACCGATGACAACAGAAGGTATAAAAGCCGTTCAGGCTTTAGAATCGGAAGGCATCCCAGTGAACGTAACTTTAGTATTCTCTCCAACCCAAGCGCTCTTGGCAGCAAAGGCTGGTGCAACCTTTGTATCGCCTTTTATAGGTAGAATAGATGATGTATCTGGAGAGGGGATGAGACTAATAAAGGATGTAAAAACCATCTTTGATAACTACGACATGGAAACTGAAATAATAGTAGCAAGCGTCAGACATCCCATGCACGTTGCTGAAGCCGCCATAATAGGTGCAGATGTATGTACTATGCCCTTTGAGGTTATGAGTAAGCTCTTCAACCATCCGCTCACAGACAGAGGTATAGAGCTTTTCTTAAAGGACTGGGAGAAGGTACCCGATAAACCCTTTTAGACCTTATTTCCAGTAAGCACTCTCAGTATATCGTTCAGTATAACAAAGACTGAAAGAGCTATTATTATAGCAAAACCAACCCTCTGCCAGTTTTCTTTAAACTTCTGAGAGAGGCGTCTTCTTCTTAGAGATTCTATTAGAAAAAGAAGTATAAGCCCTCCGTCTAAGACGGGAAGTGGTATAAGATTGAAAACTGCAAGCTGAACAGACATGAAAGCCATCATTCCTAGGAAGGCAACAACTCCCTGCTGTGCTGATTCACCAGCAAGTTGAGCTATAGCTATTGGTCCTCCCAGAGTCTTTAAGGATAAACCACCCGTCAACAACTCCCATATGGCTTTTACAGATAGAAGTGTCAAGGTCTTTACTTTCTCCAAACTTTTGAGGAACGCTCTGTGAAAAGGCTCACTAACCTTTAGAGTCTCTATGTAAGGTGATATTCCGAGCATGGGCATACCCGTCTCTTTGCTTTTTATTGGCACGACAACTTTTTCAAAAACTCTGTCCCCTCTTTTAAGCTTTAGATTTACGACGTTTGACCTTTTTATTCCATCTACCAAATCGTACCAACTGTTTACTTTCTGACCGTTTATCTCCAGAATCATATCCCCCTCTTGAAGACCCACCTGCTCTGCTGGACTTTTGGGTAGAACTTTGCCTATTAGGGGTTTTATGTAAGGCTCTGCACCAAAACCAGTAGCTCTGGAGAGTTCCACTTTGCCAAAGAGTTCAAGAGTTTGACCATTCCTCAAAACTTTCAGCGACCAGTTCTTTTTTAGTATGCTATCAAGGCTTACGCTCTCTAAGTCCTTCCACGTGTCTAATATCTTTCCGTTAAGTTCAAGTATCGTATCCCCAACCCTTAGACCAAGCTTGTATGCTGGACTATTTGGAACAACATAACCTACAACGGGTTTTTCAAGAATGTAGGATGGTACAGTCCTACCCATTATAAAGACAGAAGAAAACACGAAGATAGCAAGAAGGAAGTTGAACATAGGGCCAGCAAAGGCTATGAGGATCTTTTGCCAGTTAGGCTTAGAGGAGTACGCTCTTGGATCACCAGTTTGCTCCTCTTCACCGTAAAGCTTTACATAACCACCCAAAGGTACGGCTGATAGCCTGTATTCTGTCTCGCCAAGCTTTTTACTGGCGAGCACTGGGCCAAAGCCTATGGAAAAAGCCTCCACCTTTACACCAAAAAACTTAGCAAGTAAGAAGTGACCGAGTTCATGAAACCAAACCAGTACACCGATCAGTACAAGAAAGGCTACAACAGTTTCCATCTGATCCTCCTATTCATCCTTCAATGGTCTTAACAATAACTCTCCTGCTTCTTGGTCCATCGAATTCAACCAAAAAGATGGATTCCCAAGTTCCGAGCAAAAGCTCTCCGTTGTCAACGGGCACTACCCTAGAGTTGCCCACTATAGCACTTCTTATGTGAGCTGCTGCATTTCCTTCCATATGAGAGTACGCTCTGTCCTCCCAAGGTATTAGCTTTTCAATCATGTAGGATATGTCCTTGAGTACATCCGGGTCTGCCCCTTCGTTTATAAAAACGGCCGCCGTTGTGTGTGGAACATAAAGGACACACAGTCCAGACTTTATGCCAGATCTCCTGACCACATTCCTAACATCATGGGTTATATTTGCAAACATTGTCTTCTTTGTTGTTCTTATATTAAGGACCTCCATCATTTTTGATGTATCTTAAAGACACATCTTTCATGTCCCTGTGCCTTGCACATTGTTTCCCTAATATCAAAATTCTTTTCCAGAAGAGAACCTAAGAAGCCTTCAAAGAACCCTGCCATGGGCTCACAAACTGGGTTTTTGCTCTTTCCTATGGCTTCAACCAGTATAGAACCTTCAACCCTTATTTCCATAGTATCTATATCGTATTCAAATATATCAAGCAGTCTTGATGATTCAGCTATAACGGTAAGTATATCTAATGCTTCATCAAGCCTGTCTGTGAGAAGACCATACCTTTCTTTGAGTATGTTTGCTCCCTTCTTACCTCCATACTTAGCAGCCCTTTTTATGATCTTATCAATACCAAACTTTGAAAGTTTGTATATGTCTCTGTACCCATCTATCAGGGCAGCACGGTGAATTAGAACAGACTCTCTCTCTATGGCTTCAGCCAGAACCTTAAATTTGTTCTTTAGATATTCCATCCCATACTCCTTAACTTTTGTTTTCCTTCTTCAGATATTTTATCCCTGTTCCAAGGAGGTTCAAAAACAAACTGAACAACTATATCCCTGAGCTTGGGAAAACTTTTAAGCAGATACTCCCTTACATACTGCGCAAAGTAGGCCTTCGCCGGGCATCCTTGAACTGTTAATGTCATGTCTATGTACGCTATACTATCCTTTACACTTACACCGTACACAAGCCCAAGGTTTACTATGTCCAAAGGTATCTCTGGGTCTTTTATATCCTTTAACCTCTCGTAAACTTCATGCTCCATAGTTTTTAAATATAATTCTTTTCCCAGTTCCAAGCTGTTCTTATGATAAACTTCAGGTCGTTGTACATGGGCTTCCAGCCTATGCTTTTTATCTTCGTGCTGTCTGCTATCAGAACTGGTGGGTCACCTTCCCTTCTTTCCGCTAACCTCACCTCAAAATCAACTTCTGTAACTTCTTTTATGGTCTTTATGACCTCAAGAACCGAATAACCACAGCTGTATCCTACGTTGAAAATATCAGAATTTCCACCGTCCAGAAGGTAACCCATGGCATCCACATGAGCCTGTATTAGGTCTGTGATGTGTATATAATCCCTTATACATGTACCATCCGGTGTTGGATAGTCTGTCCCGTAGACCTCTATGTAAGGTATTTCTCCCTTCGCGACCTTTAGGGCTCTGTATATGAGGTGGGTAGCTTCTTTTGACCTTTGTCCCAGCTTTCCCTCTGGGTCGGCACCAGCCACGTTAAAGTACCTAAGGATTATAAAGTTAACTCTAGAATCTTTTATAGCTTGCTCTGCAAAGAGCTTGCTCCATCCATAAGGGTTTATAGGATGTGTTGGGTCATCCTCCGCCACTGGTACTCTTTTTGGTATCCCATACACTGCTGCCGTTGAAGAAAAGATCATATGCCTTACGTTGGTTTCTTCCATCGCAGAAAGCAGGTTTATAGTTCCACAGAAGTTATTATCGTAATAGGTAATTGGGTCTTTTACGCTTTCGGGTACTGATATCTTTGCAGCAAAGTGGACAACCACATGAGGTTTAAAATCTGCCATTACTTGCCTTAGCTTTTCCTTGTCCAGAAGGTCCCCCACCACAAGCCTGCCGTAGAGTACAGCATCCTCATTCCCTGTAGAAAGGTTATCATAGGTAACAACTTCATACCCCATGCTTCCAAGCATCTTTACCATGTGGGACCCTATGTACCCAGCTCCACCCGTTATTAAGACTTTCATGGATTTTGATTATAATAAATTTCAAAACTTAAGAGGTGAGTAAGAATGTTGGATGTGTTCTTCATTGAGCGAGACCCATACGCTCCTATAAGGCATTGCTATCCTGTATCCAAGGTCCTCTACCAAGGCAAGAGCAATTACCAGGAGATAATGGTAATAGAATCTCCAAACTTTGGGAATGTTTTGATCCTTGATGGAGTAGCTCAGTGTGATGAGAGGTTTGAGTTCATATACCATGAGTTTATATCCCATATTCCCCTCTGTTCCCACCCAAACCCAGAGAACGTACTTATAATAGGAGGGGGGGACGGTGGAGCTCTAAGGGAGGTACTCAAGCACAAAGATGTCAAGAGAGCAGTTCTTGTCGATATAGATGCTGAAGTGATAAGGGTTTCAAAAGAGTTCTTCCCCACTATGTCTGCGGCCTTTGAGGACCCAAGAGCTATGGTCTTGAATGAGGATGGATACAAGTACATACAGGATTACGAGGGGGAGTTTGATATCATAATAGTTGATTCTACCGACCCTGTAGGATTTGCTCATGTGCTTACTACAGAGGAGTTCTTCAGGTATGTTTTTAGAGCTCTTAAGGAGGATGGTATATACGTGGGACAGACAGAATCCATATACTACCATACAGAGATAGTAAGAAGGATACAGAAATCTCTCAAGAAGGTTTTCCCCATAGTGGATCTTTATACGGCCGCTATACCTGGCTATGCAGGCTACTGGTGGACTTTCTCTATAGCATCAAAGAAGTACTGGACGAGAGAGCCATTAAGACAGGTTGATATTCAAACAAAGCTGTACAGCGCCGACATGCACAGACATGCTTTTCTACCAGAGAGTTTCTACCAAAAGGTTATACTTAAAGAACAAAACTTTTAGATATCCTTGCTGTCGAGGAGTATGGTCACTGGGCCCCACCCTACTATATGAACTTCCATCATAGCACCGAACACACCTGTGCTTACGGGTACTTTCTGAGACATAAGTTCAACAAAGTACTCATAAAGTTCTTTTGCCCTCTCTGGCTTTTCTGCACCCTCAAAGCTTGGCCTCCTCCCCTTCTTTATGCTTGCATAGAGAGTAAACTGCGAGATGATAAGAGCTGAGCCCTTAATATCCAGCAATGAGTAGTTGAACTTTCCAGACTTGTCCTCAAAAACCCTCAAGTTTACTATCCTTTCTACAAGCCTCTTCGCATCCTCCTCCCAATCCCCAACACCTATGCCCAAAAGGATGTTAAGACCTTCACCTATCCTTCCCACTTCCCTTTCGTTCACCAACACCCATGAGGACTTGACCCTTTGCAAAAGAGCCCTCATACTTATATACTATAATATTACGGTTCGTAGCTCAATTGGATAGAGCGTGGGACTACGGATCCCAAGGTTGCGGGTTCGACTCCCGCCGAACCGGTTTATAGGATTGTAGGATTCACAGAATTTTCATATTTTTTTGTTTAGAATTAACATAAAGGAGGTGAACCATGAAGAAGCTTTTGTTAGGACTTATTGTTTCTGGAGTTAGTCTAGCAGCACCAAAGATTGAGGTCAAGGATGCATGGGTAAGAGAGGTACCCCCAACATCAAGCATGAGCGCTGCCTACATGGTAATTGAGAACAAAGGAGATGAACCAGATAAGCTCATAGATGCTTCCACGAAGATAGCCAAAGCCGTAGAGATTCATGAAACTGTAGGCGGAAAGATGAGAAGGATAAAGGTTCTCGAAATACCAGCTGGAAAAAGTGTTGAGCTAAAACCTGGTGGTTATCACATTATGCTCATAAATCTATTGGAGAAACCCAAAGAAGGCCAAAAGGTAGACCTTGCACTAAAGTTTGAGAAGTCTGGGGAGATAAAAGTGTCTGCTCCAGTAAAGAAAGGCATGGGTGGTATGCACGAGAAGATGCACAATTAGTTTTAGCGCTGTACAAAGAGGACTATAGCAGCACCTATAATAGCTGTTACAATGCCAGTTAGTAGGATCATCCCCCAGCTCATTGGATAATGAGTGGCAGCGCCCATAAAAAGCAACATGGGGTAAGACAGTGTGAAGTTAACTCTTGAGAAAAGTAAAGCCTTCTTACTCCATACTGGGTCTGCCTTTTCTCCTCTTACTGTTGCTTGGATTGTCTTCCTCTGATTCGGCCATATAAAGAGCCATACGTTGAGCATCATGATAATACCAAGTATACCTCCCACAAGTATGGTTTTTGCTGAGTTGGAGCTTACAATATCACCAGCAGACCAGTACTTCATATAAATCATAATAAGGCCAATGGCTATGGTCACCAGGGCTGCATACCTAAACCATGCCAAAGCTAAAGGCATGAGTTTTGGAACATGGGCGGGCCTTTCCTCAGGTTTAGTAGCCTTTGTATAAGGAACGTTTACCAAATTAAAGAAGTAAAGAAGACCTATCCAAGTAATACCCGCAACAAAATGAACCCATCTAAAAAAAAGCTCCCATCCAGAGTATAAAACTTCTGGCATGCCACACCTCCTTTCTTTAAACTTTATGCTGTAGGTTTTGGGTATACAATCTGACACTTATCATACAAATGTACTTACTAATATGTTTAAATCTAATAGAGGAAAACTCGCAAGGAGGAGTTATCATGGCAACCCATAAGTTAGAACCTAAGAACCATCTCAAGCCCTCGGGCCTAAAAGGAATCTCCAACGAGCAGATAGAACCACACTTTGAGGCTCACTATAAGGGCTATGTTACTAAGTACAACGAAATCCAAGAAAAGCTCTCGGACCATAGCTTTTCCGATAGGACTAAAGCAAACCAAAATTATTCTGAGTACAGAGAGCTAAAGGTAGAAGAGACTTTCAACTATATGGGTGTAGTTCTTCACGAGCTTTACTTTGAACATCTTGGCTTAAAGGGAGAACCTTCCGAAGCACTTAAGAAAAAGATAGAGGAAGACTTTGGCTCTTGGGATGCCTCTCTTCAGGAGATAAAAGCTGCTGGTATAGCCTTTAGGGGATGGACTATTTTGGGGCTTGACATATTCTCTGGTAAGCTTGTTGTGAACGGTCTTGATGCTCACAACCTATACAACTACACAGGACTTATACCGTTAATAGTTTTGGATACCTATGAACATGCTTACTACGTGGACCAAAAGAACAAAAGACCTCCTTACATAGATGCTTTTTTGGAAAATCTCAACTGGGATGTGATAAATGTAAGATTTGATAAAGCCATGAAGGTCTATGCCATACTAAAAGACTTTATAAAGTGATGGGTTGGAGATTAATTTAGCGGCTAAAAGTCAAAAATTTTGAAGCTTGAAGCAAAACGTCTGCTGGTTTTACAGCCTTTAGACAGTCATATCTGCCTACCTTACAGCTTTTAGGATTGGGTGAGCAAGGAGAGCAAGGTATGTCTGGCTTTAGATAAGAACCAACCGTAGGGTAGAAGCCATAGTGAGGGGATGTAGAAGTGTATATGGATATGGCTGGGGTACCAAAAGCGTTTGCTATATGCACTGGGGAAGAATCACAAGAAAGGACAAGTTTAGCCTTTGATACAACAGCCATAAGTTCTGTTAGCGTAGTCTTACCCACCAAATTTATAACCCTTGCCCTCTCAGATATATTTTTGGCTTTCTCTTGGTACTCTTTGGCTCCAACCAAAACCACATCCTTACCCAAGCTCTTTACAACTTCTACCCATCCTTCCATATACCACTCCTTGAGGGGAAAGTTAGAAAATGGAGAGACTACCACATAATCTTCTGGAAGATTAAACTTTTTGAATATGGCCTTTATGCACTCCTCATCCACAAAGAGCTTTGTTTCTCTTATAAACTCCTTATCCTTTATCCCTATGGGCTTTAACAGTTTTAAATTTCTATCAACCTCATGCCCTGCCCATTCATGTTCTACAACATGTGTATAAAGCCATGGCAATTCTGACCTATCAAAGCCTATCCTTGTAGGTATTCCAGAAAAGAAGAGTATGAGCGCAGACCTTGCGGATATATGCGGAGATAAGACTACTGTGTAATCCTTTATCTTCTCTACGATGGAAAAGGAACTTGTAAAGCTCTTATCGAAAGGTATCAGATCTATGTTGTAACCTTTTAAGAGCTCCAGTATGAAAGGCCTTCCTACAAAGCCCACCGTTATATCCTTAAAACTTTTTTGGAGGGTTCTTATAAGGGGTGTAGCGAGCACTACATCACCAAGGTAGGCAGTTTGCCAAATTAGCACCTTCATCTTAGTAGAGATATACTCGCTATCTTCCACTTTTTCTCTTCCTTTATTAGTATAAAGGTAAACATCTTCTCCATGCCTTCCTTGTCTGTTATCCTTACAATAACTTCCGTATGATTGTCATCCACTTTGCTCACATCCACATACTTAACCTTCTCTATGTTTTTTCCCATAGTTGAGAGGATACAGGCTAAAAGTTCAGAAGGCTTCATCTCTGTCAGCTCAAAGGGTATCTTTACTTGACTGACAATGGCCTCCCTAAAGGGAGGATATAGCAGTTTGACTGCCTTTTCTCCGTTCTCATCTCTGATGGCAGATATGAAGTCTTCAACGGTACTCTTTGCTTCTTTTGAACTGTCACCACAGGACTTGAAAAGGAAGAAGGTCAGTAGGATAGCTCCCAAGATTAGAATGGCCTTTTTCATATCAAAATACCTCCTTTGTTAAGTATTCATGTATAGACTGGGCTGCTTTTCTTCCATGGGCTATAGCTCTTACAACTGTCTCTCCACCATTTGTCACGTCCCCACCAGCAAAGAGCCCCTTTATGCTTGTCCTAAAACCTTCATCTACTTGAATTGTACCCTGTTTAGAAACTTTAAGGTCCTTTAGCTCTTTATAGGCCGTTGGGTCCGGCCTTTGTCCTATGGCAAATATAACAGAATCACACTCAATTATGTACTCAGAACCAGGTATGGCAATAGGTTTTGGTCTTCCACTTTCGTCCGGCTCTCCAAGTTTCATCTTTATACATCTAACACCCCCCACTTTACCTTCCTTGTCTCCCAATATCTCTATGGGTTGTGTAAGCCAGTGAATTATCACACCCTCTTGCTCTATGTGGTCCCACTCTTCATCCCTTGCGGAGGATGTCTCCCTTGTTCTTCTGTAGACTATGTGTGTCTCAACTCCAAGACGTACGGAGGTTATTGCACAATCTACAGCAGTAAAGCCCCCACCTATAATGACAGTCTTAGAACCAAGTTTAACATGCTCTTCCTTGAGGTTTACGCTTCTCAAAAAGTCCAAAGCAGGATAAACGCCCAAAAGATGATCTCCTTTTATGCCTAAGGATCCTATTCCTGCACCTACTGCCAGAAAAACAGCATTATAACTCTCAAGCAAAGACCTTAAACTAAGAGTCTCACCGATGGTGTAACCATGAAAAAACTCAACCCCCATCCTTTTCAGTCTTTCTACTTCCCAATCTACTATGCTTTTTTCTAACCTTGCGGCTGGAATGCCGTACATCATAACACCACCAGCCTTTGGAAGGGCTTCGTAAACATGAACCCTATGACCTAGCTTTGCAAGGTCATAGGCGCAGGAGAGACCTGCAGGTCCAGCCCCAACAATAGCAACCCTTTTGCCAGTTGGCTCAGCAACATTAACCTCCATCTCTAAACCAGAAACTCTTATAAAATCACCCACAAACTTTTCAAGAGCCCCTATACTAACTGGGAGTCCCTTGTTCTTTCTGCTCCTAACCACATCGTAGTAAAGGATACAAGCACCCTCACACTGTCTCTCTTGGGGGCATACCCTTCCACATACAGAAGGGAAAGGGTCTGATTGGATTATCTTCTTATACGCTCCTATTAAGTTCCCTTCAATTATCTTTTTTATAAAGCCTGGTACATCAACATTGACTGGGCAGGCTTCTATACACCTTTTTTCTGCATCTCTGCAAAAAAGACATCTCTTTGCTTCGTCAATAGCCATGCTTATTGAAAAACCAAGGGCATACTCTCTGAAGGTTTTCCTTCTCTCTTGAGGTTGTATTATTGGCTCTACATTCCTGCCTAAATACTTTATCTCCTTAGCCATTTCACTATATTATTATATTTCTTTAAATACACGTTGGGTGAGA